>JBAQWN010000032.1:0-7243 GCA_049298935.1 Minisyncoccia bacterium
GAAAAGGGTCAATACCTCGTCCGTCAATTTGAAACGATGTGTCCAGATAAAATATCAGGAGTGAAAATGCTTGATTTCGTGCTTTGGCAAATCCGAGATTAGTTTTGAAAGGCGGGCGTTGGGATAAGTCCTATAAATGCGAAGCTGACGAAGAGCCAGATTGAGAGGGACCTTCAGTACAGCGGGCTTCTTACGCCACCTTTCTTCAAGGCATTTGCCTTGGCCAAACGCATTGTGTCTGGTATCATCAGCCCATAATGCAACGAAGGAACTTTAGATAGCCGCTACGAACCCGCCCACATTGCGGGTCTTCGTGGCGGCTTTTCTATTTGCCTTTGTAGCTCAACGGTAGAGCGCACCCTTGAAACGGGCGATACGGAGGTCCGACTCCTCCCAAAGGCACACGCCCTCGTAGCTCAATGGATTGAGCAAGCCGCTTCTATCGGCAAGGTTGCAGGTTCAAGTCCTGCCGAGGGCACAAACGCCACTGTAGGGCGTTCTACGCCCTCTTAATCGTTCTGTAGTCGGGCGGCGGGAGTTTAATCGTGAAGACGAAGGGTACTAATTTTGCGCTCTCTAAACTAAAGGCATTGCTGGTAGCGTTCACACTATGCCTATCTTCAACATCTTCTCAAATTACCCTGCCGGAGTGAAAAAGGAAAGAGACCTATTCGATTAGGAGTTTAGAATGACGCTCGATGCGAGAGCATCCTGCGAGACTTGTACCTTCGCCGCGCTCTTGAGATTGAAGAAGAGTATGCCGAGCAGGACAACGAGCAAGAACAGGCCTCCAGCAATTGTTTCGATATACACAGCACGCGCTCTCACCATAATCGCGATGACGAGCAGTGCGAGAGTAACAATCGCTAAGACAGAGAGAATGTAGGTGATGGTAAGTGTTGGAGAGGTACTGACAGTGGCGAAGAAACTTATGATTGGTGAAGGATTCGCAGGTACTGCCACGACTTGATCCTGTGTGCCGAGAACCTTGACTGCCGACGTTGCCGTACCCTTTTCAAGCACTACTGCCTTTGGTGCGCTAGCGACGATAACGCTTCCCTGTGGTGAAGCGATTTCAGGAGAAGCAAAAAACTGCACGACGAACGTAGCCTCTTTGTTTTGATATGTCCCGTGAGCAGTGCCGATACCTATCTGAGTGTATTGAGGCTTCACGATGTTTGCATGATGGTCTGGTGACGCCATCCACGCCTTCTCGACGGCTATTGAGTCGGTAAAGTCTACGGCGAGGTTCTGGCCCGCGTATTGGTATTTGTATCCGACGAGCTTGAGCCAATACCACGGGGTTTTGCCATCAGGGCTCACATGGGCGAAGTACCCATGTGTAGCCATATCGTTTGCGGCTGCCTGTGCTGCCTGTGCGAGCAATGTGTTCTCTACCACGATAGAAACATCGTTTGCAGTACGATCATCGTTGGTGAGCGCTACCAGAGCACTAGGGAGTACCGCCCCGAGAAAGCTCGTATGGGGAAATACAAACTTAATCTGCGTGAGATAGGCACCCTCAAGTACGAGCACACCAAGAACAATGAAGGCAACGGACGCTGTACGGAAGATATGAGGTCTGTGACTATTCCGTTTATGGGGAAAGAAATAATCGTGGAGTGTGTGGAGGATCGGCTTGTGCATGTCTCAATAACGATACAACGAATACGCGCAACAAACAAATCCGCCTGCGCGGATTTGTTTGTTGCTTAGATTGCGTTTAGTTTATTGATGAATTCTCTGGTGATGTGGCCAAAGTATCCGGTCGCCGGTAACTTATTCTTTGCTTGATATTTCATGAGTGCCGCTTTTGTGAGTGGGCCAAACCAACCTGTCGGTGTTGAAATCTTCAATAGACCCTCTTTGATAAGAATCTTATGTAATTCGATGACATCATTACCTCGAGATCCGAAGCCAAGATTCTTTAAGAAGACGAAGACTGATGCTCCGAGGACTGTCCCCACTGATGCTGATGGCGCTGTAGGACCAGCTGTTACTGATGGACCTCCCGTTCCAGTTGTCGATGGGAATATACCAATAGAGCCAGGGCTGCCGCCAGAACTTGGCGCTGGTGTAACTGTCTGAGTATAAGTTCCAAAGGTCGTAAAGTGTCTTGTCCACACCACCAGGCCACCTCCAACGTCTTTTTTACAATCACCATCAGTGAGTAGGCCGCCTTCACCGTCTGCCCAAGACTGAGAATCTTCCGTACACACAGCGGTTATTTCAGTAAATCCTTCGCCAGGTCTTGTCCACCCGATGAGCCTTCCAGCTTCTCCGGGGAAGAACAATCTAGCGGCATTACTTAACGACAATTTACTACCAGAAAAACCAACTTCAATAATACTTCCCATCGTCGTCGTGTAGCCACTTCGTGAAGGCGCTGTGGAGATAGTGGTGACAGTTGGTGGATCAATACTTCCATCCCAAGTTGAGCTACCAGTAAATGTTGCGCCAGCTTTAATGTTTAAAACGTATCCGTCTGTTGAAGTTGCGTTTACATTTTCAGTGATAGTGAAATATTTTGTTGTGTCATCATCTACGGATGGAATACCTCTGACTGATTCAAGTTCAATATCACCAAACCAAGGACTAAAAGCTACGCCGTTAGATACAGCATCGCCGTTGCCTCCGTCATTACTAGAATGAGATGGACCTGATACATTCCCCCACCAGTTCATTCTTGCATTTACTATGTTTCCTTCGTTAAAATTATTTATTCCATATCCGAAAGAATCATTGTAGCCATAATTACCGCTAATTTTATTAGCGTATATGTCTACGTTGGAAGAACCATTAACATACACACCGACGTCGTTACTGCCGATAGTGTTATTGCGAATAGTAATAAGATTACTATTCATCACATCTACACCACCAGTGGTCGGAATACACTCATTTCTGACGCCATTATTACTGATAGTATTTCCGTCTACCGTGAAGTTGGTTGAGTTCTCAATCCAGACACCACTGCAGAAACGTTGAATATTACTGTTTGTTAGTTGTCCACTAGTATTACTAACAGAAATACCTCTACGTCTATCACCTTCTGACATTATCAAGTGGTCAAGAATCAATCCTGAAATTGCTCCATCTGTACCAACAGAGATTGAATAAAGACCGTCAAATCCGTTACTCTTTTTTATAGTAAAATTATTAAAGTTTACATTGTTTGTTGTAATTCTGACGCCGTCAGAATCTCCTCCACAAGGCGCTGTATCAATGATAGTAGTTGCGGCATTTGCACCGGTAACTGTGACACCCTTCCCAATAATCAAACATTCGCTGTACGTACCAGCCGCAACGTGCGTTGTTCCTCCTGAGAGAGTCGCGTCGATACCTGCCTGAATTGTTGTAAGCGGATGTGCTACCGATCCGTCAGGCGCTCCACCATAACTCTTGTCGACATACACATCACTACTAAACGCAGCAACACTGGTAACGCTGTAGGTGGATGTTGCGGTGCCGTTAGTTGTGTCATTTGCCGTTGCGGTGATAGTCGTGGCGCCTACTGAGATAGCGGTGACCAAACCTGCACCATCGACACTTATCACCCCAGAGTTACTAGAAACCCAAGTCACACTCGGATCAATAACGTTGGCAGGAGTAGTGGTCGACAATAACTGCAACGCAGATCCCACCTGAAGAGTTGTCGTGGCTGTTTGGCCATATGAATCAGTAACGAGAATGCTGGTCACATGGGGAACGTTCGCATGAGCATTATCTGGACTAACCGTTAACAATCCAAGAGTAAAAAATAAAGAGACAACGGCCAACTTGAAAGTGGTTTGGTGCATACATATAAGAGAACTTTATTCCTGTCTAATATCGTTGTCAATCAGCAGTCATCGGATATACTCAATATATGACTGATTTCGTCCCCAATGCAGGAAAAAAGATAGAGACTGAGGTCGCCGGTGTGCGCTACGCGCGTTTACCACTCAAAACGCGAATCATTAAGCTTGGTGACGATTTGACTACCCTTCTCGACGAATATGTTAAGCCACATCTTGTGCCAGGCGATATACTCTTTGTGAGCGAAAAAGTCGTCTGTGTCGTGCAGGGGCGCATTATTCGCAGTGATGAGGTGAAAACTTCATGGCTTGCCCGCCTCCTCTCTGGGAAAGTGCGCAATCATGTTGGCACACCAGAGTTCCGCGGGCTCGGACACGGCACAGCGCCAGCGATGCAACTCTTGATTGAAGAAGCAGGGGTGCCACGCACTCTCTTTGCCGCCGCGGTCGCCGCCGTTACGCGTCCGCTCGGTATTAAAGGCGCTTTTTATTATCTCGTCGGTAAACAAGCCAAGTCAATCGACTGCCCTATGTCTTGGACTATCGAGGAGTTTAAGGATTACGCTAAGCGTGCCCCACATGAGCCAAATGGTGTCGCCCGGTCACTAAAAGAGAGATACGGTGTGGAAGCGGTCATTGTTGATGCAAATTACCGCGGCGCATTCTCACTTGGGAAGTCGACGTCGGCTATTACTGAAAAATTTATCGGGGAACTCTTGCGTGACAACCCTGCTGGTCAAGATAGCGAGATGACACCCTTCTTTATTATTCGAAAAGTGTGAGGTAAATAAAAAAACCGGTCGCGCAAGCGCGACCGGCAAGGTTAAAGACATAATCAACGAGATAACTCACTCTGACTAAGCTCTCGAAGATAGATATCGGCATACGAGCCGTACCCATCAGGACAAAGAACTCCAACATGCACTTTCCCATCATCTTTTTTGAAGGAATCGAGAGTGCCAGCTTCCATACCTCTTTGAAGAAATTTCATCGCGCCAGCGAGAGCTAGCCCTGAGCTAGGCCCTATCTGCACGGGGAGATGTTTCCAAGCGCGAAAGCTCTCTAAGAAAGATTCGTGCCGATCTGCGAACACAAGATCTTTCTCATCGAACACATTTTCCCAGCCCGTTCTAACGTCTCGCTTCACGCGTGACAATGTCCGAACGGCTGGGACCTCTTGATCTTCGGCACAAAGAACTGGCACTACTCGTACATCTTTTCCTTTCTCTTGCGCATATTGATGGATACCGAGACAGGTACCAAAGGTGCCTGCTGGAGCAAAGATCAAAGAAAATTGCGGCGTTTGGCCGAAAATCTCAGGAGCAAGGAATTTCTCATGAGCTCTCGCGTTCCATTCACCCATATACTGGTCAGGGTTATACCACCTATCCTGCTTTCCAAGATGACGAGCACGCTCAACGGTTGTCTCTGTTTTACTAGAGAACATGAGTGGACTGACCCCTCCGCCAATAGAACGGATGAGATCAAGCTTTGGACTTGGTATATCGTTTGGAATAACCGGGACAAATTTTAAACCGAGAGCATTGCACAAGACCGCCATAGCGTGAGCAGTATTGCCACTCGACGCTTCAACGATTGTCGTATCAGGATCGATAAAACCCCGTCGGATGCCATCAAGAATTCCCTCCCTTGCCATATGCCATTTGTGATACGGAGATTCTCCAAACGCCACCAAAAGCTTCAGGACGACTCCACTCCATATGAATGGATTCAATTCTGGCGGCAATGCGTAAGTGCGAACCAGTCGACTTCTCATCGGATTCGTTAGCACCCAAATAGGGTGCGCAAGTAATTTGCCTCTATGGTCCACGAGCGTTCCTCCTTGTTATTCGGGACGCAAGCCCGGCTTAACTTCAGTGATTTTATTCTCGTCATCCACAAAGACGACGGTTGGACTCATCTGCTTAGCTTGGTCATAGAGCACCCACATTTCGCCAAGTACGACGATCCTATCGCCTCTTTTGAAGAAGTGAGCGGGTGGACCATTTAAGGTAATTTCACCCTTCCCTCTCTCTCCCTCAATGATGTACGTGCGCCAGAGCATTCCGTTCTCGAAGTTGGTAATCTGCACTATCTGACCTTTAAGAAGGCCTGAGGCCTCAAGAAGCGCCTTATCGATAGTAATGGACCCCATGTAATCGAGATTCGCATCGGTAACATGTACGCCGTGCAGTTTTGCAAAGCAAACAATGACCTTTGCACCAGTTGGTAACGGTGACGACAGTGACATAAGACCTCCTAAACAAGTGTATGTATTATCCCAAGAATTCGAAAACGAATTCATCAGGTGTTTAAGGAACTAGATTTCTGAACACAGAGTACGCATTAAAATTGAAAAAGTAAAGGGTACCTATTTTGGGTGCACGAGCATACGGGTGTATGTAAGGATGGCATAGAAAATCGCAGTAGCGACGATAAAGTAGGCGACGGTCGCACCAAAAGAGAGTGATGGTATGAGACCTATTGTGAGATAGGCGAGAAACCACCATGCAGTAAAAGCGATGGCTGAGCCGAGAGCAAAGGAAATACGCTGACGGGAAAGGGCCCAAGAGACATAAACAATCAAAAGAGTGAACACCGTGAGCACCCAGTAGCGTGGCGTGAGCGCAGGCTGGAGCGTGTCGTGTGACAGATAGGCGACGACAACGAGTGCAAATGATGAAATAAGAAGGAGGGTCATCCCCCAGCGCAGTCCGTGACCTATCGCACGCAGGTGGGCGCGCTCGGCATGATCAATCTTGCCGTGACGTGCGTGTTGGAGATAAGAAAATTCGCCCCAGATAGTTGCAAATGCACCGACAAATGCACCGAGCATCTGACAAAACACAATAAATGAGATGAGAGTTGTCATGGTGAGTTCGTCAAACTATTTTTGCATAAGTGGCGCGATCTCTGCTCGATACTTTTTCATTACTTCCATCGAAGCTTTTATCTCGCTCTCACCTCCCTTTTTTCGGCGTTCAATCTCTTCACCTATTTTCTTAAAAAGTTCTGGATTTTTTGAGACGAGTGAGATCATCTGCTCGCGCTGTGCCTCAGGCACATCCTTCATCTTCCACTTGGCATATTGGTTGAGAAGGAAATGTTGTATAGACATAAATAAAACTTAAATAAGCTTGCGACGCTGAATAATACCTCGAATAGTACGCGTGGTGAAATAAAGCGCTATGAGAGAGAGGAGCGCGAGCGCTTCAGTATAGGCGAACGACGAATCAAAGACACTCAAGCCCGCGCGATAATGATCAACAGCTGAACTGCCAAATATAACCGTGTTCATAATGGCAAAAAATGCATTAAACCAGTGAATCCACACCAGAACAGGACTTGTAACACCGGCCGCAATAACTAAGAGTACTGCCAAAATCACCGCTCCTGTTGTCGAAGTTGGGAGATTAGCACCAGTCGACTGCGCAACAATAAGCACC
>JBAQWN010000033.1:0-5265 GCA_049298935.1 Minisyncoccia bacterium
CAATTAACCCATTCTCAGCATCCTTGATGTTCTTCCTGAGTTCTTTTGGAATTTTAGACTCGTCTGGGTATAGCTTCTTGATTTCATTAATCATCTGTACATACTTGGACCCTTCAAACCTTAGTTCTGCGATAATGTCACTCTGGGGTTCAGGTATTATTTCTTTTGCGCCTGATGAAGGGTGAATGTCTTTAGACTTACTACTCTTGATGCGACCCTTTCCACCGACCTCTTTAGGTGTAGGTAGCTGTGGCGCATCCAATGACTCAAGAACGAGAGAGGCTGACTCCTTCCTTACCATTTCCGCATACTCGTCTGGTAACTGTTCATTCATGACCCCGTGAAGGATAAAGTCGAATTCTTTTTTGTATTTTTTTGAGAGTGAGTTATTTTGATCAGCAAGAAGAGCCAAAAGGTCTGGGTGCGCAATAATCTCTATTTTCCCCCACTTTTCTACAGAGCCCTTACCGAGATTGCCCTGGACGAACCCTTTTTCATCAATTTCTTTTCTAAATTTTTCAGGCAACTGAGCTCGTGTCACAAGAGCATCGTGATAGGTTTCTACGATCTTCTGTTGCGCGGATGACTTTTTGTCACCCGGGATGACAACCTTGTATCGAGGAAAAATGAACCTTAAATCCTGAGGACACTCAGGATCTGTCGCCACCTTCTTCATCAACTCATAAAGCGGATCGTATGATTCTTTTTTCCCAGCAAAGAAAGGGTTTTCAAAAAGAGGGTCGACAACAGAACTTATGCGATTTTTCTTAGCGTTTGCCTCTATGAGAGCTAGTTCTATCGACGTCTTGCTGAAATCTTCAGCTGGAGACACTTTCTTTTTCTCTGGAGGTTTTTCAGACATACTATTTCGAAAGATACCGTTCGCGGATCATATTTTCTACAGTAGCACGGTCACGGCCATAGGTGAGCGACGAGAGGTGGACAAGATCGTCAACCTGCGCCAAGTTGAGCGATGGCAAGTCGGGGGTCATCATATCAAAGGGCTTCTGCGGCACTCCACCCACCAAGATCTTCACATACGCGTTTCTGTTTCCGATATTCACAAAGTCGAGCGTCTCGAAGACGGGTGCGAACTGCTTCGCAAAGAACTCGGCGTCCTCTTCGCCAACCCGGAAGACAGCCATATTGCCGACGTTACCGAAGACAGCATTGCGCGTCTTCTCTTCTATCTGACTGAGGAATTGGTGCGCCATCGAGAGCGAGAGCTTATACTTACGCGCCTCTGAGAGAATCCCTGGGATAGAATCGGTCGTGACGTTTTGGAATTCGTCGATGTATAGGTAGAAAGGGGCGTGCGCCGCACGCGGATTATCAGCACGCGAGAGTGCTGCCATAAAGAGCTTGCCGACGATGATAAGGCCGAGCATGTTTGCATTGCGCTCGCCCAAACGACCTTTCGAGAGATTCACAAGCAATATCTTCTTGGTGTCCATCACCTCGCGGAAGTTGAATGAGGATTCCTGCTGTCCGACAATAGGGCGAACGAAGTCGTTCGCCGTGAAGTCGTCAAACTTGTTGGTGATATAAGGCACGATATTTGCGAGTGAAGCTTCGCCGTCAGCCTTGGTCGCTATCTCAGTCCAAAATTGATTGACGATTGGGTTCATGCTCTTTGAGAGCTTCAGGTCTCTAAACTCTTTGTTGCTGAGAACGCGCGCGATGTCGAGAATAGTCGAACCGCTTGCAGGATCCTCCATCACAAGCAGAGTTGCATTGCGGAAATATTGTTCAAAAGCGGGACCCATACTCTCGGGAACATCACCATACAACCGACGGAAAATCATCAGGAGTTCATTGACGATAAAAGTCTTCTGCTCTGGCTTCGACATATCGTATTCGAGGAAGTTGAGCGAAAAGGGGCGTGAGAGATCTGCTGGGTCAAAATAGATAACGTCCTTGTAACGCTCGGGCGGTATAGCGGCAAGAATATCGAGAATATCAGAGCCGTGAGGGTCGATAAAACAGCATCCGTCGCCGTTTTTAATATCCTGCATAATCATCGACTTCATAAGACCTGTCTTACCAGTACCCGTCTGACCGATAACGTAGAGGTGGCGCAAACGATCCTCAGGACTAAGGTGGATCTCAGTCGTAACACCACGATAGGTGTTAATGCCGAGGAGTGCACCTGTCTCTGGTAGAGAGAGTGGTGCAGGCGCATGGGTGACACGCGACTGCTTCAAGTTCGGAGCGCTCTCGATACCTGACGGCGGGAAATGGTAGATAGTCGTGAGCTCGCGGAGAGAAAGTGGCAGAGCGTCTTTGCTTGGGAGACGGAAGGAGAAGTCTTCAAGAGCGCGTGTCGCATACTTGCCCGCAGACACGCGAGTGAAGGTGAGTCGATTCCCTTGCGTATTTGCAAATTGATTAAAGGCCGACTCAAGGTCGCCGAGCACAAGCCCTGCAACACTCGCGTCCCCCGAAGAAGTCGCGAGACGCACGGTCACGCCGGCAATCGGCGAAGCAATCTTTTTCTCCACCTGCTCGATATGCGCTTTATTTGCTTCGACTTGTCGCATCTCGGCCTCCTTCGCTTTCACTTCATCCTTTGACTTGCTTGAGAAGAGCATCTTGCCGAAGTCACGCCCGAGTTCGCCAAGCATCGTCTCAGGGGTGCTAAATGCCGTATGATGCTTCTCCCCCTTGCGCAGAGCTTGAAGAATCTTGCGGTAGTGAGTCACGTGCCGCTCGCCACGTGGCTCGATGATAATCTGGAGTGCGGCACCTTCGCCCGTATGCGCGATCTTCGCAAAGGAATTCATGATCGCATTAATCGGATCGTAATCGAAGTCGGTGTAGTCCTTGAGCGGGAGCGCGGGATTCTCAGCAAGATGAGCGACTGAGACAAGTGACGTGCCACCTTCAGCGAAGATGTTGTAGTCGGCAGGCTGGAGCACGAGATGTGCGTCGGGAAATATTGCGAGAAGCTGTTTTTCAAATAAATTGCGCTTACTGTTTGGTACCGCCGCATAGAACTGGAGCTCAGGGCTGTCAGCAGGGACAGCGAGCTCGAGCGCGAAATAATTTGGCTCACCCTTTGTCGCCTCACCGACCGAGAGCAGGCCGGCATAGAACTGCTCCATGCCCGAGAGAAGCTCTTTGAGTGGCTTCTGTCGCGCCTGAGGGTCGTCACCCTTTGGTGCAGGGAGCGCAATCTCATAGAGCGTCATGTTAAGAGCGCGGAAGCTTGGGGCACTTTCATCAAAACCTGGCGTCGGCAGACCAGCGGCGATATAACGCACAAGATATCGGTGAAAGTCGTCGGCGACTTGTGGATTACCCAACTTCTCAAGCACTGCGAGCGCATTCTTTATCCCCTTCTCTTCCATCGTTTGCTGGAGACTCTTCACCGCCGCTTCATCTCCGCCAAGATTAAGCTCGGCGAGAATAGCCTCTGCCTCACTTGCCTTCGTCGCTTCACTGATGCGATAAGCAGGAGCGAGCACTTCGACGGGCGCCGCGTGATGCTCGATGATTCTTTCAGAAATAATTCGCGTACGCTCGTCGGGCGAACTAGCCTGCTCTGAGCCAGGTCGAAGGGCGAGCTCAGCTTCTTTGCGTGCAACTTGTTCGCGCAAATACGCAAGCTCCTCTTCGGGCGTGCCCAGCACCAAATCAAGTTTGGTGCTGGGCGTAGACAACTTCGGTACCGTCTCCATTTCATACAGTATACTGCATCATATGTCTGACTTCTTCACCGCTATTGCACATCTCGACCCAGTAGCGATGCTCCGAGCAGGTGGCTATATCGGATTGGCACTTGTCGTCTTCGCCGAGAGCGGGCTCCTTGTCGGTATCTTCCTCCCCGGCGACTCTCTCCTATTCGCGGCAGGACTCCTCTCGAGTAACGGCCTCTTTTCTATCATCCCACTCATACTAATCGTTGTGGTCGCGGCAATACTCGGTGATTCTTTCGGATATTGGTTTGGCACCAAGGCAGGTGAGAACCTCTTCAATCGCAAAGATTCTCTCTTTTTTAAACAAGAATACCTGGAGCGTACTGAGCGGTTCTATCAAGAATACGGTGGCAGGGCCATCATACTCGCACGCTTCGTGCCAATAGTGCGCACGATCGCCCCCGTACTCGCAGGCGTCGGCTCGATGAAATACCGTACCTTCCTCTCCCGTAATGTGATCGGTGGCCTCGCGTGGGGTGCCGGGATGACCCTCCTCGGCTTCTCGCTAGGATCTATCATTCCTGATAGCGAGAAATATGTACTCCCACTTTCACTCGTGATTATCGTCATTTCCTTCTTCCCTATCATCCTTAATCTGATACGCAACAAACGCACAGTCTAGGCAATCTTGACAAACGCTAATAGCCTGCTAAGATGGTATCTGGTTCACGGTTTTTTGACAGTATATATAAACAAATAATTGAGGAGAGAGAAGATGAAAATCTTCAAACAAACGCTCGCTATGAGCGTGATTGTTGCCTTGCTGTTTGCAAGCCTTACTGGCGCGATGAGCGTCTTTGCGGGCGAAACGGCCAGCAGTGTTGGCCACATCATCTTCAAAGGTGTCGCATACACCTTCGACGAGGACAAGTGGGAAGCGATAAAGGCAATCCTTGATGGGCCACAAAAAGAAGCGGCACCTGCGGCTCCGGCCGTATCATCGCAACTGCCAGAGCCAGCGAAAGTAAGGGTGAGAACATTCTTCGAGAATGACTCACCTGTGAGCACCGTATGGGTTAGGAAGGGTTACTCAAAAATCCCAGTTGCTCATGGCGACACAATGCCAGTCACGGAAGGAGACAGGATTTGGGTATCTAAGTCTGCAAACGAAAAAGGGGTTGAGGTACTTGTCGGTGACAAACCGATCAGCGCCAATCAAATCTTTAATGGATTAGTAGTGGTTGCCGAGCACGGCAACCTACTGAATGACACCGGCGAAATGGTGTACGTGCGAGTTGGATATGAAGCAAAGCCACTTAGAGTAATAGAGGAACGCTCTTTTGCTATCGGAGCGAGAATCTCCGTACGGACCAAAAACGGCCCGTACAAAGAAGTGACAATCACACAGAACATGACCGTGTCTGACGTGATCAAAGCGAATGAGGAGCCAAAAGCTACGAAGACTGTAGCAAGGGACTATTCAGCTCCTGTCTCAGATCGCAGAGAGGCGGTCGAGATAGTAAACATCTCCAAGTTCACCCTGCACGTGACACATGAGACAACATCACAGCCTTTAGCGGCTGGAGAGTCGGTAAAAAACATCCTACAGGGAGAGACGGTAAGGTTC
>JBAQWN010000034.1:0-2255 GCA_049298935.1 Minisyncoccia bacterium
CGCTTGTAATAAACCTGAAATGATTTTGTTTCAAGATAGCGTGGATTGCAGTCAAAAATGGACAGGTAGCAGGTGTAATTCTCTTCGCTGTAGACTTTACCAAAATATTTTTGCATTTCTGCAAATAGAGGACCTTTTACTTCATCAAAGCACAATTCGGTATCTTTAAGAGCATCTTTTAATATCTTGTCGTTTGCTGTATAAAAGTCATCTATGTATGCATCATGATTTTCTTTAGTAATGTTTGGATGATTGTCGCGTATTTTTTTGCCAAAATCAGCACCACCAACAACCACATCGCCAAAAGCGATGTATACCTCTTTATCCAGTTGTTTATTCAATTCTATATTCATAAGTATATTTAAGCATAAAAGAACCCCCGCCGACGATGCAGGGGGATAATGGGGACAGGCACCATTAATTTCTAATTTTCGTTTCGTAATTACAACACGTGTTTTCTTAAACAATGGTGGCTGTCCCCTTTTCTCCCAAAAATATCCCCCCAGCCAAAAGACAAAATATGGAGAGCGGAGTGTGACTTAAATCATAGATGCCCCTTAATCTGCAAGGCTCGTTGCAAGATGTGGTCACCAACCACTCCCCAATCGAAATACTGCTTTATATCCTTCGGGTCGATGAGCTTTATCTCGGTCACCCCCTCGCCATCATCGTCAGCAGCAGCATCGGCTATAAATGGCCCAATCGGCTCGACAATACAGACCGAACGCGCTTGCACAGTGAGTTGGTGTGGATCAGAAATTTCTTGATATCCAATGATCTTCTGTTTCAACACGCGCATGTTTGTTTCTTCAAGCACTTCACGAACGATTGCTTCTTCAACCGACTCCCCCGACTCCACTCCCCCGCCCGGCGGCGTCCAATATCCTTTTGCTTCTGAATATACAACGACCATTTGATCATTTACAAAACAATAGGCGTGCACGCTGTGTACTACCCGATCTCCGAGTTCTGCAAACGATTCGATATCCCGATATGTCACGGGCAATACGCCCGATAATCGACTCTGCAATGTTGATTTAATTTCCATGCGTTATCCTTGCGCCTTAACTCTAGTCAGAATATACTCCGCTGTTTCTCCTGGAGTCTGCCCCGTATTATCTATCACTTCTCCAAATGTAGGGCTTGGAATACCAATGTCGTAGTGATGCTGGATCCTTTCTTTCTCCAAATCACTTAACTCGCGTGCTCCTCTGTTCGTCAGGACTTTCTCAAGTTGTGGGGCGAGAGTGAATACACGGATGTCGACATTCAGATCTTTCAGATTCTCCATCAGGAAATCGTAATTCTTCTGTGAAAGCGGATACGGGATAATTACATTGAGATTCCTTTTTGCGAAGTTAGTGATAACCGACACTGCATTTTCAAGATTGAGCGGAATGCTCTGATCTATCGGCATCCAGTCGATCATTTCGTGGAATGCGTCGATTTCTACAAGAGCTGTGTTGGGCAACTCTTTAGTGAGCAGTTTCGCTACCGTGCTTTTCCCGGCGTTTATTGAACCGTTGAGGAAAATGATCATATTTTAATCATCGCACAATTTCAGACTTGAAGAACTGTTCCTGAAAATGTGTCAAGGCGCGGATTTCGTCGTCTGAAAATTCCTTTCCTTCCGGTACGACAACGAGCTTGTCATCATCGTCATTCGTGCGATGAATGACGGCGATGCAATGGCCAGTAAACGTCTCAACGGGCTCGTCGACACCAAGCAAGTACGCATCGAGCTCTTCACCATCGGGCGCGACGGTGTATGGCACAAAACCATAATTGAGCTCGTAGACAAAATCGTGTTTCGGATGTTTCGAACCGAGTTTCCGGTCGATCTGTATCGTGACGGCCTTGCCGAGATAATTCGTTGATTTGGTGACGTTATTATCCATAGTTATTTCCGCTTTTTCGCCAACAACCAATCAGGAAGCGGGATAAATGTGATGGATTCCCAATGGTCTATCTCTTCGTCGGTAAAATCGTAATGCATCTGGTAGATCGGCTCCACGCTCCCGTGCATTGCCTTGTTCCAATCAAATCCGAGATCACTCGCGACACTCTTCACTAACTCCTCCGTCGGCCCTTCGAGTTCTACGAATGTCGGGACCCATGGCCATGTATCGATGGTCACCTCTACGTCCTTATAATTCCACTTTTCTCGTTTAGTCTCTTGATACGATTTCGCCATCATGCCGATGGCCTCCAGAAATTGGCAGGTTGTATCGAAATTATCCACCACAACATTCACC
>JBAQWN010000035.1:0-18707 GCA_049298935.1 Minisyncoccia bacterium
GCATCCATCACGTCCTGTCGCCTGTCCTCTTGATGCTCTGGTGTGTCCCGACGGCACCGCCGTAGCACGAACGGGTTCATCATGTACGTTTCCTGCCTGTTTACCGCCGAACGTTTCGCTTCCCGATGTCAGTATTGCCTTTGTGGCACCGGACGGTTTCATGACTTCGTCACTCACGAATGTGGCGAGCGTCATTGAATATGTGTCAGCAACCTCTTCGACCAAAGCGCGCATTAGTATTCGTCGTTATGCAATCACCGCATCGTCAACAGCTTTTGCGATAATAAAGGACACGGCAATCGGCGGTGCGTCGGGTGAGCCTATAGCGGCAACTTCTTTTTCTTCGGTATCTTTTGGGGATCATCGGTTCACTATGGTTTTGATCGAACGTTTTGAGGGTGTTGTTGATACTGCATATTATCTCGCGCGTGCCTCTGATGTTTTACGTTTTGACGCGATAGATTCTGAGGTTGTGGGGTGGACTGACCCGGCGCTCAATGTGGGTACACTACCAGCGCATAGGGCACTCCAAGAGCTCCTTAAGACTCTCCCGTGACATCTTGCGGTGGAGTGGTATGCTTCCGATATTAGTAGTTAACTAATCTTGCTATGGATAATTCTTCACACTGCAGTATGTGCAACAACAGTAGCGTGCGTATCGCTCTTACGGGCGTGCTCGGCATACTCGCACTATTTCTATTGGTTCAAACGGTATCTACTGCAGGTATTTTTAGTCGCTCAGGAGTGCCGGCGACCGACACTATTACGGTGCAAGGGGAGGGTCGGGTGGCTCTTGCTCCAGACATTGCACGTGTGTCTTTTACGGTGCAGAATACAGCGCCTGCCGTTGCTGATGCGCAGACAGCGACAACAAAGCAGTCAAATGCCGCTCTCGACGCAATGAAAGCACTCGGCATCGCCGATAAGGATGTAAAGACTCTCTCGTACAACATCTCTCCACAGTACTCATATCCGAATCCTTGTGTGGGAGGAATGATGTGTCCGACTTATGGTGGCACACCAAAGATCACAGGCTATCAGGTATCTGAATCAATCCAGGTGACGGTGCGAGATCTTAAATCAGTTGGGTCGGTGTTGAGCAATCTCGGCAATCTCTCGGTGCAGAATGTGTCAGGACCTGACTTCGCGCTCGATGACTCAACGGCGGGCTACAGCGCCGCGCGTGCTGACGCTATCGCTAAAGCAAAGGCACAAGCAGATTTGCTCGCTAAACAGCTCGGCGTGCGCCTCGGTAAGATTGTGAATTTTAGTGAGTCTTCGGGAGGGTATGCTCGGCCAATGTATGGTCTTGGGGGTGGCATGATGAGTGCAAAAGCGGAAGTAGCTCCAAATATTCCGGCTGGTGAAAACACGTACTCTGCGTCCGTTTCGATTACGTACGAGATTCGTTAATTAAGAGTCCTCACAAAACAGCCCGCCCTCCTTCGGAGGGCGGGCTGTTGACTCGTTTTGGCGCTCTGCTATACTGCAAATGTTGAAAGCCCGCAGGGCTTTTTTATTTACCAAACGATACTTCTATGACCTCACCCTTCACCTATCTGAAGCATGTTCGCGAAGAGTTCACGCACATCGTCTGGCCGACAAGCCAGAAGGCAATCGCACACACTCTTGTCGTCGTCGTCATTGCGGCAGTCATTGCGCTTGTCGTCGGCCTTCTTGACCATGTGTTTGGTCTGGGGATCAGTTACTTTGTTGGCGTCTAATCTTTTTTATGGATGAACCTATACACAGCGGAGAGATGAATGTGCCTGAAGAGATGGGTATGGCTGATATCGCACCCACGGTGCGCAAAGAGATTCGCGATGCGACAGTTCCGCGCAAAGAAGATGCACATTGGTATACGATCCACACATACGCCGGTTATGAGAATGCTGTCGAGCGCAATCTAAAACAGCGCATTGAGTCTCTGGGTATGGAGGGAAAGATTTTTGAAGTCATCGTCCCAACTGAAAAGAAGATTCACGTGAAGAGTGGCAAGCGTATCACCGAAGAAGAAAAAATCTATCCAGGATATATTCTCGTGCGCATGATCGTCGACGACGATTCGTGGTTTGTGGTGCGTAACACGCCTCGCGTGACCGGTTTCGTCGGTGCGGGTAACACGCCAGTCCCGATGGAAGAGAGCGAGGTCGCCACATTGATGAAGCGTATGACAGCTGAAGCGCCAAAGCACCGTATCGACCTTATGAAAGACGACCAAGTTATTATCGCTGATGGTCCCTTTAAGGACCTTGAGGGCAAGGTTGGCGAGATCGATGAGGATCGCGGGAAGGTGAAGATCATGGTTTCGATGTTCGGTCGCGAGACACCGGTCGAGCTCGACTTTTTGCAAATCCGCAAACTCTAAGGTACAGTCACACTCACTATGGCTACAATTGTAAAAAAGATTAAATTACAGATCCCAGGAGGGAAGGCGACCCCGGCACCACCGGTCGGTACCGCGCTCGGCCCTGCAGGCGTGAATATCGGTCAGTTCGTGACTCAGTTTAACGAGGCGACGAGAGACAAGATGGGGACGATTATCCCGGTCGAGCTCTCAGTCTTTGACGACCGCACGTTCACCTTTATCATGAAGAATCCGCCCGCCTCAAGACTTATCTTGAAGGCGCTCGGGCTCGAGAAGGGTGCGTTGAAGCCGAAGGAGCAGAAGGTTGGAACGCTCTCACAGGCGCAGGTCGCGGCTATCGTCGCTGAGAAGATGCCTGACTTGAATGCAAACAGCCCAGAGGCGGCGGCTCGCCTTATCAAGGGTACGGCGCGAAGCATGGGTATCGACGTGAAGTGAATTTTTTAAAATGAAGAACGGCGCTGAGGATTTTATCCCAGCGCCGTTTTTTGTTTCATCCCTCGGTTTCGGCTATGACGTACCTAGTTCCGTCCTTCGAAAGTCTCAGCGAAAGAGCCGTAGCTTCTTCCATTGTCCGAACGATTTTCACTTTCTCCCCTTCTACATACTTACGAAGAGCCTCTTCGTAGTTTTCTCCTGGTGCGACGATAATAATCGTTTTCGCCGCGTGTGCAGTGAGGAAGTCTGGTGGGAGTTGTTGCAACTGCTTGAAAGCTACGGTGAGTTGGATGCCGTTGAGTCTCGTGAGATATCCAAGTCCCTCTACTCGAAATCCAGCATTCGAGAATATCAACAACCTGAATCTCTTGCTAGAAAGAACACCCTTTTTCATTCGAACCCTCCTTTTAATCTCACTGCATCTTCTACCCTTATGCCCCTGACGTCAATACTTTTTAGGTGCGTTCAAGGATAAGAAATCGGTGGTGAGGTTCGCCCATACCCGATTCGTCTGAAATAATTTTGAAATCCTGCTCATAGTCGGGGAAATAAGTGTCTGCTTCAGCGGTCGCGTCAACAAGAGTGAGGTAGAGGCGATTGGCGTGTGGGAGTGCTTCGCGATAGAGCTCGCCACCGCCGATAATAAAAACTTCATGTGCCCCATCAGCGCTTTCCGTTGCGGAAAGCGCTGAGGCAAGTGAGTCGACAATTACCGCCCCTGTCGCCGTATATCCAACTTGTCGTGTCACGACGACATTAGTACGCCCGGGGAGCGGGCGGAATCGCTCGGGGAGCGACTCCCACGTCTTGCGACCCATAATGACCGGATGTCCGGCAGTAACGGCCTTAAAATGCTTCATATCGTCTGGTAGGTGCCAAAGCAGCTTGCCTCTCATTCCCAACTCCCTCTTCTCCCCAATCGCGGCGATGATGCTGATGCATGGTTTTTGCATGTTGGGATTTAGTGTACACTATCGGTAAATATGGCTATCAAGGCAGGCATATTCGGGGACGATACAAGTTTCAAGGATCGTTATATTCCTGATCATAAAAAACTTGCAGCAAAGGTAAAGAATTGGAAAGACCTTGGCCTGACAATCGTACTCACTTCTGGTACCTGGGATCTCTTCCATATTGGACATGCTCAATATCTCGAATATGCAAAAGGTCTCGGCGATCTTCTCATCGTTGGGGTTGATAGTGACGAGAAGGTTAGGTCACGCAAGGGGCCACATCGTCCAGTAGTGCCTGAAGAAGAACGTGTACACACTCTTTCACATTTGCGCCATGTCGATGTGATTACTCTGAAGCCGCTCGCTGAGAAACCAAACGCTCTTATTAAACTTATCCGTCCAGACGTGCTCATTCTCTCAAAGAGTACGAAGCATAAACCAGCGGATATTTCTGAAAAGCAGAAGTACTGTAAAAAAATTGTTTTGCTACAGCCACAAGCTGAGACTTCAACGAGTGCCAAGGTTCGACTTCTGCACGTGAGTGGTGCAGATCGTTTTGCAAAAGAAATTGCCGCGCGCATTCCAGCACTTATGGAAGAGATCATGGAGAGTTTAAATAAGAAGTAAGTATGCGGACTCTGGTTGCGTACGTGCCCGTGCTACATGAAGGGTATCTGCGATTTTTTGAGAAGCATGCGGGACCTAAAGAGTTGTTTATCTTCGGTCCAGAAATTATCGCCGAATTTTCTTGGCTCGCGAAAGAAATCAGGCAAGTCGAGCCAGAACGTATGAAGAGAGCGATAGAAGCTCTGGGGATATTTGATCAGGTTGCTGTTCTTGATATTGCCGCCACCCAATCTCTGAATGTTGCAGATACAGACATAGTGATTCCGGATGAAGACATATCTAGGGAGCTCGCGCAAAAATATTTTCCAGAGGCACGCATCACATTCGACCCAATTTTCCTTCGATGGGATAAGCACAATTCGATTAAAGAGAAACCGGTCGTGCCAGAAGAGAGCATTACGCGCGATGAATTTCATCGTCGTGTCATGGATCAAGCACAAGAGGAATCGAAAAAGAGTTCTGACATTTGGCGACATGTCGGCGCGGCGATTGTGAAAGATGGCGGGGTGGTTTTAATTGGATACAACCAGCACCTGCCGTCGCCCCACACTCCTTATGTGAATGGTGATCCGCGTAACAATTTCCATAAAGGCGATCATATAGAAATATCGAGTGGCTTTCATAGTGAAGTATCACTTATCGCAGAAGCCGCGCGGCGCGGTATCGCCCTTGAGGGCGCGGATATGTACGTGACTGTTTTCCCGTGTCCTCCTTGTGCCAAAGCTATTGCTCATTCGGGTATCAAAACTTTGTATTGTGGTGGAGGGTACGGCGTTCTCGATGGCGAAGATATTCTCAAGGGCTCCGGTGTAACAATTATCTTCGTAGAATAAAAAAGCCGGCACAGTGAAGTGCCGGCTTTTGTCTGATGCGGTTTCTCACGCCGCAGGTTGTGTCTTAAGAATTCCTGCTTCTGAAAAGAGCCATTTCTTTCCACCACGCTTGTTGAGCTCTGCTATGAACGAAAGTAGGCGAGCATAGTCTTTTCTGTGCTCCGAGAGGTTTTTCGCAAATGGTGCACGATATTCCTTTCCGCAATTTGGAACGATGATGTTGGCATGGAAATGTTCCACTGTGCCGACATTGAGGCGTGGGTCGCCAAAGCGCAACATGATACCTCCACCAGTAATGCCAAATTGATTGTGGCATACGATAAGGAGCTTTCCGATACTTACCATGTCTTGCTCGGTGAGCTCGTCCAGATTAGTGATGTGACGTTTCGGGACGATGAGAAGCATTTGCTTGACGTTCTTGTGAGGGAACTCGTTTTTGACCAACAGCCAGCTACCTTTTCGAGCAAGTGGTTTGCATCTGCGACGCGCAAACTCAGTTAGACAAAATGGGCAGTATGTATCAGGATCGATGAGTGCTCGCACCATACAGCAGAACTGTTCGAACGATCGGCACCCCATGAGGTATATGATCTCAGCAGGCAATTCATTCATGAATGGGACCACTGAGAACAACGCGGGAAACAAACTTAAAAGATCAGGTTTCTTTTTTTTTCAATGCAACCTCCTATGATTTATATTGAATCTGGTTATAGTGTGCGCCACTTATTTTGATAAGTCAACCAAGCTTTACGCGGACGGGTTCGTGGTTTGGAGCGTCTGCGTCACCCATAAGTAGATGTGCATGGAGGTGTTCGACGCTGCTGCCGGTGTAGTGAGTGTCACCGAAGCGCATAAAAAATGAACCGCCCGTGATGGCATATTCAGTAGTCGCCCACTGTACGAGTGAAAATAAATCAGCGAGAGCCTCGGGCAAAAGTTCATCTGGTTTTGTAATGTGTGCCGGCTTATACACGAATATGAAATGATGTTTTGTTCCTTTATAAGGACTCATATTTTCAGTAAGAAACCAATGTTCAGTTTCCTTAATCACTGGCTTCGGATGATATTTTCTAAAATGCTCTGCGCAGAAAGGGCATACACCATCGTCGATAATTTTCTGCATAAGAGCTACCTGCTCTGGTGTCCGAGCATTTCCCATATTGAGACCGGAGAGGTTCGGAGAGGTCATGCTACACCGCGACAGGAATGTCTTTCATGGATGGATGAGGATCATAATCAGAAACTTCGAAATCGTCCATGCGATAGGAGAAAATATCGTCTTTCTTATTGATCATCGTTACGGTTGGGAGAGCTTTTGGTTCACGCTTTAGGAGCTCTTCGACAGCAGGTATTTGATCGACGTAGATATGCGCATCAGAAAAGCTGTGGACAAATTCATAGGGCTCAGTCTTCGTAGCGTGTGCGAGCATCATGAGGAGAGCGGCATATTGCACCATATTTGAAGGAACGCCAACTGGGAAGTCTCCTGAGCGTTGGAACATATGGAGCGTAAGCTTATTGTCGATGATACGTAGGTGGATCCAGCCATGACACGGAGCAACGACAACTTTCTGTTGTTTTCCTTTTCCGCGGATAGTGTACTGAGGAATCCAAGGAGAAATGAAATGTGTTCGTAGATGTGGGGACTCAATCATCTGCTCGACAATGTTTTGTATCTGATTGTAGGTGCCGCCGTCGACAGTGGGGAAGTCATGGAAGGCGGCGCCATAGGAACCAGGACCGAGGTCGCCGGCGGCGAGACCGCGCTTCGCGCACTTCTCAGGAGTACCCCACGCTGTCCAAAATTTGCAGCCGTATGATTCGAGCCCTTCAAGAGTTCGTACGCCATTAATGAATGCACAAATTTCACCAATCGACCCTCTCCAGAATCCTTTGATGCTTCGTTCAGTAATCATCGGGAAGCCATTTTCGAGTTTGAAGTGCATGGGTGGTGGGGCAATGACCGTAAGCGCGTCTACCCCCTGCTGGCTTTTAACTCGGACACCATGATCGAGTATGTATCTCAAGTTATCTCTATATTGCGTATCTAGTGTGCGTTCAGTAAAAGGTTTCATACTCCTATAATACTTCATTTGAGAGTGCGGTGGTACAATCTTACGTATGGACTTCTATGGTCATATTAGGGGAGAAGACCCAGAGATATTTGATGCTCTTGTGGGGGAGGATATGCGCGAGGCAGAGGGGTTGGAACTGATCCCGTCTGAGAACTATGTATCGCGGGCAGTACGAGAGGCGATGTCGTCGTCGCTCACGAACAAATACGCCGAGGGGTATCCGGGCAAGCGCTACTACGGCGGACAAGAGTTTACCGATAAAGTCGAGACGCTCGCTATCGACCGAGCAAAGAAACTTTTCGGCGCGGCGTATGCAAACGTCCAGCCGCTCGGCGGGGCGAATGCAAACATCGCGATGTATATGGCGCTCCTCGCGCCGGGCGACACGGTGCTTGGTATGAATCTCTCACATGGGGGACACCTCACGCATGGTCATCCGGTCACATATCTCACCAAGATTTTTAATTTTGTGCGTTATGGGATGAAAGATATTGAGACGGGCGAGATTGATTATGACGAGATGCGCCGCGTCGCAAAAGAAGTGAAACCGAAGATCGTGCTTGCAGGATTCTCAGCGTATCCGCGCGAGCTCGACTATGCGAAGTTTGTCGACATCGCGCGCGAGGTTGGAGCGGTCGCCGTGATGGATATTGCGCACATCGCCGGCCTTATCGCGGGCAAGGCGGCGAAGAATCCGTTTGACTATGGTTTCGACATCATGACCACGACGACACACAAGACGCTTCGCGGGCCGCGCGGTGGGATGATCCTCACTCGTGAGAGTGAGGAGTTCGCAAAGAAGATAGATAAGGCGATATTCCCCGGTCTGCAGGGCGGGCCACATATGCATCAGATCGCGGCAAAGGCAGTGTCCTTTAAAGAAGCATTGCATCCGTCATTTGCGATCTATGCAAAACAAATTCTTTTGAATACCAAAGCGATGGAGGGAGTTTTTAAAGAGAGTGGCGCCCGAATGATTACGGGCGGTTCTGACAATCACCTTATCTTGCTCGATGCGTGGACGTCATTTGGTATCTCGGGTGGCGAGGCAGAGACATTGCTCGATAGAGCGGGCATCACGCTAAATAAAAATGCGATTGCTGATGATACGCGCAAACCGATGGATCCGTCGGGCATCCGCTTCGGCACACCGGCGATGACGACGCGCGGATTGCGCGAAGTAGAATCCATTCAGGTTGCAAAAATCATGGTAGAAGTGCTCACTAAGCGCGATGACGTGACGGTCAAGCAGGCGAGACAAGAAGTAAAGGATCTTGCACTCGCTCACCCGATCCCTGAATCATTTGTGTAAATTTGGTACACTCGTTCGTAATGGAAGAGCGAATCGAAAAAGCAGTACAAGAGTATCTCGCGCAGGCAGGAGCGCCAGAGACGGTGTTTGTCGTCGAGCGACCTGTTGATGCTACACATGGTGATTACACGACCAATGCGGCATTTGCGGCGGCAAAGTCTCTTGGCAAGAATCCGCGCGAGCTCGCAGACTCGCTCGCGCGCTACCTTATCGACTCACTTGGCACGAGCGTTGCGAGTCATGTCTCTGTCGCCGGTCCTGGCTTCGTGAATATAACTCTCGCGCGCGAAGCGGTAACGCGCGCAGTCGTCGAGGCTGACGCTCAGGGTAGTGAGTGGGGAAAGGGTAGGGTGAATATCGGTCAGCGCGTGATGGTCGAATATACCGACCCGAATCCGTTTAAAGAAATGCACATCGGGCACCTGATGAGTAATGCTATAGGGGAGAGTATTGCGCGTTTGATTGAATCATCGGGAGCGACCGTGTCGCGAGCTAACTATCAGGGTGACGTTGGTCTCCATGTGGCAAAGGCCATATGGGGTAAACAGCAGAAGTCAGAAGTATCGTGGGGCGAGGCATACGTCTTTGGCTCAGAACACTATGAGACTCACAAAGAAGAAATAGACAGACTCAATAAGACTATCTATGAGAAGAGTGATCCGGCCGTGAATACTCTCTATGATGAAGGTCGCGCACAATCGCTCGAGCATTTTGAAAAGATCTATCACATGCTCGGCACTACGTTTGCCCACTATTTTTTTGAAAGTGACGTTGGTCCCATCGGTCTCGCTATCGTGCAGAAACATCCAGAGATTTTTGAAAAAAGTGAGGGAGCCGTGGTGTTTAAGGGCGAGCCCTACGGTCTGCATACGCGCGTGTTTATCAATAATAAGGGTCTCCCGACCTATGAAGCAAAAGAGCTGGGCCTTGTAGAAGCGAAGAAACAGAAGGGCGACTTTGATATTTCACTCACCATAACGGCGAACGAGATACAGGAATATTTTAAGGTCGTTCGTCGGGTAGCTGAAATGCTCTTTCCTGATCTTGAAGGGAAGATGATCGCGCGATTCCACGGATTCCTTAAACTCACCACGGGCAAGATGTCTTCGCGCAAAGGCAATGTCATTACCGCTCTTGAGTTTATTGAAGAAGTCAAAGAAGATGCGAGTGAGAGAAACACTGATCCTCTTGTTGCCGAGCAGGTTGCGATCGGTGCGATTAAATATATGGTGCTTCGCCAAGCGCCGGGGTCGGACATCATCTTCGACCCTGAGAAATCGCTTTCGCTTGAAGGGGATTCGGGACCATATCTCCAGTATGCGCTGGTGCGTGCGAAGTCGGTGCTCGCGCAAGTGGAGAGTGGAATCTGGCGCCTGCCTGCCGGCAGGCAGGCGCCAGATTCGCCGTATCTCATTGAGCGAGCCCTCATGCATTTCCCTGAAGTTGTCGCACGCGCCGCGCGAGAGTTCGCGCCAAACGTGCTCGTGACCTATCTCACCGAGCTCGCGAGCGAGTGGAATTCTTTTTATGCACAAGAGCGTATTATTGGTGGCGACCACGAGGCGCACAAGATCCTCGTCGCCCGCGCTTTTATCAACACGATGACCAACGGCCTCACTCTCCTCGGCATCCCCACACCGGAGAAGATGTGATTCAGCAGAATTACCTACTGTGTAAACAGTTTCAAGTTGCGCGAAGGCTGGTTTTGCGGTAGTTTCTTAAACAGGTTGTACCTTGTGTTCTATATAGTTCAACAATAAAAAGGGGTAGGCGATGAGGAAAGGGCGTGGGATATTTAGTGGGAAAAGCGCGAAGAAGATAAGAAAGATAGTTGTAGATTTTGCGCAAAAGCGAGGGCTTTCATTTTTCGAGCTTTTCCAAAAAGCCGCAGAACAGCACACTCCAAAGTTAAATCCTGGGAAGGCAAATCAAGAGGCTCAGCGATTTGCTGATGGGTATGCTACTCCGCATTTTGTGAAGGATTTTCTGGCGAGAGTCTTATCTGATCCATCATTATCCTTTTAACAAAGGAATTTCAAAAACGTCCCGGCATGTTGCGGGACGTTTATTTTTTATACGGAAAGCGTTACGATATACAGATATGCCCGAAGTGCCAGAGCTAAAGAAGTCAGAAGCCGCCAAACGTGAAGAGGTGATACTCGCTTTTTGGAACGAACATAAGATCTTTGAGAAGTCACTCAAAAAAGATTCTCCCAATGGAGACTACGTGTTCTATGATGGTCCACCCTTTGCGACTGGTACTCCACACTACGGTCACATCGTCGGGAGTGTTTTGAAAGACGTCGTGCCGCGATATCAGACTATGCGCGGCTACCATGTCCCGCGCGTCTGGGGTTGGGATTGTCACGGTCTGCCGATCGAGAACATTGTAGAAAAGGAGCTCGGCTTCAAACACAAGAAGGATATAAAAGAATATGGCGTTGCGAAGTTTAACGAACGCTGTCGTGAAAGTGTCTTGACCTATGTTGATTATTGGAAGAAGTTCATCCCACGCATCGGTCGTTGGGCAGATATGGAGCATGCGTATTTCACGATGGACAAGTCGTTTATGGAGTCGGTCTGGTGGGTCTTTAAAGAGATTTATGACAAGGGGCTGGTGTATGAGGATTATCGCGTGATGCATATTTGTCCGCGCTGTGAGACAACGCTCTCTCAGCAAGAAGTTTCTGAAGGGTACAAAGATGTTAAGGACATTTCGGTGACGGTGAAGTTCAAAGTAAAACCGACTCAGAAATTGTTTGATCTTGGTATAGGTCAAGACGTGTATTTTTTGGCGTGGACAACCACACCGTGGACATTGCCGGGCAATGTTGCGCTCGCGGTAAGCCTTGATATGGCATACCGAGCTATTCAATACGAGAGTGGGAAATACTATCTTGTTGCTAAAGATAGGGTGGTGAATTTGGGACTGTCAGACCCTAATATAGGCTCCGAATTTACGGGAAGAAATCTCGTCGGTCTCGAATATGAGTCGTTGTTTGGTTATTATGCGAGCGATACGACTCTCAAAAATCACGAGAACGGGTGGAAGATATATGCCGGAGATTTTGTAACGACCGAGACCGGAACGGGTTTTGTACATATTGCACCAGCCTTCGGCACCGATGATTGGGAACTTTCTAAAAAAGAAACTCTGCCATTTATTCAGCACGTGAACATCGACGGTCTGATGAAATCAGAAGTGAAAGCTTTTGCGGGAATGGAGGTGAAGCCACGCTCTGACGATGATAAGACACGGCTCGGGACTGATATTGCGGTTCTGAAGTATCTGCAAGATCACGGAATGTTCTTTTCAAAAGAGAACATCACCCACTCGTATCCGCACTGCTGGCGGTGTGATACGCCGCTTCTTAACTACGCGACGTCGTCGTGGTTTGTCTCAGTGACGAAGATAAAAGAAAATCTGCTTAAAAATGCCGAAGCTATTTCATGGTCGCCAAAGCATATTAAAGAAGGACGTTTCGGCAAGTGGCTCGAGGGAGCGCGCGACTGGTCGATTTCTCGCCAGCGTTTTTGGGCAAGCGCTATCCCGATGTGGCGCTGTGCAGAGTGTAAAAAGGTGCGGGTGTTTGGTGGCGCTACTGAGCTCGAAGAGGCAAGCGGAAAGAAAATAGACGATCTGCACAAACATATTGTCGATGAAGTTGTGGTGCCTTGTGAATGTGGGGCAGAGATGCGCCGTATCCCAGACGTGCTCGACACATGGTTTGACTCTGGCTCGATGCCATATGGCGAGCGGCATTATCCTTTTGAAAATAAAGAACAATTTGATGAGGCATTCCCGGCACAGTTTATCGCCGAGGGGATAGATCAGTCACGTGCCTGGTTTTATTATCTGCATGTTCTCGGTGGCGCGCTCTTTCAGAAAAACGCTTTTCAAAATGTAATTGTGAACGGCATTGTGCTTGCCGAAGACGGCAAGAAAATGTCGAAGCGTCTGCAGAATTATCCTGACCCGATGGAGATAGTCGAGAAATATGGTGCCGATGCGCTTCGGCTCTACCTGCTCTCTTCGCCCGTAACGCAAGCTGAGAATTTAGCTTTTTCAGAAAGCGGCGTGGATGATATTGCTAAGAAAAATATTGGCCGTTTGAGTAATGTGCTCGCGTTCTATCAACTTTTTGCTGATGGAGCAGGAAGTTCGAATACGAGTACAAATATTCTCGACCGATGGATTCTCGCGCGACTCGCACAACTACTTAGGGAGACCACTGAGGGATACGAGCAGTACAAGCTCGACGCCGCGACCCGACCGATCGCTCTCTTTATTGATGATCTCTCGGCATGGTATGTTCGGCGTTCTCGTGACCGATTTAAAGAGGGAAGTGATGAGAAGAAAAATGCGCTCGCCACTCTTCGGTACGTGCTCAAAGAATTTTCTAAAATCATTGCACCTGCGATGCCGTTTATCGCTGAAGAAATATTTTTGAGTGTACGTGAAGAGAATGATCCTGAGAGTGTGCATCTCGCGGAGTGGCCTACAGCAAACGCGGCGCCCGCTGCGGGCGCCGCGGATCTGACTGTCGAGATGGCACGCGTGCGCACTCTTGCATCAGAGGCACTACAGTTGCGACAGAAGGCAGGAATCAAAGTGCGTCAGCCACTCGCGACACTCACCGTGCCTGATACGCTCTCTAGCGAACTCGCGCAGATTCTCGCAGATGAGGTAAATGTAAAAGAGGTTGTGGCGGGTGATGGTTTGTCGCTCGACACAGTGCTTACTCCCGAGCTTATTACAGAAGGCGATGAGCGCGAGATGTCGAGTGCTGTCGCGCAGGCGCGCAAGGCCGAGGGGTTGTCGCCCACTGATGTTGTGCGCACAGAGATTGGTCAGGCAGGGAAGTACAACGCGACACTCTCGACAGGTCTCGTGCAATTTAATCTTATTCGCGATGCGAGTTAAATACACAACACGAGGTATTGTACTCGCCCGCACGCATGCGGGCGAGGCGAACACCTTCGTGACGATGCTCACTCCTGATCTCGGGCTCGTGCATGCGCGCGTGCAGAGCTTGCGCAGTTCGGGCGCAAAGCTTGGCGCTTCACTTGCCACCTTTGCCGAGAGTGAATGCGTGCTCGTGCGCGGGAAAGAAGGGTGGCGCGTTGCGGGTGCTGTTCTCGAAGAGAATTGGTTTGCAAAATTGCAAACTGCGAACGCGCGCCGTCGCGCGGCGCGCGTCTCGGGCCTCGTCTTGCGCCTTGTCGCGGGCGAAGTGCGTGACGCAGAGCTCTATGCAATCATCCGAGAATTTTTTGAAGCACTCACCACATCTCCCGTTTTGAATTCTGGCGTGGGAGATGCACATGAAGCCGTTGAAGTCGTCGCCGCCCTTCGAACCCTCACTGCGCTCGGGCTCGACACAGGCGACTTGCCGGTCTCCTCATCACTCTTTGCTCCGCCTCTCCTCGCCACGGTCGCCGCCGAACGTTCTCATTACATTTCCCGCATCAACACCGGCATCGCCGCCTCGGGGTTGTAATTTGCGACATGGTACAATCTTGGGGTCAGAGATAACCACTAACTATTTGAAATATGGGACATGAAGGCATGGGAGGTAAACATATGGGTGGTGCGGAAGTTAAGGATGAGCCGATAGCGCTCTCAATGGAAAACGATACTCTTAATACCCCCCCCTCTGTAGAGAGTGAGGTTGTTTTGCCCGACACGTCTGTTGAGCGAGAAGCACCGCTCACTCTAGAGAAAGACCTTGCCGTTGCTGAGCCGGCTGCAGCAGAAAAAATAGAAGAGCAAAAAGCCGCCGGACAGACCGAAGCGGCCGAGCTCCTGCAGAAAATGCAAGAGAAGATGGGGGTTGTTACTCCAGAAGCTCTCAAAACGAATATGGAGGCTTTGAAGGGAAACATTGGCAAGATAGATCAAATACCTAAGGTCGTTTTCGAGTCGCCTGAAGGTAAAAAAGAGACGCAATCGTTACTGTCGAAAATGACGGGAGGAATAAGAGATATGGGAAACAATCTCGTCGAAAGACTTTCAAAGCTTAAAGGTCAGACTGCGCAAGAGAATGTTCTTGCATATGGAATGTTTGCGACGCTAGCAACGATGATTGCTCCAGCCATCCTGCAATATGCGAGGTCTAAATATCCAGAAGTGGGGGTAGCTATCGACTCGGCACCCGACGCTTTACAACAGATAATTAATTTTGACATGTGGTCGCATGTTGTTAATTTGTTCTCAAACAGTCTCATTCATTCAACCTCAGAATTCAGTAATCTTATGGCCGACATTTCTTCTGGAAAGGTAGATATTAATGCGTTGTCCATGGATCAAATGGATCTAGTTGGAGTTGTTGGGGACATAAAAAGATATACAGAGGTATTGGGTGCAGACGCAACTCGTCATTATATCGGCGGGCAAGGTGGTGCTTTTGCTGTTGCAAAAGGATTTGCGAATTTCGCGGTTTTCGGTAGCGCAGCCGTGGCAGCATTTGGACTCTCAGGCACGATTGGAAAGTGGGCAGATAATAAATTAAAGGCGAATAGCTAAATACCATGGAACCAGAAAAAATAAAAGAGATAGAGGCCCAGATGGCCTACTTTAAGGAAATCGAGGACACAATGACTCCCGAAGCAAAGCAGATTTTCTTGTCAGAGATCAACAATATGATTCTTGGCTTGAATAAGAATGTGGAAGAGTATTTGGCAAACATGAAAGTCCTTGAAGAAGTTCAAAAATCCTAAGGGAGAATGGCAAATACATTTTTCCAGTTCCTTTTGAGGAGGTATACTAGACCCAATGCCACCACGAGTTGAAGAGGATGATACAGGCGCGCTTGGGCGCGCAAGGAATGAGCTTTATAGCCCTGGCGCGCATGCGCGCACGCGGCCGCCGCTCAGCGCGGCGGCCGAGCACGCTCTCCCTCATGGGTGGGAGGAGAAGAATCTTGTACAAGCAGCGGTGCACAAACCTCTCTTTGGGTCGCGACACGTGCGTCTCGCCAGCATCTTTTTTGGTGGCTCGATACTCTTTTTCTTGTTTGCGGTTGCGGCGGCTGGCTATCTTTTTTATTCAGGCGGCAACTCAATATCGACCGACAAAGTTCAAGTCGATATTCAGGGCCCGATTACCGTCTCGGGCGGCGACACAGTCCCTCTCTCAGTTACTATTACGAATACGAATCCGACCGAGATAAAAAATGCGGCCATTGAGATTGATTTCCCCTCTGGTACGCGCAATGCGGATAATGTTCTCGCTCCCTACCCACGCTATGTAGAGGATCTTGGTACTCTCGCGAGTGGTGCGGCCGTGACTCGGTCTATTAAGGCTGTTGTCTTCGGTACTGTCGGACAAACGGTCACGCTCCCCGTCTCCTTAACGTATTCCATTGCAAGTTCGAATGCAGTTTTTGAAAAGAAATTGTCATATGCGCTCTCAATTTCTTCGACACCTCTTTCCGTTTCGGTTGATACAATTGCCGAGACCGTTTCAGGAGAGCCATTTTCTATCGCTCTTACGGTGCGCTCGAATGCAATCATACCGCTCAGTAATATAGTCCTTACTTCTGCATTTCCTTTTGGATTTGCGACGACTACCTCGTCGCTCCCTCTTAGTAATTCAAATTTCTTTATTGGGACGCTCGCACCAGGGGGGAGCAAACAGGTAAGGCTTACGGGTATTCTCACAGGGCAAAATAATGAGAAGCGAGTCTTTCACTTTTCAGTAGGGACTACAAAGTCTCCGCAGGATCAGGATTTGGCGGTCACATATATGACTCAAGATGCGACAGTGTCAGTTACCGCGCCCTTTATCACTACGAATCTCTCGTTGAACGGTGGTACGGCAGATAACGCGGTCCTCGCGCCGGGGAGTACTCAAAATGTCATGATGACTTATTCAAACACGCTCCCGACGCCGATCACAAATGCCGCGGTCACGATCTCAGTCACTGGATCGGCGATCGACTATAACAGTATCAAGACGACAAACGGATTTTATAATTCTATTAATCACACTATTGTGTTTAGTAAGGATACGAATCCCGGGCTTGCGTTTCTCGCTCCGGGTGCATCGGGGTCAGGAGGGTTCACTTTCTCAACTGTGCCAGCAGGTATTGCATCTCCCTCAGTGTCATTCTCAATCTCGGCATCAGGTACTCGTGACGGACAGGCGAGCGGGCTAGAGAAGGTAACGACCTCTTCGGTGAAGACGGCAAAAGTTGCGACAACAGTATCCCTTTCGGCACATTCTCTACACACGTCAGGGCCATTTACCTCTAGTGGTCCAATCCCACCACGCGCAGAGCAAGCGACCTCATATTCTATTGTGTGGGATGTACGAAATGGTGGAAGCGCGGTCGCGGACGGCAAGGTCACCGCGACTCTTCCTGGGTATGTCTCATATACCGGCAAGACGTCAGGTGCTGGGAAGTTCTCTTATGACAGCTCGTCAAACACGGTGACGTGGAATACTGGTGATTTGGCACAAGGAGGGAGCGCTCAGGGTGCCTTCCAAGTCTCTCTGACACCATCAACCTCTCAGAGAGGAAGCGCTGTCTCGCTCACGAGTATGGCGTCATTCTTTGGTTATGATCGTTTTGTTGGAGCGCGAGTCTCGTCGACCGCTGCTCCGGCAACGACCGAGACTCCTCAGGATCCGGGATATGTAGCCGCGAATGGAATTGTGCAATGAGCTGAGAAAGTGTAGCGTATAGTAATCATTATGAACGATCAGAATCTCATGGAAAAAATAGTCTCGCTCTGCAAGCGTCGCGGCTTCGTGTTTCCGTCGTCTGAGATCTATGGCGGGTTTGCAGGTGTGTATGACTTCGGACCTCTTGGTGTTGAGCTTGAGAATAATCTCAAAGCTCAGTGGTGGAAGAAGATGGTCTATGACCGCGACGATATTGTTGGTCTCGATTCGAGCATTTTCATGCATCCGCACATTTGGGAAGCGAGTGGGCACACGAAAGGTTTCTCTGATCCGATGGCAGAGTGTAAGGAATGCAATACGCGCATTCGGGTCGACAAAGCTCTCGAGTCAATCGGCATTACTGCAGATGAAAAAATGAGTGAAGAGGATATCAACAAACTTTTTGATGCACACCGTGCTGAGATTGTTTGTGAGAAGTGTGGGGGCCACAATTTTTCAAACGCGCGCAAATTCAATTTGCTCGTCAAATCGAACCTCGGTGACTTCACCGAGAAGGGAGATGATCCTGCATATTTGCGCGGCGAGACCTGTCAGGGTATTTATGTAAACTATAAAAACGTACTCGATTCGAACCCGATGAAGTTGCCGTTTGGTATCGCTCAGGTTGGCAAAGCTTTTCGCAATGAGATATCGCCCCGCCAATTCCTTTTCCGTGGCCGTGAGTTTGAGCAGATGGAGATGCAGTATTTCACGCGACCAGAACAGGAGATGGAAGAGTACACGAAGCTCAGAGAGTATCGCTGGAAGGCAATTCTCGATCTTGGTTTGCAAGAAAAGAATCTTCGCTGGAAGCAGCATGAGAATCTCGTATTTTATGCAAAGGATGCGTGGGATATTGAGTTTGCATTCCCGTGGGGTTTTGATGAGCTCGAGGGTGTCCATGCACGTGGCAATTATGACCTTACGCAACACTCGAAGGGGAGTGGAAAAACACTCGATTATTTTGATCAGGATACGAGTGAGCGTTTTATTCCACACATCATAGAATCGTCAGGAGGTGTTGGCAGACTCTTTTTTGCGGTGATAACCGATGCCTATCGTGAAGATGAGATAGGTGGGGAAGTGCGTACCTATCTCGCCCTCTCGCCGAAGATCGCTCCCGTGAAGGCGATGGTCTCACCACTCTTAAAGAACAAGCCGGAACTCGTCGCGAAAGCGCGTGAGGTGCGGGCTGAGCTTAAGAGAGTGCATCCAGCTATTGTGTGGGACGACAACGGTAACATCGGCAAGCGCTACCGTCGTCAAGACGAGATCGGCACGCCTTTTTGTATCACCATCGATTTCGACACACTTGGCGAACGTCCAGAGCTCAAGGACACAGTGACGTTGCGTCATCGCGACACCGGCGAGCAAGAGCGGCTCACTATCGCTGAAGTTGTCGAGCGTATTCGATCGGCGATTGAGTAGTGGAG
>JBAQWN010000036.1:0-14141 GCA_049298935.1 Minisyncoccia bacterium
GGATTCCGCAAAACTTCGGCTGATTCCTTTTTGAATTCGGATGTCGCAAGCGGAGGAGGAGGGGTCTGGGGAGGAATCCTCCGCTTGCTCCTCTTTTTGTTTTGGCGAAATTCGGGCGGGCTAAAAAAGAAAATACACATTGAATAAATCCATGATTTTTGCTATCATTGTTTTGTGAGCAAAGAAAGAATCTTCTCATAAGATAATACTATCAAAGTTTGGATACTATGGCAACTATATCAGAAAATATAAAAAGAATACGAGCAAAACAAGGATTGACGCAAGACGACTTGGCGAAGAAAGCGGACATCAAATACTCTACCCTTACAAAAATTGAGGGTGGTGTTGTTACAAAACCAAGCGTTCAAACAATCCAAAAAATCGCCAAGTCGTTAGGCGTTCCTATGGAGGATTTATTAAAATAATTAACTAAATTTTATTATGACTATTCTTTACATAATTTTGGCAATAATCGCTTTTATACTTTGGAAAATTTATCGTCAGAAAGAAGACGAGAAGGATGCAATTTATAATGAAAAACTTGATGCTGAACATGAGCAAGCAAGAAAAGAAAGATTTAAAGATTACCCTCATCTGTACGGCAAGCTTGAGGGAAATTGGCTTGATGTTTTTGCTCATCATGCTGAAAACGATCTTCCTCTGTTAAACCTAGCCTTCATGCTTTATTTAGGAGAATCAACAAAAATTGATTTTTCAGAGGGTTCACAAAAATGGGATACTTTATGGGACCTCACAGAAGAATTACTTGAAGACCTTGAAAAACATCACGAAGGAACTACTGCTGAACATTTAATTGCAGTTTGTACTTATTGGCAAATAGCTGCCGAGGCAATGGGAAATCTTATAAAGGAAAATCCAAACACAGGGTCCCTCTCGTCAGATACTCATACGTCAGAAGTTGCGGGAGAAAAATTGGAAGTACCACCATTCACAGATATTAAAAATATTTTGTCGCTTTTCCCGAAAAAAGCCAATCACCCAGCTAAAGAACTTGTATTCACAGATGAAAAGGGAAATTTCCCTAGAGAATCAAAAGGTTCAGAAATAATTCATAAGAGAATAACAGTTTAGGAATTATAATTTATGAAATTTGAACTTGATGAATATCATCGTGGAGTTACAGATGACGAATTAATAGCCGACCTAAAGCGGGTTGCTTTGGAGTTAAATAAAAAAGCTATTAGTCGTGCCGATAACGATGAAAGAGGTAAATATGGAACAACGACATATATTCGGAGGTTTGGTAGTTGGTTCAATTCTTTAGAAAAAGCAGGACTAGAAAAAACGAGGACACCAATGAATCTTCCCGAAGAAGAACTTTTTCAAAATCTAGAAGAAATTTGGATAAAACTTGGAAGACAGCCTCGTTATGCGGAGGTACAAAAACCACTTTCAAAATATCATGTAGGTACATATGAAAATCGTTTTGGCGGTTGGCGTAATGCTTTAGAAAAATTTGTTGCTTATGTTAATAATGAAGAAAACGCCTCATCCGAAGAAGCTATCAAAAGTTTAGAAGTTGAACCAATCACAAGACATAAAACATCAAGAACAATAAATTGGCGTATCCGCTTTGTTGTTATGAGGAGAGATAATTTCAAATGCAAAAATTGCGGTCGGTCGCCCGCAACTGACCCAAGTATTATTCTTCATGTTGACCACATAAAAGCATGGGCAAATGGCGGAGAAACAGTTTTGGAAAATTTACAAACTCTTTGCTCTGTATGTAATATCGGCAAAAGTGATTTAGAATAATATTATGGAACCAAATACTTTTTTAAAACAACTTCTTTTCTCTACTGTCCGTATTGTCGCGGATACCGACGACCCAAAAAAGAAAAGCATTGGGACTGGTTTTTTAATTGCGAAAAAGATAAACGACACAGCACAACAAATTTTTCTTGTAACTAATAAACATGTAATTGCAAAGGCGGACGACACTGGAAAAATTGTCGGAAAATTTAGCAAAGCATCTTTTTCGTTTATAAAAAATGAAGATAATCATCCAAAACTCGGTGATTCCGTTGCTATAAATGTTGATAATTTGACTGATATGTTTTTACAACATCCAGATGAAAATGTTGATTTGGCGATTTATAATATTTCTGATTTATATAACCAATTAACACAAAATCTCAAACAAAACATCTTCATCAGAACAATACCGATTGAAATGATTCCAAAAGAAAGTGAAGATTTTGACGCTATTGAAGATATTTTGTTTGTTGGTTATCCAAATGGAATTTTTGACCAGAAAAATCACTTACCAATTATGAGACGAGGTATTACGGCTTCACCGTATAATGTTGATTTTAATGGTGGTAAAAAATTCATTATTGACGCTCAAGTATTCCCTGGTTCAAGTGGAAGCCCTGTTTTTATAAAAGAACAAAATTTGAGAAATGGCACATTACGACTTGGTACAGAAAATTATTTTTTCGTTGGTATTATTTCAAAAGTATTTCACAGAGACGAAACAGGTGATTTGATTGAATCAGTTGCTCCAACAAGTCCGACTGCTAATAGTTTTTCTGTTAAGCAAATGATAGGACTTGGCATATGTGAAAAATCAAATCAGATTTTAGAGCTAATCGACTTAGTGAATAAGAAAAAATAATTTTTTAGTTCTTTTCAGGTAGCCCGCCCGAATTTCGCCAAAACAAAAAGAGGAGCAAGCGGAGGATTCCTCCCCAGACCCCTCCTCCTCCGCTTGCGACATCCGAATTCAGAAAAAAGGAATCAGCCGAAGTTTTGCGGAATCCTTTCCCCAGAAAATTGTTTCCGCAAAACTTCGTCCGCATTGTTTCAGATTTCCTCGTCGGGATTGCTTTCAAAAAAGGTTCGAATTTTGTACAATGAATACCGCAATCGACCGGCAGAAATCTTTACAGATTTCTGCCGTTTGTCGTTGCGAGAGACGGAGGGATTCGAATGACGGAGGCGGTATACAAGATGAGCGGAGCGAATGCTTGTCGCCGAGTCGTGGTCGAGAACACTTAGATTTTTGTAAGCGGAGCGCAACAAAAAGCTTAGTGATTCGTGACCGAACCTCCGTCTCCGCAGATTGCTATCCTAAATAAAAATGCAGCACCGAAAAGGGCACTGCATTTATCACACAAAGAACTTATTAGTGTGGTTTCGCAAGATATCTATCCTGATAGAGAGGATCGTCAGTCACATCCTTGATTTCCCAATTGGGCGGGAGAACTATCTTGTCACCGCGATGCTGAAGTACAACCCTGAGCATCGCAAGACCAGCCCATTCTTCAGCGAAAAGATCTAGCTCAAGGAGTCGATTATCATACGAGAATTTGTACTGCCCCTTCTTAATCGTCAACGAATCAGGGTCTCGATACTCCCTCAACGAGAGGTACTCCAGCTCAGTAAGCTCACGCCCCATCTCAATCGGCATACTGTTATCGAGAATGGGAAACTTCTTGAAGAAGAAGTATGCCGTCTTATCTTGACCTACTGTCTTCCGAACATATCGCTCGTCGGGACCGTCGCTCACGAGATACTCTTGAGTGATTTCACTGACGACCGCGTCTGCCGGGATGGACTTCGACTTGAAGTTCCATACAAGAAACTTACGTATGATTTTGATCTGCGGTCCGTCTACAGCTTTAATACGAGACATAATCCCCCCATGTGAAAGAACGTAAATATTACGGAACCCGATGTTCCGGTGGAATACTACTCTTTTTAGAGAAGATTTACAAAGTAGGCTCATACAAACACACACGCCGGCGCTTTGCGCCGGCGTGTGTTCGAGCGAATTCTTGAGAACTAAACCTTTGACTGATTACAGCACATGGTGCAACTGCCCTTGTGACTGAGAACGACCGAGAGCGTGGAGAGGCCGATCAGCAAGTAGACAAGAGTCTCGACCGACGACCACGAGCCGAGGAGAAGGTTCACGACATTGAAGTTGCCGCCAATATAACTTCCAATTGCAATAAGACCCCAGTTCAAACCACCGACGACAGTAAGGAGAAACGCGATGCTATGTAGTCCTTTCATATGAGTAGAGAGATGATTAAAGCGGGTTAGCCATCCGCTCCCTACAGTATAGCTCTTCTTGTGGCAATATTTGGCTATGCGTTGCGGGTATCAGAAATAATCTGACCATCGTCGATTTTCACTATACGCTCAGCAAACTTCGAAAAATCTTCCTCATGGGTGACCATGATAATAGTCTGCCCAGCTTCATGAAGCTCTTTAAAGATATTCATCACCGTCATCGAAGATTCCATATCGAGATTCGCCGTCGGCTCGTCGGCAAAGAGAACGTCCGGCGTGTGGGCGATAGCGCGCGAGATAGACACGCGCTGCTGTTCTCCACCCGAGAGCTGACTCGGGAGATTTTTCAAACGATTCCCCAGACCGACACGCGAGAGCGCTTCAGTCGCCTTCGCTTCAGCTGCGACATTGCTCGCGCCTTGCATAAGGAGTGGCAAAGCAACATTTTCAAGCGCCGTGAGCTCGGGCAAGAGCGCATAATCCTGAAAAACATAGCCGAACTCAGCGAGCCTGAAAAGCATTTTTTCATGTTCGCTCATGGTACGAGTCTCTTTACCATTGATATGAATCTCGCCTCCAGAGGGCTCGTCAAGAAGCGATATTTGATACAAGAGCGTACTCTTCCCTGCTCCCGAGCGACCCATAATAGCGACAAACTCACCATCTGACACTTTAAAATCAATACCCTTCAATACCCGCGTCTCGAGCGGACCATCCTTAAAACTTTTTGTAAGATTAGTGACGGTAATCATGATTCATTAATTACGACCGAGAATCGAGTCGAGTGTGTTCCGCCGCACGATCATCCGCGAAGGCAGATACCCCGCAACAACGGTCGTGAGAACAAGAAGTAAAATACGCACTCCCGTATCAAAGAAGGGTGCAACGAGAATACCATCACTAAATGGGAAATTGATCGGGTGTGCGGCGACAGTAGGCACGAGCACCACATATAAGACAACAAGACCAATGGCTGAACCAATAACCGCATAAAAGAGTGATTGAAAGACATATGAGATCTCAATCGCCTCGCCCGAAATGCCGATGCCTTTTAAAATACCAATAAACTTACGTCGCGTGATCGCGTTGATAAAAATAACGATAAAGATCGTAATGGCCGCAACAACCAGCCCGATAGAGCTAAAACCATTCCCAAGCATCGCAAAGGTCGTCTTGATATCAGCAACACCGTTCGGGATTGAGTCCGTAAAAGTCTGCACCTTTGCCTTCTCACCGATACCGCTCGCGAGCAAAAGCTTCTTAAATGCGTCAGGGTCACTCCCCGGAGTGAGGCGCACCGCTATCTGTGCAACGTTCTGATCGGTGCGACCCATAAGCGTACGGAGTTCGGCATACGGCATAAAAATACTCATCGCGAGCGGTGCAATTTTGCTCTTAATAACACCCTTCACGAACACTTCACGTGTCGCGCCGTTTATCGTAAGTCTCACCTTCGTCCCGGGCCCAACATTGGTAAGAGGAGAGAGTCCTGGCTGATTGCCAAAGGCATACTTCGCTAACAAAAAGTTACCCACGAGAATCTGATCGTAGTCGCCCGCTGCGAGATACTGCCCATCAATAAGACGCGAAGAGAGTCCCGTAAAGGCATTTTCAGCAACCGGATCAATACCAATCACCTGCGCGCCGGTCGCATTCGGCTTCTCGGTATCGCTCGTGCGCGTGAGGTAGTTTGCCTCTATTACCCCGCCCGCCTGATATCGCTCAGTGAGCAGTGCCACCTGCGGCAAAGTCTTGATAAAAGCAATAATGCTCGGCGTGTCCTCGATATAATCCTTGGTCGAGAGCGCCGTGAGAATAACGTCGCCGGTATATTGCGTACGATAACTTTCATTAATACCTTCGATAAGGCCGACCAGAACCCCGGTCACAACGACGAGATTAAGGAACGTAAGCAACATCACGAAGACAATGAGTCCTGTCGTCCACAGACTCGCACGGCGAAGCTGGCGCACGGCGAGATAGAAGCCGACGCGAATATTAAGCAGAGAGAACATACATCAGGTGTTACGGAGCGGGTGCGAGCAAGATAACATCACCCGCAGAAAGTCCCGAGAGAATCTGTATCTGTCCAAGAGCGGGAGACACCCCTGTAGTGATTGAGCGATTGACAACGGCACCATGACTCATGACAGACACGTGACTCTCACCATTTTTAGTGCCGACGGCGCCGGCGGGAATAACGATGGCATTGTGCAACATGCCCGTTTGTATAACGACATTTGCCGTCATACCACTGCGAATGCGTGTATCTCTTTCGAGAAATGCCAGTGTTGTTTTATATGTCGGAACGCCATCTTTAATCGTTTCTGCCGGATCAACCGCAATAACCGTCGAGGGAAATACCGTGACAGAACCGTAAGCATCGAGAGTTGTTGTCGCGGGATTCCCTACTACAACACCAGCGATGGCGACTTCAGGGACATACGTCTCGATCTGGAAGATGCCATCACTCTGCATTGCGATTTGCGAACCGGTCGGAGAAACAATCTCACCAACCTTTGCGTCCATGCGTGTAACGATGCCGTCAAACGGCGCCGAGACTCGCGTCTTTGCGAGCTGAGCCAGTGCATTTTGTACATCTGCCTTCGCCACGGCAACGACCGCCTGTTGTGCGGCAATCGCATCACTCGTCGGTCCAGCCTGCTCAAGAGTGAGAGCGCCTTGTGCAGCGCCAAGAGTGGCGAGAGCGGCCACAAAAGTGGTGGCCGCCGCATTTACGTTTGCCCGTGCTGTAGCAAGTGTCGTGCCATATGAAGTAAGAGTCGCTACCGACGTAGCCTGATCAGGCAGACCTTGATTAACAACGGCATTCGCATTCGCAAGCAGTGTCGTCACTTGCGCCAAATACTCTTGAGTGGGAGGGAGGTGCGACGGATCACCGGCTGTATCATTTCTAAGTGTAGCGACAAGCGACGCCCATCCCACAAAAGCCGCCTCGATAGCGGCGCGATCCTGTTCGACCGATGCCTTAAGGCTGGCGTTCGCTACAGCAAAAGAGAGTTTCGGTGTGGTGCGAGGATTGGTAAAAAGAACGTCAAGCTTATTGTGCACCGCATCATCGCTAATCGTATACGCATTTTGCATCGCACTCACGAGCGAAGACCGTGCATTCATCACTGCCGTCATCGCGACCGACACCTTTTCAGGACGTGAGCCAGTGTGCAGTGCCGCCAAATTTGCTTCTGCAACAGCAAGTGCTGCTTGCTTTTGTGCAACTGCCGCAACAAGATCACCATTTTCATTTTCAGCGAGAATAGTTCCCGCGACAACATGCTGCCCCACCTGAGCATACATACCTGAAATGCGCCCGCTCGCCGCGAAACCGAGAGCGACATCTTGAGCGGCTTTGATCGTACCCGACACACTCACCTGCTCTTTAAAATCACCTGCAGAAATCGTCAGGGTCGCGCCTGAATTATTCCAGCGCCCAGCCAAAAATATATAACCGATAACAATAACCACTATGCCAATAACCGCATATTTCCAATAGGCAATAATCTTATTGCGAAGTGCTTGTTGCATACTGACAGTCTACCACCGAGCTATACTAAACACATCATGCCTCCCTTACTTCTTACTGTCGCACCTGCACTCGCAATATTCTGTATCATGATCTTGTTTCTTCTTTCCATGCGCACGCGTCGATTCTATTTCGTTCGGCACGGTGAGACACTTTTGAATGCTCAGCATATTCGCCAAGGCGTCGATGGTGCCCTCTCAGAAAAAGGTCGCGAGCAAGCTAAGAAGGTCGGAGAATATCTCAAGCACTTCCCTATCAGAAAAATTATTTCGAGCACCTATCCACGTGCCCAAGAGACAGCGACGATTATCGCGACCTGTCTCAAAGCATCTGTTAAACATTCACCACTCCTCGCCGAACGCCGTAACCCAAGTGAGATTATCGGGAAAAGTACGCAGGACCCAGACGTCGTCCGCATCGCTGATCAAATGGATCTCGCCTATCACGACGACGAATATCGCTTCTCTGACGAAGAAAATTTCATCGACTTGAGAGCGCGAGCCAAAACATGTCTCGACTACCTATCTAGCCGATGGGCGACTGAAACCGTCGTAATCACACATCACGTCTTCCTTAAAATGCTTGTCGCCTACCTACTCTACCGCGACCGCCTGCATGCGAGCGATTTCGTAAAACTTTCTTTCTTTAATTATTCAGACAATGCGGGCATCACGGTGTGCGAATATCATCCGTGGAAATTCTTTTCCAAAACCCGCGGCTGGGAAGTGGTGAGCTACAACGAACAGCCAGGATAAAAGATGGCTATATAAATGCAACGGTAGCGAGCACTTCGGTGCCGCCATGAATAATCATGCTCACCGCAACATACGCCACCATCAATAGGCCCGCCCACGCAACCCACCGATGTTTATGAATGACTGTAGCAAGGGCGCTTGCGGCGACAGCCATAAGGGCTACTGACACTGCCAAACCAATAACGAGAATGGTGATATTCCCTTCCGCCGCACCCGCAACAGCAAGAACATTATCGAGACTCATCGATACGTCAGCAACTACAACAAGACCGATGGCACGCAAGACAGAAATGCCATCTCGAATCTCTGCAACAGGGCGATCTTCACCACCACTACTACGAAGCTCGCGATACATATCATAAGCGACATACGCGAGCAGAAGTCCGCCGGCAAACATAAGTCCGATGACTTTCAATAGCTGCACTGCAACAAGAGCGAATCCTATTCTCAGAACCACGGCCGCCATCGTACCAAACACAATAACCTTACGACGCTTGTCAGCTGGAACACTTGCAGCTGCCATGCCGACAACAATTGCATTATCCGCGGCCATCAAGGCGTCGATGACGATAATTTGAACAAGCGGCCACACCGCCGATAAGTCTGTCATAGATAAACACATCCTACCATTCCCAACAAAAAACACACGGCGCCTGTTGCAGGCGCCGTGTGTTTTTTGTTGGGTGTCTCGCCACCAAGTGGATTAGTATCCCATTCCGCCCATGTCGCCCTGCGATGATTCCTTCTTCGGCTCAGGAATGTCAGCAATCGCCGCCTCGGTCGTGAGGAGGATTGCCGCCGCCGATACTGCATTTTCAAGTGCCATACGTGGCATCTTCACCGGATCAATAATGCCCGCCTTCAACATGTCATCAACCATTTCGTCAGTGAGTGCATTGTAGCCAGCATTTACCTTCCCCATCTGAACTTTCGCTACGATAACCGCCACATCGTCTTTGCCAGCGTTGATAGCGATTTGCGCGAGTGGCATTTCGAGAGCGCGCACCACAATGTCATAGCCAGACTTCTCATCCGCAGTCATTCCTTTGCCGGCCGCCTGCCCTGAACCTTGTTGAAGGGCAAGCTTCTTTGAAACCTTAACGAGTGCCGTGCCGCCACCCGGGATAATACCCTCTTCGATAGATGCCTTGGTCGCCTTCACTGCATCGTCGATTTTATCTTTGAGATATTTCATCTCCGTCTCAGTTGCCGCACCAACCGAGATGACCGCAACCCCACCCGAGAGTTTCGCGATGCGCTCTTCAAGCTTTTCTTTATCAAACTTCGAATCAGTATTTTCTGCTTGTGCCTTGAGCTGAGCGACGCGCGATGAGATGTCAGTCTTCTTCCCTTTGCCACCGACGATCGTCGTCGTATCTTTTGTCGCCACCACGCGCGACGCCTTGCCGAGCATTGAGAGTGTCGCATTCTCAAAGGTCATGCCTGTCTCATTGCTGATAACCTGACCACCAACGACTGCTGCGATGTCAGCAAGCATCTCCTTCTTACGATCGCCATAGCCCGGCGCCTTAATAGCGAGCACACTAAAGGTGCCGCGCAGACGATTCACAATAAATGTTGAGAGCGCTTCGCCCTCGACATCTTCAGCGATGATGACAAGCTCCTTCTTCCCTGACTGCACAACCTTTTCAAGAAGCGGGAGGATCTCCTGTACGCCACCGATCTTCTTATCAGTAATAAGAATAGCGGCATCCTTCATCTCGGCCTCCATGCGCTCCGTGTTCGTCACCATATAGGCCGACACATATCCCTTCTCGATCTGGAGACCTTCGACAATACTGTAGGAAAGCTCCATACCCTGACTCTCTTCGACAGTCACGACACCTGAAGCGCCAACCTTCTCAACTGCCTCAGCAATAATCGAGCCAAGCTCTTCTGACTCTGCCGAGATAGTCGCAACCTGTTTGATCTCTGCCTTGCCACTGACCGGTCGCGCGATCTTCTTAAGTTCTGCGAGCGTCGCGTGAAGCGCCTTCTCCATGCCTGAGCGAATAGCCATAGCATTTGCACCCTTCATCACGTGCGAGAGACCCTCTTCAACAAGCGCTTCGAGAAGCACGACCGAAGTCGTGGTGCCGTCACCGGCAGTGTCATTCGTCTTGCTTGCAACCTCCTTCACGATCTCAGCACCCATATTCTCAAAGCGATCCTTGAAAGAAATCTCCTTTGCTATCGAGACACCGTCATTGGTAATGCGAGGGCCGCCATATGACTTCTCAATAACAACATTGCGACCCTTCGGGCCGAGTGTGATCTTCACCGCGCGAGAGGCCTGCGCAATACCCTTTGCGATAGCCTTGCGTGCGTCCTCAGAAAATAGAATTTGTTTCGCCATAATTATTTTTCAATGAGAATAATGTCTGATTCAGAGAGTACGTAGTACTCAACATCATCAACTTTAATCGGCTCGTCCCATGGCTTCTTAAAAAAGACAATGTCGCCCGGAGTAACGGCAACGGGCATACGCTCGCCAGCATTATTGCGAGCGCCAGGGCCAACTGCGGCGACCTCACCCTTCAAGAGCTTCTCTTTATCTACTGTCTCGGGAATAATAATGCCCGAAGCAAGCTTCTTCTCTCCCTTCTTCTCAAGGGGCTTTACTACAACACGATCGCCGAGCGGCACGAATGAAAGTTTCTTCGCCATAGTGTGTTCTATATAAATGAATAAACGCCCGCACCCATGTGAGTGGAGTATAGAGAAATCGCTCTCCACAAGCAAGTGCTATATTTTGGTTATGTCTAGATATGATAAACGTGATTCGCTTATAGATATCCTATTGGCTAATCCTGAGCAAGTTCAATTATTCCGTGGGCAGGAAGATGGTCAGCCAATGGGGATACATTTCACACCAGAATCCACTCAGCGTTGAAAATGTCGCCTATGCAGTTTGCGCTTCAAGCAACCAGCGCATACAATTCATGGAACAAGGAAGGTGTGCAATGAAAGGGGCACAGTCCATTTAGTCAACCTTTTCGATTCGTACACCCACGACGCCGTATTTCTGCTCATCCTCATCAGAATAAAACTGCTTAATCTGATTAAGGAGAAGCTCTCGACTTTCTCCACCAAAGAGCGCTGGCTCGTGATCGGCAAAAAGGTCTTTAAATGATTGATAACGAAGGAGACCCACGACCTTCGTGGTCACCTTGTTTTCTGGATGATCATTCTCACTGAATTCTATCCGTCACCAAGCGCAATTTGTTGACGCTTCTCGTCATAGAGGCGTGACTCAATGACTTTAGCTCCAGAAGCAGTCTGATTGAAATGTACTGTCGATAACTTCATTTGATGCATCATAGACACACCCTATCATAAACATCCTGCGTGAGTAAGATATAATTTGCGAATCTTTACACCGGTAGCTCAACAAAGAAGGTGGTGCCTTGGGCAGGGGAGTTTTGGGCGTACCAGACGCGGCCTCGGTGCTTCTGCTATGACCTTGTGTGAATTGTATATTTGTATTAGAGTCCATGCCAGATAGAGGTCATGGTGGACTTCTTAAAGCTGCACCTTCATAAAAGGAGAAATATCTGATGGAAGAACGAGGTAGCGTTATTGTGATGTCTGGTCCTTCTGGTGTTGGTAAGGATACAATTATCAACATTATCACTTCTCAATCTAGCTTCACGAAGTTTCCGACATGCACGACTAGGAATCCGCGGCCAGGGGAAATCAACGATATTCACTACCACTTTGTGGATGAAGAGAAGTTCATGTCCTTGTGGCATAATGGCGATTTGCTTGATCATGTGGTTATTACGGGTCACCATTATGGTCTACCAATCAAGAGGCTTGGTATGGCTTTAGAGAATGGGCAGGACGTTATCATTCACTTGGTGACAGGAAGCGCATTCTTGCTCAAGCGTATCATTCCCGATGCCATCATGATTTTCGTCATGCCTCCTTCGCAAGAAGAGATTTTCAAGCGAATGCGTGGCAGGGGAATGACTCAAGAGCAGATTGATCATCGATTGCGCGATGATCCAACAACATTACACTCTGCACGTTTCTATGACTTCGTGGTAGTTAATCACGATAATGAAGAATCAGAAACCGCCGAACGTATTTTGGGGTTTGTATCGCAACGCCGTGGAGCGGAGTTCGGGTTTGGTTTGCAGAAAACGCGTGGGTACTCTAGAATACTGCATATGCACCCAGATTTTCTTGCAACCAAGAACGAAAATAAGCTTCGAGAAGTGAACGAGATCCTCGGGCGCAACTTGGAACAGATCTCGGTCGATCTCTTTGAACCACAGGGAGTAGATGTAGAAATGGTCATACGTGAAAAAGCGGAAGATGCATTTCGCAAAACCGGCAAGTTCGTGCTGGTGGAGGATACCAGTTTAGAATTTGTTGCGTGGAATGGGCTACCAGGGGCTCTCATTAAGTGGTTCTTTGATACTGTTGGCAATGAGGGTACTTTACGAATGCTTTCGGGTGAGGTAAATCGAAAAGCAATAGCAAAGACTGCTGTTGGGTTTTTTGACGGAACGCAAGCTCACGTGTTTGTCGGCAGTGTTTCGGGCACTGTCCCAGAAGCTATTCGCGGCACCGGTGGTTTTGGTTGGGATCCGATTTTCGTACCCGATGGGCACGATAAAAGTTTCGCCGAAATGACCTCCAGCGAGAAAAATGCCATCTCTATGCGCAAGCTTGCTCTTGAGAACATGAAGGCTGAGTTAAAGTGAGGAGTTTCAGAAAGACCGTATCATCTTTGAAGAGGATGATACGGTTTTTTTATAAAAAAGCCCTGTCTCGTCGATTGACAAGACAGGGCACGATTGTTCGCTGATTGGTTAGAGTACGAGTGGTTTTAAGCGATTCCGTACAACATCCTGATGGATTAGGTCTGGAATGGATACTCCTCCAAGTGAGACATTGAGTGCTGTGCACTCTTCTGTCGACTGCATCTGGCATTTGTCGAAGAGGGTGATGGCTTCGCGGCCGAATGACACAGCTTGTTTGTTGTCACCATCCTGTTTGCTGAGCATTGCGAGCGCATAAGCGTACTCGGCCGCGTCGCGAGGATTCGATGCTCGTAGTTCCTTGAGTTTCTTCTTAAGATCGACGTACTTCATAGATTCTCCTTTGCGTTTAGATCGTTAGTGAATTCTCCTTGGACGAAATGAAGAAACTCATCCGTCCTCTGCCACTTTACCAATTCAGTCGGGCTGAACCAGTTGGCGATCTCTTGCTCGGCTTCCTCAATCGTGCTCGAAGCATGTATTAGATTCTTGCAGGCACTTCCAACTACGTTTGCCAAGTCTGGAGCATTGATGGAGAAATCTCCACGAATTGTTCCGGGTGTAGCTTTGTACGGTAAAGTGTGCCCGATAATCTTCCGCACAGTGTTCACAGCATGAATGCCCTCGAGGGTCAGTACCATAATCGGACCGAGCATCAGGTAGTGGTAGTTCCACTCTTTGATTTTCTGTCCGATAGCTAATGCTTCGGTGGTGCCGAGGATTTCAATAGGGTCGATTTGGTACTCACGATATGTCTCGAGAGTTTTTTCACCCATCCCTCGCAACCATTCTTCTGATGTTGGGAAATGGCCGTCTAGCTGCTTTCGGGTCGGTGAGATCATCTTGCAGGCGACGGTCTTGAGTCCGGTCTGTTCGAAGCGCTGACAGATGACTCCAATAAGGCCCCGTCTGACTGCGTCCGGCTTGATAAGCACGAGTGTGCGTTCGCTAAGCATCTTCTGCCAACGCTCTTCCATCGATTATTTCTCCTTTTATGAAGGTACAATTTTTAAGAAACCAATTACAGATTTCTCC
>JBAQWN010000037.1:0-2434 GCA_049298935.1 Minisyncoccia bacterium
CACTTATCTAGTGGTGATTATCAAAAAGAAATCACTATCTGTTTATATAATGAAAAAAAATTAGAAAATTTCAATCAAAGATCTGTAAAATTAATAAAGGAAGACAAGTAATGCCAAGCGCAACAAATAATACGTAAGTGCTCATAAAATCGAGGTATACTGCGCACGCAGGCCACTTTCATAATTTCCACATTCGTAGACTGGCTGCGACGCCCAATCTGTCGTCCACTCTAGTGCTCTGTCAAGCTTGAATTTGAAGTCCTCATAAAGCTATACTTTTCTGCCAACATGGAGGCCTTTATGGCAGAAAAATATATTGTCCGTCTCACCGAGGAAGAACGTCAACGCTTAGAAGAAATTACTCGAAAAGGCGAAACACAGGCCTATCGAATTCGTCATGCAAATATTCTTCTGAAGGCCAATGCTGATGGAGATGATTGGTCTAACAACCAGATTACTGAAGCCTTTGATTGTCATGAAGGCACCGTGTGCAATATTCGAAGACGATTTGTTGAAGAAGGTTTAGAAGTTGCATTAGAGCGCAAATCTCAGAAAAGCCCTTCGTGCCAGCTTATTTTTGATGGACGAACTGAGGCGCAATTGATTGCACTGAGCCTCTCTCCTCCTATGGAAGGCCAAAGTAGATGGTCTCTGAGACTGCTGGCAGATAAATTGATCGAACTTGAAATCGTGGACGAGGTATCGCACGAAACTGTTCGATCAACTTTAAAAAAAACGAAATTAAACCGCACTTAAAACAGCAATGGTGTATTCCGCCAGAACATAATGGGGCCTTTGTCGCCTGCATGGAGGATGTAATTGATGTATACCACCTCCCGTATAATGAAAGCCGACCTGTGGTTTGTATGGATGAGCAACCCATCCAATTCTTGAAAGAAACTCGAACACCCATTCCCGCAGCACCTGGTCAATCAGCTCGAGAGGATTACGAATATGAGCGCAATGGAACTGGATCCGTGTTTTTATTTACTGAGGCACTAAAAGGATGGAGGAAAGTGTCGGCAAGAGCTAGGCGAACTGCTATTGATTGGGCTCAGGAAGTCAGAAATCTACTTGACGTTAGGTATGCCCAAGCGGACAAAGTTTTGTTAATTATGGACAACCTCAACACTCATTCAATTGGGTCGTTGTATGAGGCGTTCAAGCCAGCGGAAGCTCATCGGTTGGCGCAAAAACTTGAGATTCATCACACCCCAAAACACGGCAGCTGGCTAAACATAGCTGAATGCGAGTTGAGCGCTTTTACGCGCCAGTGTTTGACAAGACGCATGCCTGATATGGAAACCCTTCAAAAAGAGGCAAGAGCCTGGGCAGATCGGCGAAATCAAACTCAAAAAGGAGTCGACTGGCAATTTACTACCAAAGAAGCCAGGATTAAACTGAAGCGATTATACCCTCAATTTCAAACTTGACAGAGCACTAGTGCTCTGTCAACATTCAAATTGGGGGTTGTGCTAGCGCGAAAGCTGTCAAAAATCGACGATCGTAAACGATCGAGTAGGAGGGAGCCTTTCGACTCCCGTCCTCTCACACCACCGTACGTACGGAACCGTATACGGCGGTTCATGATCACTATGACCTAATCTGTATGTATCCTGTTGTTGTATGCATCGCATCAACAGTGGTTTTCTTTTCAGATTAGGTAGGATTGATCTTTCTTTCGTTTGGTCAACCATCGCGCTCTCCGAAAGGGGTATGAAGTTCTGCTTCAGCTCTTTCGGGTCTGCTTTGGACCTTTCCTCTTTTCTGCGATTGTCTGTTGTCATAGAAGTTTGGATCTCTCCTTCGTTTTCATGTTCGGACCTTCGATATCTTGCGATATCTACTACGTCGTCTGCTGACTGCTGTACCATTCACGTCGTCCCTCCGGGACACCGCTAGCAAGGTCGTTCCCCTCTTTTGTCGGGTAATAGTTCTGCGTGAGTACAGCTCTCACCGGGTAATTCGCTTAACTTTCCTGCTAACCTGTCGCATCTACACACCTATCTTCCCGAGTAAGTATCGGATTTCGGACTTACGCGCGTCCTCATCCTAAAGATTCGTGCCTCTTATGCGCTTCCTGTTCGTCAGGTCAGCATTTTGTATACGGCTTTCTTCAGATTCTCCCTCACGGAAGACACCCTTGCCTTCTCTAACGGTTCTCCTTACTTGAGTCCGTAAAGGACTTTCACCTTCTAGTTAAGCGACATACCGGTCGCACGCATTGTATGCATTCATACTATGCCGTTTACGATCGTCGATTTTTGACGCTTTGGCGCCGCACAACCCCTAATTTCAATGTTGACAGAGCACTAGGGCAGCTGTTTACAGAGTTCCTCCTTGTATAAAAACAGCAAAGATACTAAAATTTTGTCAACCTCAAGGAACAGAAATGTTTGGTCTAATAAAAAAACTCTTCGGCACACACCAATCC
>JBAQWN010000038.1:0-18487 GCA_049298935.1 Minisyncoccia bacterium
GCTGATTTTGAAAATTATATTCCACATCGCCACGACGAGGGGTATGGGATGAACATCGCCGGCATCGAGAAGCTTGCCCCGCACCAAAACCGTTTTGGTGCTGGGCTTGCAGAGAGTGGCACAAAACTTATTGTCACGGTCGACTCTGGCATAATCGACCTCAAACCGATCGCACGCGCAGTAGAACTCGGTATGGACGTGATTATCACTGATCACCACTTGCCTGCCCTGAGCGAAGTCGAAGGACTGATGTTACCTAACGCATTCGCCATCGTTAATCCTCACGTGCGCGCTGACGAGACCTACCCATTTCACGAGCTCTGTGGCGCGGGCGTCGCATGGAAGCTCGTCTGCGCGACACTCGCGGTTGAGCCGTCACTGCGAGAAAAGATTCCTGCGGGTTGGGAAAAGTGGCTCCTCGATATGGTCGGGCTCGCGACTATCGCTGACATGGTCGCGCTCACTGGTGAAAATCGCGTACTCGCTACCTATGGCTTGCTCGTCATGCGCAAGTCGCCGCGCATCGGCTTGCAGAAATTGTGTCGCGCGATGCGCGTCGAGCAACGCGCGATTACTGAAGACGATGTCGGCTTTATGATCGCACCACGCGTCAACGCCGCGAGCCGTATGGGCGATGCGCGCGACGCCTTCCGACTCTTCACTACCACTGACGAAAATGAAGCTGACGAACTCGTAAAGAAATTAGAAAAAGCAAATCGGACGCGCAAGGCAGAAGCAGGCGCGATCACGCGCGCGGTACACGCACGAATCAAAGAGCGCGGCGAGGTACGCGCGGTCATCGCACTTGGCGATCCTGAATGGCGACCATCTCTTCTTGGTCTCGTCGCGGGTACGCTCGCTGACGAATACGAGCGCCCCGTATTTTTATGGGGAAGGGAAGGGAGTATGAAATTAAAAGGATCAATGCGAAGCGGCGGAACAACTCATGCTCTCAATCTTATGCGAGCGGCAGGCGACACATTTGTTGATTGTGGTGGACACTCTGCCGCGGGCGGTTTCACTGTACATGAAGACGCGGTCTTCTTTCTTGAAGATCGATTGGTTCTCGCGCACGCCCAACTTGAAACGTCTGATGCCGATGATGATCTTTCAAAACATGCCGATGCAGTAATCACTCCTGAAGAAGCGACTATCGCATTTTTGAAAAAGATTGGACTCCTTGCCCCCTTTGGTATGCAGAACACGAAGCCAGTGTTTCTACTCCGTGAAGTGGTCGTACACGACGTTTCCCGTTTTGGAAAAAGCGAAGAGCATTTAAAAATAAAAGTCAGTTCGCCCGACAAAAACATAACTATCGACGCCGTCACCTTCTTTGCAAAGGGAGCGCTCGCGCGCACTGCCGCCACTCTCGATAAAAAGAGTCGCGCGCACTTGCTCGTACATCTCGAGCGCGACACATTTAGTCGTGGCAACCCAGTCCGTCTACGATTGCTTGATATGAAGATCGCATAATTACTGCGAGCGATGAGAGAACGATTTTTGAGAGTGCGCCAAGTGCAGCGTAGCGAAACGCTCTCAAAAATCGTTCTCTCTGAGCAAGCATCGGTGTATACTGCACAACATGCTTTTCACTATTCATGCCGATGGCGGATCAAGAGGGAATCCGGGACCTGCGGGTGCCGGCGCGATGATTCGTGACCATCTCGGCAACTCCGTCGGATCCGTATCGCAATTTATCGGTACGCGCACTAACAACTTCGCTGAATATGAAGCGGTGATCCTTGCCTTCGAAACTCTCGCGAAACTTGTCGGGACAGGGAAGATGAGTGCGACCGACGTAGTAGTAAAAATGGACAGCGAACTCGTGGTGAAACAAATGCGCGGAGAATATAAAGTGAAGCATCCTGTTTTGAAAGAACAGTACGCACGTCTCACGAGACTCGTCGTCGCCTTCGGCACAGTCACTTTTGCCCACGTGCCACGTGCTGAAAACAGTGACGCTGACGCGCTCGCAAACGAAGCGATGGACAGGGGCGCACGCTAGTTTCACACATACTGGCGTATGAAATTCCTCATCGCCATCACCTCAGGATTCGCGAGTGGAATATTTTTACGATCTGTTTTTGCGTTCGGATGGGAGCTCGCGCTATTCGCGATTCTGCTCGCAATACTTTTTGCACTCGGAGTAGTTTGGAATCAGCGCACCGTCTACACGATATGTGCGATTTTTTGTGTATGCCTTGCTCTCGGTATGCTTCGCGCGTCGCTTGCCGAAAAACCGCCCCCTCAAACATTTGCAAACCAACTTCGCCATCGTGTCTCTTATGAAGGAGTTGTAATCGCCGACCCTGATGTGCGCGATGCGAACCAAAGAGTGAAAGTACGAGTGTCGCAAGACACCGAGACGGTCGATATGCTCGCCGTCGCGTCGCGCAACCCAAGCGTCATGGTCGGCGATCGTATACGCGTTTCAGGAACTCTTGCACTCCCACAACCCTTCGACGACAACGGAAGAATTTTTCACTATGATAAATATCTTGAGCGCGACGGAGTACGTTTTATTCTCAACTTCGCTTATCTGAACGTGATTGAGCCTGCGCCAAGATACTCGATCTCCGCTTTTCTAGCGCGGATAAAACATTTGTTTCTAAATGGCCTCACGGCAACTCTACCTGAACCTTATAGCTCGCTCGCTGGTGGTGTTGTGATAGGAGGGAAGACCGGTCTGGGGAGTGACCTACAAAGCGACTTTGTTCGTTCAGGCCTCATACAAATTATTGTCCTCTCAGGTTATAACGTGATGATCATCGCCGAATGGGTGATGGCGGCGCTCGCACTCACCACCATTTCAAAACGATGGGGCGCCGTCGCTGGTGTGTGTGCCATTCTTATTTTCGTCGGCATCGCTGGCGCGTCAGCGACCGCGATTCGCGCAATGCTCATGGCTTGCATCGCACTTTATGCTCGCGCGACCGGGCGCACCTATATGGCCGGTCGCGCACTTATTTTTGTTGTGGGACTGATGCTCGTGTGGAATCCACTCTACCTCGTCTACGATCCGGGATTCGGACTCTCAGTCGCAGCGACAGCCGGACTCATCTGGCTCGCTCCGATTATTGAATCGCTCCTGAGCACGTGGGTGCCAAAACTTTTTCGGAGAGTGTGCCAAGTGCAGCGACATCCCGCCGCGCATTCATGCGCGGCGGGTTTGAGCGAAACGCTCTCCGAAAAAGTTTTGGCACCCACGAGCAACTTCTGGATAAACGCGATCGCAACAACACTCGCGGCACAAATCGCAGTGCTCCCACTTCTTTTATATGACACCGGCAATCTCTCACTCGTCGCGATACCAGCAAACCTGATTACATCACCGATCGTCCCACTCGCCATGGGACTTTCAGCGCTCGCCGGATTCGCCGGCATACTCTTCGAGACTATCGCACCAATCATCGGGATCATACTTGCATCTCCGGCATATCTCGCAAATGCATACTTGATACTAATCGCGCGCGAAAGCGCCGCACTTCCATTTGCAGCATTCACTCTCCCTCCTTTTCCGTTCTGGCTTGTCCTTGTTGCTTATGCAACACTCATCGCCATCGCTTCGTCAAAACGCTTTTCTATAACTCCCCAGTTGATGTTGGCAAAAAATGCATCGACGTAATTCTTTTTCTCAGCTGGCACATAATCAACCATATACGCATGCTCCCAGAGATCAAGAGCGAGAATAATAGGGAGCCCCGCGAGCTGACCGATCTCATGATCACCAACAAACACTGTGTGCAGAGTCTTTGCTCGAGGGTCAGCATAGACCACAACCCAGCCGACACCACGCGTCCCCGCAACTTCTTTTATATGTGCAACTAAAGCATCGCCGCCTGTGGTGAGCGAAGTCGAACCATATTTTTCAACAATTATTTTTTCAAACATCCCTCCGCTCGTGAGTGAGGTTAAACCTCCCTCAAACTGCTCAAAATACTGTTCATGCAGGCGCATACCGTCAAATTCAAAAGCGAAGCGGCGACGCAGTTCAGCGACGAGATAGGGGTCGAGCCCGCCTCGACTCGACATCTCCGGCGAGGCGGGCTCAACTTGCCCGGCTCGCACAGCCGATAACTTCTCCATAATAAGATTCACATGCTTCACATAACCCTCATACAGACCGAGATGCACCTTTACCTGCTTTTCTGAAATCCCTTCGAGACGTGGGGTATCAAACGTTTTTATTGTGTAATTCATAGTCTAAAATGTAACATATGCTCTCGCGCCCTTTGCCGACCTATTTTTACATCATACTTTTGTGCGTACTCGTGGCTGCAAATATCAGCATCTATAAAATTATTTCTGCTCAACACACCCTAATGGTGCAGGTGCTTGCCGTAGGGAAAGGGGGCGCGACTCTCGTGCACTCACCAAGAGGGAAGACACTTCTTGTTGATACTAGCGGGGATGCGAGTATCCTCCGCGCCCTCGGCGAGACACTCCCGTTCTGGAAACGCTCGATTGACGCAGTCATCCTCACGAGCAAAAAAGCCAACTCTATCGGCGGACTCCCTGACGTTACCTCTCGCTATCACGTCTCAAAGGTTATCCATTTCGGCGCACCAGAGAGCACTCCCTATGGCGCTCGACTCACCTTTGACATCGACACCTTCATCACCGTCACCGCCCCAGGCATTTTCACTATCTCGTATGGCACCACCTCATTCAATATTTCTTCTTCAACCACTCCCGGTCTCTACCTATCAAATGGCCAGATACTGACCAAACCTTATTAAATAACCCCTGCTTTTTTGAGTGTAGAGAAAGCGCCGTTCTTCTTAATAGTCTTGAGACCCTTCATTGAGATGACAGTGGTGACCGTCTTGCCGAGCTCGGCGACATAGATGCGTCGTTTGGTGAGGTTCGCCTTGCGACGGACATTGCCCGTAGGGTTAAACTGCGTCGCGCGGACGCGGTTAGAGTAGCGCCCGCCGATTTGCGTGCTTTTGCCAGTGATACTGCAAGCTCGTGCCATAGTCTTCGCATGGTAGCATAGGATACAAAACCAGCAACATGACACTTCTTTCTCTCCTCGTCCTTATCCTTTCTGTCATCGCCCACGAGGTAGCACACGGCTACGCCGCCAATTCCCTTGGTGACCCTACGGCCCGCCTTGCTGGGCGACTCACTCTCAACCCAATCAAACACATTGACCCCATGGGCTCTATTGTTCTCCCCGCCCTCCTTATCTTCTCTGGCTCACCGATACTGTTCGGCTGGGCGAAGCCCGTACCGTATAACCCGTATAATCTGAAGCCCGGGCGCTGGAGCGAGGCTCTCGTCGCAATTGCCGGAAGCGCCACAAATATTCTTCTCGCAATTATGTTTGGTCTTATAGTGCGTTTTGGTTCGACTACGCTCACCATGGGTGGCACTCCATTTTTATCTGAGACCACCCTTTCATTCGCCGCAACAATCGCCTTCATAAATCTTTTCCTTGGTTTGTTTAATCTCATACCTTTTCCACCCCTCGACGGATGGACCGTGCTCCGCTCCATACTGCCGTGGCACGCTGAGCATCGAATGAGTCACTTTGAAAACCAAATTCGTAGTATGGGCACTCTAGCGCTCGTTCTTTTCCTTTTCTTCTTCTCCTACGTCCTCTCCGGACCATTTTTTAATCTCGTTTCTTTTATTTTCTGGCTTATCACCGGCGCTCGCGTATAAAACCTATCCACATGCCTGCTATACCCAGCACTCAAAATAACTGATTGTTGTTGATTGAAATGAAAATAAACTTGAGTGCTAGGGTATACTAGAGCAGTATGGAGTATCAGGTACCACAATTTATTGAGGTCGAGGACAAGATTGTTGGTCCGCTGACCTTGGCACAATTTATCTATCTCGCCGGTGTCGCCGGAGCCTGCGTCGCTTTCTTTTCATATCTCTCATTTATCTTCGCGGCACTTCTCTCCTTACCGGTAGCGGCGTTTGGCATATCTCTCGCATTTTATAAAATAAACAGCAAGCCATTTATCGAAATCCTTGAGGCGGGTTTCAATTACTACACGAGTAAAAAATTCATGCTGTGGAAATATACGGCGCCTACGACAAAAGAATTAGGGGTCTCTGCGGTGGCTGCCGCCGCAGCAGACATGGCGGCGCACCCAAAGCGCGGAGCACCACGACTTACGCGAGGAAAGCTCTCAGAGCTTGCGTGGTCACTTGACGTAAAATCCTCCGCACGGCCAGGACATTAAGCTATGGATGCTACACAAGCAGGGAAGACACAGGAGTTCGTTCCGATTAAAGAAATACGGAACGGCATTGCCACATTAAAGGACGGCACCTATCGTGGAGTACTCATCTGTTCGGCGATTAACTTCGGACTCAAGTCTGCTGACGAACAACATGCGATTATTCTCGGTTTCCAGAACTTCCTCAACACGCTTGATTTCTCAATTCAGATCGTGATCAATTCACGCAAGATGGACTTGCGTCCGTACGTCGCTCTACTCGAAACAAAAGCGCCTGAACAAAAAAACGAATTGCTACGCATCCAGCTACGTGAATATATCGCCTTCATACAATCTTTCACGGAGCAGACAAATATTATGACAAAGTCATTCTATATCGTCGTTTCGTATTCCCCCCACGCGAGTGCCGCGAGCACCGCGAGCGCTCTGAACTTCTTTAAGAATGACAGTGCTGCAACCAAGAGTGCGGCAAAAGAAACGTCCTTTGAAGAAGACTCGGCACAGCTCGGACAGCGACTCTCTATCGTTGCTGCCGGACTCGCGGGCACCGGTGTACGCGCCGTCTCGTTGAACACTGAAGAGCTGATCGAACTCTTCTACCGCTCATTCAATCCTGGAGAGCTTGAAAACCCTATTCGCCTTGATACCTAACTTATGGCACTTCTTGACTTCCTCAACCGTAAACACGAAGAACCCCCGGCTATCACGGCGGTCTTGCCGCGAGATATTTACAAACAAAGTACCCTCGACCTCGTCGACACGATTGCCCCGACCGCACTCAAAATCGGTTCGCGCGAGATTGAGCTGGGAGAAAAATTCGTACGTACGTTCTATACTGTTTCCTATCCGCGATTCCTCTCGGACAGCTGGTTCTCACCTATCATCGACCTCGACAAGGTGCTGGATATCTCTATATTTATTCACCCGATTGAAACTGAAAAGGCGTTGCGCAACTTTCAGAAGAAAGTGGCCGAAGTGCAAAGCCAGATATCAGAACGCGAATCAAAAGGGTTGGTCCGCGACCCACTACTCGACACAGCCTATCAAGACATCGAGAGCCTGCGCAACAATCTGCAACAAGCGCAGGAAAAACTGTTTGATGTCGGACTGTATCTCGCGCTCTATGGAGACACAAAAGAAGAGATCGCCAAGACCGAAGGGGCCGTACGCGGTATTCTCGATGCAAAACTGGTATACACCAAACCCGCACTCTTCCAGCAGGAGCAGGGCTTCCGTTCTTGCTTACCACTCGGGACTGACGAGCTACTCGTAAATTCCAAGTTGAATTCTTCTCCGCTCTCATCGCTATTCCCCTTTGTCTCTTTTGACCTCACGAGTGACAATGGCATTCTCTACGGCATTAACCGCCACAATTCCTCACTCATTCTGTTTGATCGCTTCTCACTTGAGAACTACAACTCCGTCGTCTTCGCGAAATCTGGTTCTGGTAAAAGCTATTCTACAAAGCTAGAGATCCTGCGCTCACTTATGTTCGGAACCGACGTTATCGTTATCGACCCTGAACGCGAATATGATCAGCTTGCTGAGGCAACGGGCGGGAGATCTTTCAATATTTCTCTTTCGTCTGAGAGCCACATCAACCCCTTCGATTTACCGCCAGTAAAAGAAGATGAGGACCCAAAAGACGTTCTGCGTTCAAACATTATCTCTCTCGTCGGACTCTTCCGTATCATGCTTGGCGGCCTCTCACCTGAAGAAGACGCTATCGTCGACCGCGCTATTAGTGAGACGTATGCCGCCAAGGATATCACTGGCGAAAGAGATTTCACCGGTGCAGAGCCACCTCTCCTGTATGACTTCGAGCAGGTACTTTCGGGAATGGAGGGGAGCGAGTCCCTTGTCGAGAGACTTTCAAAATATACCCGCGGTACGTGGTCTGGATTTATGAACCAGCCAACCAATATCGAACTGAAGCATCAATTCGTTATCTTCTCAGTGCGCGACATGGAGGACGAGCTGAAACCGATCGCGATGTACATCGTCACCCATTACATATGGAATGCCGTGCGCCACGATATTAAGAAACGATTGCTGATTATTGATGAGGCGTGGTGGATGATGAAGAGCGAGGACACTGCCTCATTCTTATATTCTCTCGCAAAGCGCGGGCGTAAATATTATCTCGGGGTCTGTACGATTACCCAAGACGTCGAAGACTTCTTGAAGAGTCCTTATGGGCGGCCGATCCTCACCAACTCGTCACTGCAACTGCTCTTGAAACAATCTCCAACGACCATCGATGTCCTGCAAAAGACGTTTAATCTTACTGACGAAGAGAAATATCTATTGCTTGAAGCCGGCGTCGGCGAAGGACTCTTCTTCGCCGGATTAAAACACGTCGCGATTAAGGTCGTTTCAAGTTATACCGAAGACCAGATCATCACCTCAGACCCTTCTCAACTTCTCGCGATAAAGAAAGAGAAGAAACGCTATGCCGAGGAACAGAAGTGACGAGACTCCACCGGAGACGATGACATGGAAGAAGGCCATGCCTATCCTCATGGTCGCAGGAGTCTTCGACGCAATACGCGCCTTTTTTGAGCAATCATGGTTCTTTGGGCCAGCGATAGCTGGCGCCGTCTGCTATGCAAAACTGACTGCTTCAGCGGCGGCAACAGGACAAGTGAGCGCATGGTTGAAATCCTTACAAGAACTTGCGGCGGCATTTGGGTGTGGTGCGGCGGCAACAGCATTGGGCGTTGCTGGCTCAGCGACATTTATAGGATTCGGGGTTTTTATGGCTGATGCCATAGGACTTATCGCCTTTCTCGTATTAGGTGTGTGGATTCTGCGCAGCAATCAGCGCCTTATCGCGGCAAATGCAACGGCCGTGCTTTGGTTTTCTGGTGGCTTTGCCGTTGCCGAAATACCACTCATTGGGACACTTCCCGCCTTTACAGTCGTCCTCTGGCGGCTATATAGAACTCAAATAAAAATGGAGGGTGAGGCTCTTAAGGTATGGGAAAAAGCACATGCAGCAAAAAAACTCGCTGCACGACGACAGCAAGCCGCGCAAATTATGCAAATAAAAGCTCAGGTTCAGCAAGATCAGGAGAATGACGCCCAACAATATGCCCAAGATGTGCCCGAAGCAGCATAGTGTCCTCGTACAGGTTGTATACTAGAACTATGCGCGCACTCATTGCGATACTTGCCATCACTCTTCTGTTGCCGATTACTGCATCGGCTCAATCACTAGGGAACACAGACACCTTTACTATCTCCGTAAATCCTCAATACCCAACGCCCTTTAGTAAAGCGTCTCTCTCATTTCTTTCATCTACCATTGATCTCACCAATGCAGTGGTACTTGTCTCTGTTGGCGGCAAACAAATATACCAAGGTAGCGTGCGGCCAGTTGCTATTACTCTTGGGAAAGCGGGAAGTATGGTCTCGGTTACAGTGATCGTCTCTTCTGCCGGCAAGCAATATGCCAAATCAGTAACGATACAACCACAAGACGTTGCGCTGATTGCCGAGCCTGTCGCTTCGGCGCCAGCTCTCTATAAGGGCAAGCCCCTTATACCACTCGAAGGCGCTGTGCGCGTCGTCGCGATGGCAAATGTACAAAGCGCAAACGGAGAACCTATCAATCCCGCATCGCTTTCGTATGCCTGGACCGTCGAGGGTACTCGTATAGCGAATTCTTCCGGCATCGGAAAAAGTTCGATCCTCGTCGCCTCGCCACTTCAGTACCGCGCTATCGATGTGTCAGTCGACGTTCAGAGCCAAGAGGGAGACCTTGTTGGTGGCGACTCGATCACCCTTATCGACGCCGAGCCTGTTGTACGCATTTATACAAATGACCCTCTACTCGGAATCCTATTTGACCATGCACTGACGAGTCCGTATGCGATACGAGGATCTGAAGAGAGACTCTTTGCCGCGCCATTCTCACTACCTCTGACAAAAGGAGTACCGCTCTTGCAGTGGTTCTTAAACGGTACGGCGGCACAGACCGGCAACTCACTTACCCTTCGACCAGCAGGGAGTGGAGAAGGGGGTGCCGAACTCTCACTCACTGCTTCGGCAGGTGCAACTGAAGCAACAGCCGCCCTATCTCTTACCTTCGGTGCGAAACCAAGCTCTAACTTCTTTGGCCTATGAAAAAAATAATTATCTTGTCACTGGTGCTCCTCTTTTTTTGGATTGTTACACCCCATGTCTTTGCTGCTGATACTACTAGAGGCTTTGTTGCACTCGCACCCATCACCGGCCTCACTGATGACAGCGTGACAAGCGTCACGAATTCAAAGAATCTAGCGCGTTTCTTCAACAATCTCTATAAATTTCTCATCGGCCTTGCCGCCGTACTCGCTATCATAGAGATAACCTATGCCGGGCTCGAAATCGCCGTTTTCCAGAAAGATTCCGTCAGTGCGATTACCGATAATAAGGGAAGAATATGGAATGCAATCTTCGGCCTTATCCTCGTCCTCGCCCCCGCCCTCGTCTTCGGTATTATCAATCCGAACATTTTGAATCTTTCTCTTAATCTTCCTCCTATCGAAGCGAAAGCCAAATAATATGCAACGCACTTTTATTATCTCTATAATCGCGCTGGCCATTCTCGGGCTCGGAGTAGGTGTGTATTTCTATTTCTTTAGCACTAAAAACATTGGCACAACTACCCAAATCGACGTCAACTTACCGCTAGCAGGGCAGGGCACTTCGCCGTCAAACAAGACACCTAAATATCCTACTGCTCAAGATACTCCCACAGCCACCAGAGAAAGACTTGTGAAAATAAGCGCTGGACCGGTCGTTCCGGGCGAGGCGGTTATTAATATGAAAGCAAGAAATGCTAGCTCATCGCCTGACGTCATGGTCAATTATATCGAGAAGCAAAGTGGCAACGTCTTTTCCTATAACGCCACAACCTCGATAACCACGCGCATATCAAACAAAACGGTCCCAGGGATTCAATCCGCCTCATGGCTCCCAAATGCATCAGCCGCTTTTGTGCAGTATCTCTCAGGTACTGATTTTTCTACCATCAACACCTATGCACTTTCTGCGACGACTTCTGATGGATTTTTCCTCCCTCAAAATATAGCGACTGTTTCTGCATCTTCAGTCAGCATACTAACGCTCGTGTCAGGCCCAAACGGCTCTGTAGGATCCCTTATGAGCACCAACGGATCACACGCGGTTAGAATCTTTACAACACCACTGTCTTCACTTCGTGCTTCCTTTGCAGGAAAGAATCAGTATCTCGCATTCTCTAAGCCGGCCAGCTCGATCGCAGGCTACGCATTCCTTATCAATACTGCCGGGCACTTCTCTCGCGTCGCCGGCCCTCGTGACGGCCTTGTCGCCCTTGCAAGCCCCTCAGGCGCGTGGGTACTTGTGAGCTACGTTCAGGGTAACAATATGCACACAGAGCTGATAAACAGCTCCCTGGGCACCTCCATAGCACTACCTATCGCGACTATTGCTGACAAGTGCGTATGGGCGGCCGACGACTCTTCTATATACTGCGGAGTCCCTACAAATCCTGATGGAGCATTTGTGTACCCCGACGACTGGTACCAGGGCGCAGCTCATTTCTCAGACCAGATATGGAAAATAAATGTCGCGAGCCGCTATGCAGAGCGCACCCTCGACTTCTCTCAAGCGCAGAGCGGCGATCTCGATGCAGAAGCTCTTGCACTTGACCCAGCACTGTCGACTCTCGTATTCGTAAACAAAAATGACGGTTCGCTCTGGAGCTATCGGCTATAAAGCTACTTTTGATTCTGTTCTTCGGTGGCGAGAGTACGGCGTACATGCCACTCTTGTGCTGATCCCGCGAGGTTTGTGGTGATAAAATATAATGCAATCGCACCAGACGTCGTATACGAGATAGCAGTAATAAGAAAAGGGAAGACATATTTCAACTGCATACCCATAATCTTCTGGAAATCTCCTTGCGCGCCACCTCCAGAGGGTTTCATGGTGCCCGATAGAGCCATGTGTGCTTGAAGGAATTGTGAGAGGCCGGCGAGTGCGGCTAGCACAGCGCTCTTACTAGCAACAGAGATAATTCCGAGAAATTCTAGTGAGACGCCGAGAGGAACAGGAGTAAAAGTATACAACCGTGCGATGTTAATAGTCGAAAATGGCTCATAGTAGAACACCCAATAGAGAGCAAGAAGAACTGGAATTTGAATAAAAACCATAAGAATACTCGCGAAAGGGTTAACTTGAGCCTCACGATAGAGCGCAAGAGTATCGAGTGCTTCTTGTTCTTTATTTCCCTTATGTTTTTCTTTTAATTCTTTAATTTTTGGTTCTAGCGTCTTCATAGCACGTTGAGTACGTGCCGCCGAGAGTGAAAAGGGGAGGAGAATGAGACGAATGCTAATAGTGAGAAGAATAATAGCAATCCCTACATCAGAGCCCGGCACAAATGCGACGAGGGCGACAAGAGCATTATAGATAGGATTGTAAAAAACAGCATGGAAAAAAGTTGAGATCATAGTTTGGTGTGAGGTGTATGGATACGGGAAAGAATATCTTCCAATTCTCTCTTAATATCTTGGTAGTTTACACTAGTTGCTGACGATCGCGGAAATACAATGAGAGAAGGAGGGAGGGGGAGAGTCCTCAATGCCTCAAGTACGCGCCGTTTCAGAAGGTGGCGCGTGCTCGATAGCCGGGCGACCTTCTTTGGTATTACCACTGCATACCCATGGGCCTTTTCTGGAATAGTAAGGAGAAAGTTCGGAGAAGAGAGCCGCTGACCTCTTGAGAGAGCGGTGGGAAATTGGGCGCGTGGGAGTCGTTCTCGGCGTGAGAACACAGTGAGCTAGACGGCGAGCCGTGCGCGGCCGATCCGGCGACGCTTTTTGATGATTGCGCGACCAGAAGCGGTCTTCGAACGCGAGAGGAACCCGTGGGTCTTCGCGCGCTTACGTTTCTTGGGTTGATAGGTTCGTTTCGTTGCCATACTATATTGAAATTAGGTTGTACACATGATACTAACAGTTTCTCCCCAAAACGCTAGTGTGCAGCTGATTTGAAATGCGTGTATAGTCAAACGTACGTATGGACAACGGGAAACCTCGAGAGCTTTGGGAATATATATTGACGCACGTCGAGCTCTCAATATCTCCTGCAAATTTCAATACTTGGTTCAGAAATAGCTTTATCGTAAAGATCGGTGATGACGGTATTGTTTATATTGGCGTACCAAGTCAGTTTTTTAAAGATTGGTATTTGAAAAAGTTCCATACACTCCTTTTGAAGATTGTGCGCGACGTATCTTATGAATTTCGTAATATCGAATACCTTATTGTGCGTGATGAACATCGTAAAGCGCCTAAAGAACATAAAGCCACCCCGCGAAATGTTCTAAAACTGCCTTTGGAGGATTTTTATATTAATAAAAGCGACAACCTGAACCCGCGCTACACCTTTGATACATTTGTGGTTGGTTCATTTAATAACCTCGCGCATGTTGCGGCACAAGCAGCACTCAGTCGCCCGGGCATTACCTACAATCCTCTCTTTATTTATGGTGATACTGGGAGAGGGAAGACCCATCTGCTACAAGCCATTGGAAATCAATTTAAAAAGCAGTACCAGGGACGAAAAGCTTTTTATTTAACATCAGAAAAATTCGCCGTTGACTACACTGACTCTGTACAGGCAGGGACCGCCAACCGCTTCAAAGATAAATATCGTCAATATGATCTACTGATCATGGATGATGTGCAGTTTCTTTCAAAAAAAGACAAGACTCAAGAAGAACTCTTCCATCTTTTTAATGCTCTCTATGACACCAATAAACAAATAATTTTCTCTTCTGACCGATCTCCTGCGGCTATCCCTGATATCGCAGAGCGCCTCAAGGGGCGCTTAGCGAGTGGTATGGCCGTTGATATCAGCGAGCCTGACGCAGAGTCACGTATGGCTATTGTGCAGCGGAAAGCCTCCTCCCACGGCGTTCTCCTCTCTGATGAGGTTATTGAATATGTTGCAACAAACCTCTCTGGCTCTATCCGCGAGCTTGAGGGGATGGTAAACAGTATCGTCTGCCATGCCCAAATAAAAGGGTCAGTACCGAATATCTCTGAAGTGAGGCAATCCCTTCGCTCCTTTACCCGACCGCAGAAAAATATCTCGGTAAAAGTTGTCGTCGACAAAATTGCTGAATTTTATGGCATTGATGAAGAAAGTATCTATGAGAAGACGCGCCGCAGAGAAGTGGTGCGCCCGCGACAAATAATAATGTACATTCTTCGTGAAGATTTTAATATCTCCTACCCAACAATTGGTTCAAAACTTGGGGGCCGCGATCACACGACGGTTATCCACTCTTGTGAGAAAATAAAGCGTGAATTAGTTGTGGATACTGATCTAATAAAAGAGATTCAAGATATTCGCACACTCCTTGTATGACCTTTATGAATCTCTTGTTCACATCTTCTACTTTTACAAACCAGCAAAATACCTATTCAAAATATAGTCTTTTCACTCTATCCCCACTATCAACACCCCTAATAGCATTCGTATGAATATTTCAATAGAAAAAAAAGAATTCTCTGAGGCTGTGTATATCGTCTCTCGATTTGCCGATCGAAAGAGCGCAACTCTTCCTGTTCTATCAGCAATACTTATAATCGCAAGTGATGAGGGTATTAAATTACGCGCAACAAATCTTGAGACAGGTATTGATTTAAAAATTTCAGGCAAGGTTATTGCAAATGGTGTTGCAGCAATTCCCGCGACGATACTACAACAAATAGCAGGATCACTAACCCAAGAAGGGGAGATTACCCTCGAACACGTAGGAGATATTATTGTCATTACGAACAGTATGGGAAAGAGTTCTATAAAAACGATTCCCTATGATGATTTTCCTTCCATCCCTTTTCCCGAAAATCCAAAAAATAGAATTGTCATTTCAGGCACTCTTCTTAAGAATATTTTTACTACCATTGCCTCATGTGCCTCAAACTCAACTGTTCGTCCAGAGCTCGCGAGTATCTATCTCTCGGTAGAAGGAGGGGTACTGACTGCGGTGGCTACAGATTCATTCCGTCTCGTTGAGAAAAAAGTACCACTCGCAAACAAAGGTACCCAAGGAAAGTTTCTTATTCCTGCAAAAAATGCACTTGATATTGCTCAAGCTCTTCCTGATGAAGAAATAATAGTTTCGTTTGACGATCATCAATGTGCCTTTGTTTGTGAAAAAAGCATGATCGTTTCGCGACTCACCAATGCGGTGTACCCTGATTATCGCCAAATCATACCAAAAGAATCTATTGCTGAGGCGGTCGTGTTGAGAAAAGATTTTGAGATGGCGCTTAAACAAACCACCATCTTCTCAGACTCGTTTCAGAAAGTACAAATCTCTTTTGATCAAAAAAAGAAATCTCTTTCCCTTTTTGCAAAAAATGCCGACATTGGAGAATCATCAGAAACAATCCACGCCCACCTTTCTGGGGACACGCCGAGCCTCTCTTTTAATCATCGCTATCTCTCGGCAGTGTTGTCACTCACGTCAGCAGAGAGTCTTTCTCTTACCGCAGCGGGTATCGGTCGCCCTCTTATTATCAAAGGTGTCGGCGATACCACTCTTCTCTATCTTGTGTCTCCGATGAATCAATAAGTTACGCAAAAAGATTATAAAATAGGTGTTGAGAGAGGAACGGGGAGCATAATGCCACCAGAAAAGACTTCAGGGTGAGTTGCATACCAGTTCTGCACCCCATACTCCCATGCTGCGAATTGATGATCTTGTGCAGGGTCGCTTGGCGGAGGCCCTTGAGGATTGTTTTTATTAGTCCAATACAACAAGCTGTGCGGCGTGACTACTCCGTTTGTGTCAGGTATGCGCCAGTTACCTTGTAACATCGGAGGGACAGAAGTGAGGATGGGGTTCGGTTCGCCGAAATATGCTTTTGGATATTTTGAAAGGGCATAGGCCATCACCTCGTGCCACATCGGCGCTGCAATAAAGCCGGCGACGGACTTTACCATAGGAGAATTATCGTTATTTCCTACCCATACACCAATAGCGACAGAGGGAGAATATCCAACAACCCACGCATCACGAGTGTCGTCGGTCGTACCAGTCTTCACGGCGACATCATAGCCTGCAAATGAGAGCGGGGAATTGAGAGGGTATTCTGGCAGGCGTGCCGGCGCGTCAGAGAGCATCGCTGACATATCGCGTGCGATGTTTGTGGGGATTACTTGAGACGGTCTCGATTCATATTTCTCAAGTACATTTCCTTGGACATCGTCCACCTCAAGAATGCCGATAGGGGTGTTCTTGATACCGTCATTTGCAAAGGTGGCATAGGCGCCCGTGAGGTCGAGGAGGCGCACCTCGCCACCTCCGAGCACAATCGTGAGTCCATATTGATTAGCGTCACCAAGGGTGGTGAGTCCAAATGATTTTGCGAGAGCTATGGCGTTTTGTATGCCGACCAAGTACAGCGCTTTAATAGCCGGAATGTTAATCGATTGGGCAAGGGCGGTCTCAAAGGTCATGGGGCCTCTGAATTTTTCATCGTAATTTGAAGGAGCATAGCATGGTGAGATGTTGTTGGTGACATCCGACGGTTTGCACGAGGTTGAAAATTGTGTGGGGACGTCAAAGATGATGGTGTCGCGTGTATATCCCTTCGCGAGAGCAAGGGAATAGATAAAAGGCTTCATGGTCGATCCGGGCTGGCGGAGTGCAATTGTGGCGTTATATTGCCCGTCAATCGTCGTGTCGAAGAAGTTTCGAGAGCCAACCATAGAGAGAATCTGACCAGTCTTGGGGTCGATCGCGACGAGAGATGCATTGGTCGCTCTAAATTTCTTTACATTCTCAAGCGCATATTGATTCACTACCGCTTCGGCTTTTGTTTGGAGGTCAGCGTCAAGGGTGGTAATAATCTTTAATCCTGAGCCGAGTGTTTTCCGCTCATACACAGTCTCAAGTTGGTCGAGAATATAGAAGACGAAATGGGGAGCGATGATGGAGCTGTGTCGTGTCGCCGCAAATACTACCTGCTCATCTTTCGCGCTCGTATAGATACCATCATTGATAAAACCAAGTGTATGCATCCTCTCAAGTGCGAGGTTTTTGCGAGCGTCGAGTTCAGATCGATGAGAGCCGAAAGGGGAGTAGTAGGAAGGAGCCTGAGTCATTGCTGCAAGATAAGCTGCCTCGGCTACTGAGAGATCTTTCGCGGGAACACCGAAATATGCTTCTGAAGCCGCTTCGATACCATACAAGGTTCCCCCATACGAGACGGTATTGAGATAGGATTCGAGGATTTGATCCTTCGAATATACTTGCTCGAGCTTCAATGCCAATACCCACTCGTGTATTTTACGCACAATACTTTTTTCATTGGTAAGTAAGGTATTTTTCACAACTTGCTGTGTGATGGTTGAACCACCTTGAGCAAGTGATCCTCCAAGGACGTCAACAATCATCGCGCGGATGATCGAGGAGATACGTATACCACCGTGTTCGTAGAAACTCGAGTCTTCTATTGCAATGGTCGCGTATATCGCATTTGGTGAGATGGCAGTTAATGGGACAATACTACGATTGGCGTCGCGATTATAATCATAGAGAAGAATTTGTCCGGTGCGATCGTAAATTTTTGTTGATTGGGTGATATGGCGATTGGCGAATGAGTTGATGTCGGGCACAGGAGCGATTGCAATAGCGATAATCATCCCTCCAACGACAGTGCACATAATACCTAGCACCACTAGGACAGATGCGATGAAAATATGCCGTTGAGAGGCTCTTTCAGAATGCATATTTGTATATGCTACCACGCATCTTCGGCGTCTCTATTTTCGAGATAGATTTGCCGCGAGGGCGGTGATGCCGACCGCTATGGCGTCGAGTTCATCGTCGAGACGTTTTTTTGGTGGGAGAGTGAGTAGACGAGGAATCATTTGTTCGACCGCTTTTTTATCGGCACCGCCATGCCCCGTAACAGCGAGTTTCACTTGTTGAGGGGTGCATTCAATGATGGGTAGGAGAGCAATGCCGGCGGCAGCAAGTACGGCGCCACGTGCCTCGGCGACGCCAAGAGCTGTCTTTTTATTCACTCCAAAAAAGAGCGTTTCAATACCAAGAGCATCGGGCTGATAAGTAGTGATGGCCTCGGTAATCGCGCGAGAAACGCAGGCGAGGCGCACCGCAGGTGTTCCTTTATCGGGCAAGATACAATCGCTCATAATAAGTGTCGGGCGCGAAGCATCGCCTTCAATGACTGCGATACCGAGACGATCGTAGCCAGGATCAATAGCTAGTATTC
>JBAQWN010000039.1:0-8191 GCA_049298935.1 Minisyncoccia bacterium
TTCAGATCATAATCCGAGATAGTAATCACCGCATGTGAGAACATCACCGTAATCCAGGAAAAAAAGTAAATAAGCTTTTGGGCGACGAAATTGCGCGGTTCCCAAAACGGCCAGCCGTGTGCTGTGAATACGATGCGCGGCACGCCAGTAAGGCGTGCCGCAACTGCACCCAGCCCACCTGCTTTTGAAGAGTTGAGATGGACGACGTCAGGGCGCTCACTCTTCAGTATATATATGAGCTCGCGAAGTGCCTTGAATTCTCGAATGAGTGAGATGTCGCGCATAAACGATTTCAAAAACAAGGTGCGTATGCCGGCTTCTTGCAGTCGTTCTGCGAGTAGTCCAGATTCTGAGCCTGCTTCGCCGGTACCACCCAGTACTACGGCAACATCGGCGCCCGTGTCTTTGAGACGTGTTGCGAGCGTGTAGACATATGACTGAGCGCCGCCCCAATTCGACTTCGTTATGACAAACAGTACCTTTTTGTTGGCAAGCTTCATAGGTGCAACTGTACAATAGATTTACGCGTTATAGTATCTATACCTATGGCATTTGACCGTCGCGAGACAATACTTCTTTTGGTGGGTGATTTTTTCATATTAGTTGCGTCCCTCTGGGTCGCCCTTCTTCTTCGTAACCTCTCGATACCCCTCTGGGGTTACTTTGAGGCAAACCTTATACCGTTCTTGCCGATGTTCCTAATATCTCTCGGCGTGTTTTATATTGCCGGTTTGTATGAGAAACAGACACGTCCGATACGACGCGTGATGGGCGCGCGCATTTTTGGAGCGCAGGTCGCGACGGTCGCGATTGCTGCCATCCTCTTTTTCATTCTTCCGCTCGATATTGCCCCCAAGACGATTCTTATGCTCTACCTTGTTGTGTCAGTGATCGCGGAGAGTTCGTGGCGTTTTTATCGTATGAATCATGAGATGCGCGAGAGTAATAGGGTGCCAGCCGTTCTTGTGGGAAATGGTGCGGCGGTGTCTGAGCTCTATGACGAGGTGCAGGAGAATGATCGATATCTCATTCGATTTCGTGCACACATAGAAACAAAAGGTCTTCGCAAGGGTGGTGTGCTCGCGGCAATCACCGATCATCTTAATGCGGGGGTGCGGGTTGTGGTGGTCGACACTTTTGACGCGGCCGTCATACGAGATATGCCGATGTTGTATGAGCTGGTGGCGAAGGGTATCACGATCAAGGACTTTGCAACTTTGTACGAAGAGATCTTTGATCGCGTGCCACTCGACCATATTGATGCGGCACAATTTCTCGAAGTTCTTTCACAGCGGCATATGCTGTATGACGGTGCTAAGCGTCTTTTTGATATTGTTCTCGCTTTTGTTGGATCCGTGGTTGCTGTTCCTTTCATACTCATCGCAATGCTCGCGCTCTCCTTCGAAGGCAATTCTCCTTTTTTTTGTCATGATCGTATCGGCAAGAGTGGTCGTTTGGTCTCAATTATAAAATTGCGATCCATGCTTTTAAATGATCATGGTGATGTTGAATTGCAGAAGAAGAATCGCGTGACGGCGCTTGGGCGCTTTTTGCGCAAGTCTCGTATTGATGAATTACCTCAGCTCTGGAACGTGCTCATGGGCGACCTGTCGTTTATAGGTCCGCGACCGGAGCTCCCAAAGATTGCAGAAGTATATGAACATGAGATTTCTCATTATTGGATGCGGCATATGATTACGCCAGGCCTCTCTGGTTGGGCGCAGATTCATGATTATGACGCGCCACGCGGACCTGCTGATGTCGAGCGCACTCGTCGCAAACTTTCGCTCGACCTATATTATCTAAAGCACCGGTCCTTTGGTCTCGACATCGCAATAGCGATTAAGACGTTGCGGGCGCTACTCGCTTTTTCTGGAAAATAAATTTATGCATATTCTTATTACGGGCGGTGCTGGATTTATAGGGAGTCATCTCGTGAATCTTCTTAAAGAGAAGGGAATTACGGTTTCTGTATTTGATTCGCTCATAAGCGGTAAGGCTGAAAGGGTCCCTGACGGCGTCCCTCTGTTGCGAGGTGATATTCGAGATCGTGAAGCTCTTATCGTGGCAATGCAGGGAGTGACGCATGTGGTACATCTCGCTGCCCTTGTCTCTGTCGCAGAGAGTATGGCTAATCCGCTCGCTACTCATGAAGTGAATGTGACAGGAACCGAACAGGTGCTGAATGCGGCACACGCACAAGGAGTTACTCGTGTGGTATACGCTTCATCAGCGGCGGTGTACGGGGACGACCCTTCACTTCCGAAGAGTGAGACAAGTGTTCTTCGTCCGCAGTCTCCCTATGCGCTTTCAAAAGCTATGAACGAGATGCAAGCGGGTGCCTACGAGCGTATGTTTGGCCTCTCGACGGTCGGGCTACGATTCTTTAATGTGTATGGGCCAGGTCAATTAGGAGACCATCCGTATGCTTCAGTGATACCGCGCTGGATCGAGGCAGTACGTGCCGGACGACCTATTACTATATACGGTGACGGGTCGCAGACGCGCGACTTTGTGCACGTACGTGACATTGTGAAGGCGATTTATCAGGCTCTGATTAAAGAAGATGTTGGGATTTTCAATATTGCCTCGGGCAAGGAAACGGCTCTTACTCACGTGCATCAGATTATTGCAGACAATTATCTCGATGCATTTGAGGTCAGTCACGAATCGCCGCGTGCAGGAGATATTTTGCGAAGTGTCGCTGATATCTCGGCCGCACGTCAGACTCTTGGCTTTGAACCATCTGTTGAGATAGTGCAGGGTGTCACAGAATTACTCACGACATGATTATTGACGGCCGCGCTCTGGCGAGGGAGGTGCTTGCACGCGCAAAAGCGCGTGCAGAGAAATTGTCGCATCCACCGAGAGTGGTTGCGTATATTGCTCAAGATCCAACACCAGCAACACGTTCCTATTTAAATATTAAAAAGAGAAGCGCAGAAGCGGCGGGGTGCTTTTTTGAAGAAACAAACAGTCAAGCCTTTTTTAAAGATGCGGATGTGGCAATTGTCCAGCTTCCCGTTTCGGCTGAAGCAATGAATTTGCTCGAATTAATTGATATAAGTAAAGACGCTGATGTTCTGTCGAGATCTGCGCGCGAGAAATTTGAAAGAGGCGACACCGACGCACTTCTTCCTCCGGTCGTTGCAGCAGTCCGTGCGATTTTAGCATTTGGACAGGTGGCAATAGCAGGGAAGAAGGCTGTAGTGATTGGGGACGGATTTCTCGTCGGCGCACCAGTTGCAGTCTGGCTCCGACAGCAGAATGCAGAAGTCACTGTGGTGAATCGCGCCACTGAAAACTTTTCAGAAGCATTGTTGCAGGCAGACATCATCGTCTCAGGGGCTGGAGCACCACATCTTATCAAGCCAGATATGATACAAGAAGGAGCGGTTCTTATTGATGCGGGTACTTCAGAGTCAAATGGCGAAGTCGCTGGTGATGCTGATCCTGCGTGTGCAGACAAATGTGCGCTCTTCACCCCAGTACCAGGTGGTGTCGGCCCTCTCGCCGTTGCCTGTCTTTTTGAGAATGCGGTCACGCTCGCGGAAAGGGCGGCTATTGACATTACCAGATAATAGGTTTATTATCTAAATTAGAGAGTAGTTCTATAACCAAGTAGTCCTGTGGGACAGAAGGGAGAGATCCATGAAATTGCTACTGCAAGTATTAGCGGCAGTATCTATGCTTTTCACCTCGTGCGGGAGTTCGGGGCAAAGCCAAAACTCTGAGGCCTTGGGCACCACCCAAAGCGAGGGGGTCTCGTCGGTGAAAGTCGGCTCGAAGCCTGGTCATGTTGTTGTGACCACCTCACAAGGGAGTCCAACAACAGAAGAGGGAATAACAATGGTCTTGGCGAGTGGCGAACCAGTCGCCCCCACCATTAATCCAACGCCAGAAGGGCTCGTCATCAGCTTCTTGTGTCCTCCTGAGATGGGCCCTTGCACGCTCGCTGCGGGCAATAGCCCGATCGGTGTCGTTACGCCGAACGGCATAACGTGTACACCACCGCTTTTGCTAAACGATGCTGGTGACACGTGTGCACCACCACCGCCACCACCACCGCCAGGATCGAATCCTGGGCCGGTACCATCACCCATTCCGTGTGATTCTCCGTTGGCCGCTGGTTGCTCATCCAATCCTACGCCAATACCACCAGAATTGAGTCTTGCGCCGGCTGGACCACCACCATCGCCACCACCACCGGTGGCCCCGTCTCTGGAATTACCTCCGCCACCATCGCCACCACCACCGCTCACCCTTACTGCTCCTCCAGCACCACACCATAACGATTGTTATGATTCGGTTGCGGGTGGGATGAAGGTCTGTTAGGCACCTTTCTTCGCACACTAGTAGCCCCACTCTTCGGAGTAGGGCTACTTTTTTATATAGATACGAGATATATAACAAGTTGCGAGCGCAAACAGAGTCGTTTATACTCTCCCCATGACTCGTTACCGAGTGTTTGCCGCCATTGCCCTCATTGCAGGGTTTTTGCTTATCTATTTCGTCTGGGCAAGTGAGACGAATCTGGCTAGTTCATATCGTTTTAAACTCGGCCTCGATCTCGCCGGAGGAACAGAGCTTGTTTATAAGGCCGACATGAGTCAAACGCCTGCAGGCGACCGTGCCGACGCACTTTCAGCCCTTCAGGGCGTTATTGAACGCCGAGTAAACCTCTTTGGTGTCGCAGAGCCATTGGTGCAGACAGAGCAAGCAAGCTCTCTCTCGGGGACTACTGAGGATCGTCTCATTGTTGATTTGCCGGGAGTGACGGATATCAAAGCCGCTGTTGCGGCACTTGGTGAGACTCCGACGCTCGAATTCAGACTCGCTACGACGACTCTTGTTGGCACGACGACTATGGTTGCATATGCCTCGACTGGTTTGAATGGTCGTTATCTCTCCAGCGCCACTCTCGGTTTTGGGTCTGGTGCTACCGCAGGTCTTTCTGAGCCACAAGTGATTCTCAACTTTAATGATGCTGGTGCAAAACTTTTCGAAAAGATAACGAGTGAAAACGTCGGGCAGTCATTGGCCATCTTCCTCGACGGTCAGCCAATCTCGACGCCCGTTATTCGAGAAGCTATTCCTGGTGGACAGGCAGTGATCAGTGGACGCTTCACCGCTGTCGAGGCACGCAATCTTGTGCGTAACCTTAACTTCGGCGCGCTCCCCGTTCCGATCTCTCTTGAGAGTAGTTCTGCTGTCGGTCCGACACTTGGTGGAGCGGCAATTTCTGCTGGAGTGAAGGCAGGTGTAATTGGCTTCGCGATTGTCGCGCTCTTTATGATCGTGTGGTACCGCTTCTCGGGCGTTATTGCCGCACTCGCTCTTGTCGAATATGTTGCTTTCATGCTTGCGGTTATGAAGGTTATTCCTGTGACACTTACTGCCTCGGGTATCGCTGGACTCATCATTTCAGTCGGTATGGCGGTCGATGCAAATGTACTTATCTTTGAGCGCACGAAAGAAGAGTTGCGTGAGGGTAAGGAACCGCGCGAGGCAGTGCACATCGGCTTCAGCCGAGCATGGCCGGCTATTCGCGATGGGCACCTCACGATGATCATCTCAGGAGTTATTCTCTTCTGGCTCGGGACGAGTGTCGTGCAGGGCTTCGCCCTCGTCTTCATTCTTGGCGTGCTTTCTTCTTTTATCTCGGCCGTATCGCTCTCACGTGTCTTCCTTCTTGCGGTTATTCCTGAAAAAGGGCAGGGGGTATGGAAATTCCTTCTCGGTTCTGGCCTGCCTCGCCGACAAGGCGGGGTTTCGTAATAATTAATTATGTTTATCATCAATCATCGCGGATTTTTCTTCTGGCTAACTGGCCTTATTCTGGCGGCCGCTCTCGGGGCGATATTTTTCTACGGTCTTCCTCTCAGTATTGATTTCACTGGCGGTACGATGATGCAGGTGAATTATCCGCACGGTCGCCCAGCTCTCGCAACTATTCAGGCAGAGCTTGCTCCAATTTCTCTAGGAACCGTTTCGCTTCGTGCGATGGGTGACACTGCTGTGTCTCTCCGCACGCGCACCATGTCGCAAGCAGAGCACGACGCTGTCCTTATTGCTCTCTCACAACGCGCAAGCACGACTGAGCTCGCCTATACCTCGATAGGTCCATCTCTCGGGAGTCAATTTGCAGGTAAGGCGATTTGGGCGATTCTCGCTGTCGCTCTTTCTATTATTTTCTATATCGCTTTTGCCTTTCGCAAGGTATCACGCCCGGTCTCATCGTGGGGTTATGGTCTTACGGTTATTGCAATTCTCGTACACGATCTTATTATTCCCGCCGGTTTATTCGCAATCTTTGCACATGTCACGGGTGCTGAAGTAGACGCTCTCTTTGTGACTGCGCTTCTCGCTCTTCTTGGGTATTCAGTCAACGATACGATTATTATCTTCGATCGCGTTCGTGAGCATCTCGCTCTTAATGAGAGAACAAATAAGAAGGAACCATTTGAGCAAACAGTAGGGAAGAGTATCAGTGAGACGATGACTCGTTCGATCAACACATCGCTCACGGTTGTGCTTGCGCTCCTCACACTCGTTTTTATCGGTGCACCGGCGACGCAAAACTTCGCGCTTGTTATGCTTGTGGGTGTTGTTGCGGGCACCTATTCTTCAATCCTTCTTGCCGCACCGCTCCTCGTCCCGCTTGCTAAGTGGTTTAAGAAATAATCGTTCCGACGAACGGTTTGTTGTCGAGATAGAGTGAAAATTCTTCGAGTTTTGAGCCATTGATAATAGCAACTTCGAGCCCTATGGCTTCAGCTTCTTTCGCAGCGACAGGGTCAAAGGGTGAGGAGAGTCCTGGGTCCCATTCGGTAGGTATTAATTTCCTAAACGCGGGCCACGAGATTTTATCAATCTTCTGTGCTTTTGGATTTTTCTTTGGGTCGCTGTCATAGACATAATCAATGTTCGTAAGATTCACCATGCGTGTTGCTCCAAGATTTTTTGCAATAAGGACGGCGTCATAGTCGGTCGAACATCCTGGCTTCCATCCACCGGCGATAATAATCGGCTCATCATCTTCGATATCAATGGTTGGATTTTTGATAATGTGAGGATTCGCATATCCGACAAAAATATTGCGCAAGAGTTGTGCGTTCAGGCGTGTGGCGTGAATGCCAATCCAATCGAGATCTTGTCGCGAGAGTGGTGTGACGGCGTTCGCCGCTTCTTGATAGCGTCGTGCAGTCTTTCCACCTCCCGCAATAATAGAGAACGTGAATCCGCGCTGTACTCGTTCAAGCACTAGCTCTTTAAAGCGAAGGAGAAAGTCAGTATCAATTCCATCAGGAACAATAAGAGATCCTCCGACGGACACAACAATTCTCTCCCGCGTTTGTGCGTTCATAGTGGCAAGGTGACGGCTCCTCGTATTATACGCCCTCTGTTTCTGCAGGCAATGTTGACAATGCGTTTTTAGGTATATACATCGTGGTCGCCAATAGATAGAAGGGCAACTTCTGTTTTTGAAACATACTCAAACACGATGCGCGTTTTGTAGTTGACGGAGAAGCTGTGAGAATTAGAAAATTTCCCGTGCAATTTATGCACTTTAAGAGCAGCATGATTTTTAATGTTCTTGAACAGGTCTATTTTCTGAAACGCCTCTTCTTGAAGTTCTTTGGGCAGGCGTTTGAATTGCCGTACAAAACGCGGGGCGTAAATAAGTCCAATCATACGAGGACTTATATAAGCTTTATAAGTTCGCGCAAGTCGCCCCTGAGACCCTTTACTTCACGAATTTCTTTTTGTGCGAGCAGTACTTCTTGCACCGCCTCCTCCTCTGTCATTGCAATGAGCGCGCGACGGACGACATCTGCCTTGTTAGCGGCGCGGCCGCTCTTCACTTGGTTGTTTATAAACTCTTCAAGCTTCGGAGTGAGGGGGACGGAGAGAGTAGACATATGAGTACTATAATTTAATATGACACTATCATACTCCTAATCTGTTTTTAAATCAAGGACGCATCATTATTACCGAACGGTGCGTGGGTGTCCACACCCACGCCGTTGGAAGTCTTTAATCAAAGCGTTGCACTTACACATCGAATGTACCGATACATGCTATTGACTCCACTTGCCCCCTCCTATACTATGGCCTATAGCGTCTCGCTCTTGCGGGACGGGGTTTTCTTTCGCTCTCTGACATTTAAATACGTTTGAAATGTAAGTCC
>JBAQWN010000040.1:0-7787 GCA_049298935.1 Minisyncoccia bacterium
CAGTAGTGTCATCTACGACAAGGCCAGTCGCGGTACGTGTGACACTGAAAAAAGAAAAGACGCACACTGTTCGCGCCGTCGCTACCAGCACCCTTCAAAAAGCTCCATCACATATCGACCCGGCAACGTCATCAATTGAAATAATTTTCTCTTTTACTCCTCCTGCCTCGTCGACCCGCGCAACAACCACTCGACAAGCTCACAGACCAAGCAATCTTAAGGCTACTGTCCAAACATTTTTTGAATCATTCAAAAACTCACTACGACACTTCTTCTTTTGAAAAGGCACCGAGATCTAAATCAGCACTGCGCGAGAGAATCTTTTTCTGCAACCCAGCGACAAACTCATCTGCCGAGCAACTGATCTTCTTCCCGTCACGCGCTTCGATCGTGAGTGATGGCCCTTGCATCTCTTGATCGCCGATCACGATAAGATACGGCATCTTCTGACTCTTGCCTTCACGAATCTTCTTCCCAAGGGTTTCATTACTACGATCTATCTCGACGCGAATACCCGCGGTTTTCATCTTTTCAAATACTCCTTGCGCGAAGTCGTAGTGCCGCTCGGCGATCGGGAGCACGCGTACCTGCACCGGCGAGAGCCATAGGGGAAAGGCCCCGGCAGTATGTTCAATATAGACACCGAGGAATCGGTCAATCGTTCCCAGAAGCGCTTTGTGGATCATGACAGGAGTTTGTTTTGAGCCGTCTTCGGCAGTGTATTCGAGCCCAAAACGTGCCGGCTGAGAGAAATCGAGCTGTTCAGTGGCACATTGCCATTCGCGCCCGATAGCATCGATAACCATAATATCAATCTTTGGTCCGTAGAAAGCGGCCTCACCTTTCGCAATAGAATAATCGAGACCTAGCTTCTTCGCGATCACTTCGATAGTCTCCTCTGCCTTATCCCAATCCTCTCGACTGCCGAGATATTTGTCCTGATTGGCAGGATCAGAGAAAGAAAGTCGTGCTTTGAAGTTCATCCCGAGCGCTCCATACAGCGTTTTGATCATATTCATAATGTTTTCAAACTCTTGTTCGACTTGGCCTATGGTGCAGAAGATGTGAGCATCGTCTTGAGTGAGCGAACGTACGCGAGTGAGACCAGAAAGTTCTCCAGTCTTCTCGTCGCGGTAACAGGTTGTCGTCTCCATATAGCGAATAGGGAGATCACGGTAGCTGCGCGGCTCAGAGGCGAAAATCTGTGTATGATGCGGACAGTTCATCGGTTTGAGCACGAATTTATCAGAGGATTCCTGACTCGTCACAAGAAAGAGTTCGCCACCAAACTTATCCCAGTGGCCGGACTTTTTATAGAGATCAGTCTTGGTGATGTGTGGAATCCAGACTTTTTGGAATCCATTGGCGCGCTGGAGTTCTTCAGAAAAACGAGCGAGCTCGTCTCGCAGTACTGTTCCTTTCGGCGAATAGAGTGGGAGACCAGCACCGACAAGATCAGAAAATGAAAAAAGCCCGAGCTCTTTACCAATCTTGCGGTGGTCGCGTTTCTTAGCTTCTTCACGCTGTGTCGTATACGCCTCGAGATCTTCTTTTGTATCAAAAGCGAGACCATAGATGCGCGTGAGCATCGGGTTTTTTTCATCCCCGCGCCAATACGCGCCCGCAACACGGTCGAGCACAAATGAGTCCGACTTAATATCTTTTGCCGGATTCTCAGCGTGTCCACCACGGCAGAGGTCGGCAAAAGTGCCGGCGGTATAAATAGTTATTGGTTCACCCTTCCCTGCGATGTCCTCTATAAGCTCGAGCTTAAAGGTATTGCCATTGAAAAGTTCACGCGCGTCAGAGAGAGATATTTCTGACCCCTTCATTTCTGTCCACGAAGGGAGCAGGGCGCGCATCGCGCTCTCTATCTTCTTCAGATCTTCTTCACCCGGCTTTCCTCCTGTGCTGAAATCGAAGTCATAATAAAAGCCATTGTCGACGACTGGACCGATCGTCGCCTTAGCGTGCGGATACTTCACAAGCACCGCAGTAGCGAGTAAGTGCGCGAGCGTATGTCGTTTCTCCTCGATAGAAGCCATAGAGAGAGAATACCACAAGAACTTTCGCTGGGCATCACCATTTGAGCAAGGGCTACCCTTGCTCAGCATACGAAGAAGCAATTACACCACTTTGAAAACCAAGAAATATGAGGGGAGACGAGAAAATCCGAAGCGGCCATAGACATATCGCTTCCCCACAACTACTCGTTCCAGTGTGACCGTGCGAGAAGCCTTGCAGGCAAGAATGGTGAAGGTTTGAGAGATTAAGTCTGCGTCTTCAAAAGCGAACCTGCCACGAGTGATCGTATTGCTCGATTGTTGACATTGTTGTTCTACAAAATACCGGGCAGGCAACTTTCCTTCCAGGATAATTTTTGCTCCACTAGTTGCGTGTGCTATCGCCGAGGCGAAGGTTGCCAACTGATTATTGTCATAATCAATAAAATAACTTAGGAAAATAATATCGAACCTTTCAGTAGCAGGCAGAACGCCAATGGTTCCCTTATGCACATTAATCCCCAGTCGCTTCTGACGTTCAATACTTGCCTGAGACACATCAACGCTGTGCAGGTTTGCTGGCAGGATACCTACCGACAAAAGATATTCCTCGAGTTCGCCACTCCCGCTACCGACATCACACATCTTCATTTTCTCTAAGTCGCTCAGAGCATGCCCGCTGATGAGCGATAGCCCATTCCCCACAAGGAGCGCATTAAGAAATGCTGTAGTGGCATTTCCCGTTACGTTCTAATAATCCTGACGTGACTCCCCCGCTTTCCTGTTCAGGCAGACATTGTTCAACCTTACCTATATCGGCATATTCAATATCATATATGCGCGCGATATATTCATCTCCCTGCAATTTTTGTTTTGCCAAGTTACGAATGTGTTCAAGTATGAGCTGTTTGATTGGGTACTTTGCCTTACACGACTTTTTAAATTCATCTAGCGCAAGACGCATAGCATGTGAAAAATCCGATTCTTGGTCTAATGAGATATACTCTGCACCAAGCTTTCTAGTCAGCCTCTTCATCGGCAAGAGAAAGAGATTGGACAAGAAAATCATATATACACGGATTATAATCCAAAAAAAATAAATAGATGGAGGGGTACACGTCGCCTTGCGGTAGAGTACATAGGACAGTCCTATGTACTCTAGTGAACGTCACTAAACTATCGGCTGTTCTAGATATACGATTCTGTCGCGCGACGAAGTCGCGCGTGTGTTTTGTTGCCCTATTGCACCCAGAAGAGGTGGTAGATGAGTGAGACGATAGGATCGATGTCTGGACCATAGACAATCGCTGCGCCGAGGGAGCCAGCAAACGTGAGCAGGACGAGACCGAGGAGTGCAAAAAATGGCAGGAGCCAGGTGTCAGAGACAAAGTGCCAAACGTATTTTTTAAAATTCCATATTTTAATGAGAAAACTATTTGTACCGACAATGCGATCACCCCACCCTTTTGTCTCAAAAATACGAACAAGGTATGCGGCGGCGAGCACACAGTATGCCGCTGTCGCCGCACCAGCAAAGAATGAATGTGTTTCTATAATATAAGCGCGCGGGCTCACATGACGAATAAGGTCTTCAGCTACTTCGCCAGTCGAACTCGCGGCAAACGCCGTGAGCACGCCACCAAAGAGCAGAAATGACTTCACGGGAGCGACCCACGCCTGCCGGCGAAGCGTTGCTGAAAAGTAGGCTACGACCTCTAGAACCGAATACATCGCGAGCAATGCTATCGGGAAATGTACGAATAGCGGGTGAATGTTCATAACAAAAACTTAACTTATTTCCCCTTCTTCTGCGTAGAGGCGACACGGAGAAATTCAGTAAACAAAGGGTGCGGGTCGAGCGGGCGCGCTTGGAGCTCGGGGTGGAACTGCGTACCGAGCATAAAGGGATGTGTCGCGCGTGGGAGCTCAGCTATTTCCATCAAGACACTGTCGGGTGAAGTGCCTGAGAAGACGAGTCCTGCGTCTTCAAGACTCTTCACATATGCTGAATTAATCTCGTACCGATGACGGTGACGCTCTTCGACAAGCTCTTTCTTATATGCCGTACGGGCGATGGTACCCTTCTTGAGATAACATGGGTAGGCCCCGAGACGCATCGTCCCCCCGTACTTACCATCGGCAAGATGCTTCTCTTGCCCAAGCATCACGTCAACAACTGGATCAACAGCACTCTTTTTTATCTCGGTAGTATTTGCCTCTTTTAGCCCGAGCACATTGCGCGCGTACTCGATCACCATCAGCTGCATGCCATAACAAAGACCGAGATAGGGAATCTTTTTTTCACGCGCAAATTGTATCGCTTTAATCTTGCCCTCAATACCGCTCTCACCAAAACCGCCCGGGACGATGATGCCGTCAAACTTCGCCAGAAGCTCAGCGACCTTTGTCCCACCCTTCTCAAGATCCTTTGAATTAACCCAGCTGATCTTAGGTTGGCGACCAAGCTTTGCGGCCGAGAACTTAATCGCCTCGATCACTGAGAGGTAGGCGTCCGAGAGGACGAAGTCACCCGTATCAAAATATTTCCCGACGATAGCGATCCTAACCTCGGGCGCCTTCGTGTTCGCGACAGCAGTCGTGAACTTCTTCCACACCGCAAGCGAGGCCTTGCGCTTCTCAGGCAATTTCAACGCATCGAGGAGTGCATCGCCGAGCTTGTCCTTCTCAAAGTTCAGTGGCGCTTCATAAATACTCTTAATGTCTGGCGCAGAGATAATGTGGTCTTTGCGAACATTACACCAGATTGCAAGCTTCTCTTTGCGCTTCTCGTCAACAGACTCTTTCGAGCGCGCAATAATAAAATCTGGCTGGACGCCATAGGAGTTCAGGTCGCGCACTGCCATCTGCGTCGGCTTCGTCTTCATCTCGCCCAAGGTTCCCGGGGTCGGCAAATATGACACGACGACGAAAAGGACGTCATCGGGATGTTGCATTCTTAACACACGCGCCGCCTCGATAAAGAGTGCGTTTTGGAAATCGCCAATCGTACCACCGATCTCAATGACGGAGATGCGACTGCCGTTGTGATCAGCGGCCGCTTCGATACGACGCAAGATCTCATCGCGCACGTGTGGGATCGCCTCCACACACTTCCCCCCATACCCAAGCGCGCGCTCACGCTCGATAACCGACTGGTACACCATACCGCTCGTCATATAGTCGTTGTTGGTGAGATCACGCCCAAGGAATCGCTCATAGTTACCCATATCCTGATCGGTCTCAAGCCCGCTTCGCAGAATAAATGTCTCACCGTGTTCTGTCGGATTCATCGTGCCCGCATCAACGTTCAGATATGGATCAACTTTTACCAGATTCACCGGATACCCTTTCTGTTGGAGCAAGAGACCTATAGAGCTCGTGACGACACCCTTCCCAACGCCACTCATCACGCCACCGAGGACGAATATATATTTGTGACCATCTTTTGCCATATTATACTTTCAGATATTTACGAATAGCAAAGATCGACGCAACTGCGCCAAGCATGATACCTGAGAGCATGATGGTAGCGAAGATAGAAGCAAAGTGACCCACATAGTAACTCGCAACATTGAACCCACCGAACCACCCCGATGTCTTGAGTCCGACATACCACGTCACAGGGCCAAGAAGGAGTAAGACAATAATCGCTGACGTGATACCGGTAATAATGCCGGTAATAATAAACGGTCCTTGAATATAGGCATTGCTGGCGCCCACAAGTCGCATCACCGCTATCTCGTCTTTAGCAACATAGATCGCGAGTCGAATCGTAGCAAAAGCGATAAGCACCGAGGCAATGGCGAAGATAATAACTACCGCGAGACCAATCTCACGCGTCGCTCGTATCGCGAGTGCGAGACGAGCGATGACTTCTTTATTTTGTGCATAGTTGATGCGATCGACGATCGAAGTGCCACCCGCAGAGAGTGCTGGCGACGCTTCAAGAAAGCTGACAATACTCTCATATGACGATGGATCATTCGCACGTATCTCGAGAGAGGCATCGAGCGGATTCCCACCAAGCTCATCGAGCGCTTGCAGGGTGAGCTGGTCGGTCGCATGTCGGGCACGAAAGGCGACAAGAGCATCCTCGGCTGAGGTATAGGTGACATTTGCTACCTGAGGCAGTTTCTCAAGCTGGCCCTGTACGGCAAGAATATTTGCCTCAGACGCTGTCGTGACGAAGTACACCGTGACATCGACCTTATCCTTAATCGTGTCGAGGGTGAGTGTAAGGAGCGCAGAGAGAAAGATGAGCGAGCTGATGATAGCGAGCGTCACCGTCATAATAAGTACCGTCGCCACCGACACGGCGCCACTGCGCGCGAAGTTCTTCCACCCACTCACCAACATTCTCTTTGTGAGCATCCATTCCATATTTACAGTATATACTTTCCCTCCGCGTCGTCACGCACAACGCGTCCACGATCGATCGTGACCACGCGCCTGCCGATAGCGTCGACGATGCCTTTATTGTGTGTGGTGATAACAATCGTCGTGCCGATTTCATTTATCTTCTTCAAAATCTCGACGATCTCGTAGGTATTTATCGGGTCAAGGTTGCCGGTCGGCTCGTCAGCAATAATGAGTTCTGGCTGATTCACGATTGCGCGCCCGATAGCGATACGTTGTTTCTCACCACCCGAGAGTTGGTCAGGGAAATGCGTCGCCTTGTCAGCAAGATTTACGAGCTCAAGGATATACGGCACGTCGCTCGCGATCTCGCTGTCACTGCGTCCACCCGCCTCCATCGCAAAAGCGATATTCTCATAAGCCGTCTTGTTTGGGATAAGACGAAAGTCTTGGAACACCATTCCGATCTTGCGACGATAATGGTGCAATGCCGAGCTCGGCAAATCATTTACATCGACTGATTCAAAAAAGACATTGCCCTCGGTCGGCCGCTCTTCAGCAAGCAAGAGTTTGAGAATGGTCGTCTTACCAGCACCCGAGTGGCCGACGATAGAAACAAATTCTTTTGGAGCGACTGAGAGTGTGACATCCTCGAGGGCGGCAGTGTCTCCATATCGCTTCGTCACCTTATTGAAATAAATCATGCTTCGCTCTCTATTGTACCTCACTCGCGGCAGTGGCGTCTATAAAACCGTCAAGGTCACCCTCGAGTACTTTTTCGGGATTTGAAGATTCATGCCCTGTACGATGATCTTTCACCATTTTGTAGGGGTGCAAAACATAAGAGCGAATCTGGCTCCCCCACTCATTGGCAGTCGTCGCGGCGATAGAGCGACCCTTTGCAGTAGCCTGCCGCTCGGCCTCTTCTTTGGCAAATATCTTCGCCTTCAAGAGCTCGAGCGCCTTCTCGCGGTTGGAGAGCTGGCTCCGCTCACTCGAGACGTGCACCGAGAGATTTGTCGGTTTGTGGAGAATACGCACCGCCGTCTCGCGCTTGTTCACATTCTGCCCACCTGCGCCACCGCTCTTCGCAAACTGTATCTCGATGTCATCAGGCTTCAGCTCGACAGCGTCAGTCGCAACAAGAGTTGGGAGCACTTCAACAAGTGCGAAGCTCGTCTGGCGCTTTGCATTTGCATTAAAGGGCGATTGGCGCACGAGACGATGCACCCCCGCTTCATGCTTTAAACGTCCGTACGCGCCTTGTCCCGTAATTTCTAATAGAAGGTTGCGGTAGCCGCCGTGATCGTTCTCATTTGCGTGAAGCTCGCGCACGCGCCACCCATTCAAGGAGGCATAGCCCTCATACATACGGCGGAGCAGGCGCGCGAAGTCTTCAGCGTCGTCACCGCCTGCACCAGCTAGTAC
>JBAQWN010000041.1:0-15053 GCA_049298935.1 Minisyncoccia bacterium
GTCGTTTAAGAACATTACGTTCGTCTTAGGAGAGCATCGACTTGAGGTTTTTAATAATCGCGACCTTATTCTAAAAGCGGCCGGTGTGCCACTTGATTCTCTTCATATCGCCGAAGCGAGGAACAATAGTATACCGGTGCGTATGAGTGCTGATTTGCTGATGGAGCTGTCAGGTGCCACCGCAGTTGGTGTGACTGGTACACGAGGCAAGTCTACCGTTACCCATATGGTGTACGAGATCTTGAAAGGGGAGGGGAGGTCGGTCATGCTCGGCGGTAACGTGCGTGGCGTTTCAAATCTCGCCCTGCTACCAGAGGTGACCCATGAACATACGCTCGTGCTCGAGCTTGATTCGTGGCAGTGTCAGGGGCTTGGAGATTCCGGCATCTCGCCACATATCGCTGTTTTTACCACATTCCATTCTGATCACCAGAATTATTATAAAAACGATCCGGGGCAGTATTTGTTAGACAAAGCGAACATCTTCTTATATCAAGACCCCGATGACACACTCATCATCGGCTCACAATGCGCCCCCACACTCATTGAAGCATTCGGTGAGCATATCCTCTCACACACCGTGATAACCGGTGCCGACAAACTTCCTGCAGAGTGGGTGCTTAAGATACTCGGCGAACACAATCGCTACGATGCCGCTCTGGCGCTCGCGACGGCTCGCGCGCTCAATATTAGTGACGTGATAAGTCGCCGTGCGTTCGAATCATTTGCTGGTGTGCCGGGGAGACTTGAGCTCGTCGCTGAAAAGAATGGTGTGAAGATTTATAACGACACGACGGCGACGACTCCTGAGGCGACGCTTGCGGCGCTCGCAGCCCTTCGACAAAGCTCAGGGCATAATCAAAATCTGATTTTGATTATGGGTGGTGCCGATAAGGGTCTTGATATGGGAGTACTTCTCGTGAAGCTTGCTGAGGTGAAGCGTGTTATCTTGCTCGCAGGGACTGGCACGAGTCGCGTGCTCGAATGGATTCCGAATGCGTCTGTATATGACACACTCAAGGCGGCTATCGCTGAGGCGTTCTCAGCTACATCGCCGGGAGATGTAATCCTTTTCTCTCCTGCTTTCGCTTCGTTTGGTATGTTTAAGAACGAATACGACCGTGGTGATCAGTTCAACGCCCTCGTGCGTTAGTGGTAGACTTTCAATATGGCGCATGTTTATGAGCAGGCATATTTTGGTTCAAAGCTCGTCCCTATTACAGAGGCACAGGTGAGTGTGACAAGCTCGGCAGTACTCTACGGCCTAAGCGTCTACACCGTCCTGCCGGTTTGCGTTACTCAAAAAGGTCTCGTCGCTTTTCGAATAAAAGAACATTTTGAGCGACTGGTTAATTCAGCCAAGGTTATTGGCATAGATACATTTGAGCCAGAGTGGAGTCTTGAGCGATTTGAGAAGGCGCTACGAGAAGTCGTGGTTGCGAATAAGATCAGTACAGATGTCTTCGTGCGCGTCACGGTGCATGTGACCGAGTCAGTTGCTGGGACGCGCTCGCGAGGGCTCGCGACAACACTAAGTATTTTTGTATATGACGCCACACCCATTCTCCCGCTTGCGGGTGCTCGACTAAAGACGAGTGTGTGGCGACGGGTATCTGATAACGCGATTCCCTCGCGCGCAAAGGTGAATGGGGCTTATGTTAATTCAGTACTTGCGAAACAAGACGCGCTCGATAGTGGTTACGACGACTGTATATTTTTGGACGCGACGGGGCATGTGTGCGAACTTTCAGCCGCGAACATTTTCATCGTTCGTGACGGCACACTTATCACCCCAGGGACTTCAAGCGATATTCTCGAGGGCATCAATCGTCGTACGATACTCTCTGTTGCAAAAGAGTTAGGGTTGTCGGCTGTTGAGCGCACGATTGATCTCACTGAGCTCTATGTTGCCGATGAAGTTTTTGCGTGTGGCACTTCGGCCCTCGTCACTCCGGTTATTGAAATAGATAAGCGCGTGGTAGGGAAGGGGGGTATTGGCTCCATAACAGCACAGCTCCAGGTGAAGCACCGACAAATGCTTCATGGTGAGGATTCTTCTCATCTTGGCTTGCTCACGTCGATATAGATATGGAGAACAATATTTATTGTATCGGTATAGGGGGGATTGGAATGAGCGCGCTAGCTCAGTATTTTAAACATAATGGAACTATGGTGAGCGGTTCAGATCGGGACGCGAGCAGAGTGACTGAGCTTCTTGAATCAAAGGGTATTGCTGTTTTTATTGGGCACAGGGCAGAAAATGTCCCCATTGATGCATCAGAGGTTGTGTATAGCGATGCGGTACCTGAGAGTAGTCCAGAGCGAGTGCGCGCAAAAGAGCTCGGCATACCGCAGCTCTCATATTTTGAAATGCTTGGGAAGGTGTCTGAAGGAAAGAAGACGATTGCGGTGGCTGGTACACATGGCAAGACGACGACGACAGGAATGCTTGCACGGATCTTGCGTGACGCAGGTGCAGAACCGACCGCTATTGTCGGTTCTATCGTGAAAGATTTTGATTCAAATTTCCTCTCAGGGACTTCTGATCTGTTTGTGGTCGAGGCGTGTGAATATCGCGATCATTTGCTCGAGCTCTCTCCCCAATTGCTGGTGCTTACAAATGTCGAATGGGATCATACCGATTATTTTCCATCACTCGAAGCTTTGCAGGAGACGTTTAAAAAGGCGATAGAAAAAGTACCGACAGATGGGGCGATTGTGACTGATCCGAGTAATGAGAATATCGCGCCGCTTTTGAAAGCGGCGCGGGCGCGGATTATCGATTATACGCAGGAGCCATCGCGCGAAATTCGCCTGTTTGGTGAGTTTAATCAGAACAATGCACGCGCGGCCGCAGCGGCCGCGCGCATCGCGTTCCCGAGCATTTCAGACTCAACGATTGCAGAATCACTTGCCTCATTTCACGGGACTTGGCGCCGCTTTGAATATAAAGGAAAAACAAAAAATGGAGCAGAAGTGTATGACGACTATGCACATCACCCCACCGCAGTGAGAGTGACGATGAAAGCTCTTCGGGCAAAAGTATCAGCCCATTCGACAAGCTCAGGGCAAGGAAAAATCATTGTCGCTTTTCATCCACATCTCTACAGTCGCACCCGTGACTTGCTTGATGATTTTGCCACTGCATTTGCCGATGCAGACGAAGTGCTTGTCGCGCCCATCTTCGCGGCGCGTGAGGTCGACGATGGTACGATCTCGAGCGCGATTCTTGCTGACCGTATTCGTGCACATGGAACCAAGGCAAGCGCGCCTGAATCGTTTGCTGATATCGAACGCCTGTTGAATGAGGTTGAACAAGATGGCACTATCATGACCATGGGCGCCGGTGATATCTACAAAGTCGCTGATGCGCTCGCCCAGCACCAAAACAGTTTTGGTGCTGGGCTCGTCCAGAAATAATATGGGAACACTTTCAATTGTTGCGACGCCGATAGGGAATTTAGAAGACATCACGCTCCGCGCACTGCGCACGCTGAAAGAGTGCGACGTGATCTATGCTGAGGACACGCGCGTTATCTCAAAACTGCTTGCGCGCTATGAAATAAAAAAACCGCTCCAGCGACTTGATGCGGCGACAGAAATAAAAAAGGCTGATGAAATTATCGATCGCCTTGAAGAAGGGAAGCATATCGTCTTCGTCAGTGATGCGGGGACGCCAGGCATCTCTGACCCAGGATCGCGACTGGTCGCGCATGTGCGCGAACACTTGCCTGAGGCAAAGATAGAAGCGATACCGGGAGCATCGGCACTCACCGCAGCACTCTCTATCGCTGGTCTATCAGCAGCGGGATTCACCTTCCTTGGATTCTTGCCGCACAAGAAGGGTCGCCAAACAGCGTTGAAAAAGTTGGTGACGAGTGAAGTACCGACCGTGCTCTATGAATCGCCACATCGCATTTTAAAATTACTGGAAGAACTTGTGCAACACCAGGTGTCGCACATTGTTATTGCTCGTGAGCTCACCAAGATTCATGAAGAGGTGGTTTCGGGAACTGTGGCAGAGGTACAGGCTCATTTTGCTGCTCACCCTGACGCCGTCAGAGGTGAATTTGTCGTGATTGTGTCGCCCTGATATACCCAGCACTCAAGGACTTTGCAAAAGTTTTGAGTGCTGGGTATACTCCTCATATGTCACGAACGGGATTTCTTATACTCTTGGGGGTTTTGATTATACTGACCCCTTTTTCAGGTGTGCCGATAGCATTGCGCTCGCTCTTTACCGTTTTTCTCGGTGTGTGCATACTCGGTACGGGGCTCTTAATGCGTTCCCACGAAGCGCATAATACGGAGCCAGGATTAGAATAGCTATACAAAGAACCCAGCACTAACGTCGCTTTCACGCACTGTCACGCACTCGCCACATCGGTTAGTGCTGGGTATACTTGCAGTAATGGAGAACCCTGAACGCGTCACGTACTTTGCCGCGACTGACAGTCGTGGAAAATATATTCCTTTTGGCATCAAGTCGAAGGACCGTGATCGTCACATGTACGTGATCGGCAAGACGGGTATGGGCAAGTCGACCTTGCTCGAGAATATGGCGATTCAAGATATTCGAAACGGTGAAGGATTCGCCTTTATTGATCCTCACGGAGGAACGGTTGAGCATCTTCTAGAATTTATCCCTGAAAATCGTATTAAAGACGTTGTGTACTTTGCTCCATTTGATATGGAGCACCCCATTGCCTTTAATGTGATGGAGGACGTTGGCTATGACAAGCGCCACCTTGTCGTGAGTGGTCTTATGGCAACCTTTAAAAAGATTTGGGAGGACGCCTGGAGCGCGCGTATGGAATATATCCTCACCAACACGCTCCTTGCGCTCCTTGAATATCCAGACGCGACCCTGCTCGGAGTGAATCGTATGTATACCGATAAACTCTATCGGCAGAAAGTTGTCGATAATGTAAAAGATCCGGTCGTGAAGGATTTCTGGACGAAAGAATTTGCCAACTATGGTGATCGCTATACGCAGGAGGCGACGCCCGCTATTCAGAACAAAATCGGTCAATTTACCGGCAATCCACTTATTCGAAATATCATCGGGCAATCGAAATCCTCATTTGATATCCGTACGATGATGGACGAGAAGAAGATTCTTATCATCAATCTTTCGAAAGGTCTGGTGGGAGAGACAAATATGAGACTCATTGGCTCGATGCTTGTGACTCGTATCTTCCTCGCCGCGATGAGTCGAGCTGACCTTTCGGCGACAGATCTTCGCAAGCTCCCACACTTTTATTTCTATGTTGATGAATTCCAGAACTTTGCGAATGAGACTTTTGCTGAGATTCTTTCAGAGTCGCGTAAATACAAATTGAATCTCGTTATTGCGCATCAATACATCGAACAGATGGAAGAGGAGGTGCGTGACGCCGTTTTCGGCAACGTCGGCACCACGGTTGTCTTCCGGGTTGGTCCCTTTGACGCTGAGGTGCTCGAGACTGTTTTTATGCCGCGCTTCACCAAAGAAGACATCGTGAGTCTTGATAAGCGGCAAGTCTATTTGACGCTTATGATTGACGGTGTTGGTTCGACACCATTTTCTGCGGTAACGATACCGCCTATCGAATTGCCGCCAGTGTCGCACAGGGAAGCTCTTATTGCGGCATCTCGTGAACAGTTTACGACGGCGCGTGAAGGAGTCGAGAAAAGTGTCGTTGACGAGCTTATGGAGAGCGCAACTTCTCCCGCGCCACTCGATGCGCGGATGAAAAAGAAATATGTACCCGTCAAGAAGGAGGAGTCGAAGCCTTTTGTGCAACAAAATCCGATTGCACCCGTGGTGGCGGCCGTTCCTCATCCGATAGTGCTCCCTGTCACGCCCGTGCAAGTTCCGCCCCAAAGAGTCGAGAGTGTGCCGCGCGAGGAGAAGAAAGAACCTTCTCCTCGTGTCGTCGAGCGCCCGACACCTGTCACGAAGAGCCCTGATGACCTTAAGGCGATCTTGCGCACGATGACGGCGCAGGTGAGCACCGAGCGGGTACAGAAGGAGCAGTCACACAAACAGTCATTAAAAGGCGCTCTTACTGAAGTGCTTGAGAAAAGTGCACAGAAGTCGGTAGAGGTTAAGCCTCCGCCGATGACAGAAGAGAAAAAGCCTTTTGAAATCCCCGAGGACACTTTGCGGAAGGTGCTCAAAGGTGAGTCTTAATATTGTATGCGTACCGCCGGATTACTCGCGCTGGTACTTTTCCTCCCTTCATTCGTGCATGCGGCCGTTCCGCCTTCTCTTGATGTCTATACGGTTTCAGATAGTACTATCTATCCCTCAGCAGCTGCTGGGTCTGGTCTCGCAACTACGACGACGGTAGATATTGCTTTTTCAGAACAAGTGAAGACGTCCATAAAAATACTATCCTCAGACGGTGCCATGATTAAGTCACTCTATTCGAGTTCGGGTGTAACCAATCCGGCACCTAAGGTTTGGGACGGGAAAAACTCATCAGGCGCATTGGTTGGCAATGGCGTTTACACTATTTTTATTTCAGCTACCTCAACGGCGGTCGGCGGCCTCGCGATGATTGATTCGTCGAAGACGATCACTGTTGCGTCGTCGGGCGACTCTTCCTCCACTGCCACTTCTGATACGTCCAGTGCCGTGCCAGATACTGTCACAACAACAACCTTTTCCGGAGGTGGCGGGTCAGCAGAATATCTACCTATACCAACACTGCGTATCGTTGCTAATGGTAATCGTACGCTATCAGCAAATGCGGAGACGGCCTTTACGGCTGTGGTGTATGACAGTAGGGGAAATAAGCGTGATGATGCGATAGTCATGTGGTCGTTTGGCGATGGGGAGCAGAAAACGGGTACAAATGTCTATCATACGTATTATGATCCGGGCGATTATGCCGCTGTCGTGCACGCCACCACTGCTGACGGTGGTGATTTGCGCGTAGAGATTGTTATTACGGTGCGGGACACGAGTGTTAAAATCGCCTCACTATCTTCTCGTGGCATTGCGCTTGTTAATGATGACATTCGTACTCTCGACCTCTCTCTGTGGCGCTTGTCGATGGGTGGACAAGAATTCAAAATTCCTGCTGATACAAAGATTCTTGCTGGACGCACGGTATTCCTTTCGTCGCGAGTGACTGGGTTGCCGTTGGCAAATTCGGCATCTCTTCTTTATCCAAGTGGGGAAGTGGCATATGCGTATCCCGTGGGTGCACTAACGATGTCTCAAGGCATAGTTCCGATCGTTTCAGCTACGCAACCTATTGCGCCCATAGTAAGTTATAAGAAAGTACAGAGGGTCGAATCGATTAATAGTACGCAGAATATTTCATTGCATGAAGAAGAAGTAATCGCCCCCGCGACGTCGACAGAGCTCGCCGCCGCGGGGGCACTGTCTGCTGGCGTAGCTTCTGCTCCCGTAGCGAAGCTCCTGAGCTCCTCATGGACCTATGGTCTCTTCGGGATCATCGTGACCGCGGCGGGAGCGTTCATCCTCCTCTAACTATTCACCAATCATTTTTTATATTAGTCTCAACACATCATGAAGCGTATCCTTATTTTTTCTCTCGCATACTATCCGCGCTTTGTGAGCGGAGCAGAAGTCGCAATCAAAGAGATCACTGATCGCATTTCTCCTGAAGAGATTGAGTTCCATCTCATAACGCTTCGTTTTGACGCGGCTTTGCCGCGCGAGGAGAGGATCGGTAATGTAATCGTACACCGTATCGGTTTTTCAAAAAAAGACCTCTCTTTTGGTGATCTCCGGAGATTCCCACTCAAACTTCTCAAGCCTTGGTATCAGTTATTTGCTGTGTGGCATGCGATACGTCTGCACCGCGAGTATCATTTCGATGGCACATGGGCGATGATGGCGCATTCCGCTGGCGTGCCGGCAGTCCTATTTAAGATGTGCTATCCACGCGTGCCCTACCTGCTCACGCTTCAGGAGGGTGATCCGCCAGAATACATCGAGCGACGTCTGCGGCCAGTCTGGTTTCTTTTCAAACGCGCCTTTACTGAGGCGGATGTCCTACAAACGATCTCGACCTTTTTGCTTGATTGGGGAAGAAAGATGGGCTTCGCTGGATATGCCGAAGTGATCCCGAACGGTGTTGATGCTCCGCACTTTGCACATGTGTTGCGTATTGATAGGGTTGGTGCTATTCGCGCAGAGATCGGGAAGGGAGGGGGAGAGACGTGGCTCATTCATACGGGTCGACTTGCGTACAAGAATGGGCTCGACGTGGCAATTCGCGCATTACCCCTTCTTCCAGAACAGATACATTTTTTCATGATTGGCGACGGCCATGAAAAGGATTTATTGATCGAACTCTCGCACGAGCTCGGAGTTTCTTACCGTGCTCATTTTCACCCATACGTGCCAAATGAGGTGTTGCCGGATTATCTGCATGCGTGCGATATCTTTATTCGCCCATCACGTTCTGAAGGTATGGGGAATTCTTTTATTGAAGCCATGGCGGCTGGTCTGCCGGTTATTGCGACACAGGAAGGAGGTATTGCGGACTTTCTCTTTGATGCAAAACGCAATCCAGACAAGCCGACGACCGGGTGGGCGGTTGATGTAGATTCCCCTGAGCAGATAGCTACTGCAGTGCAAGATATTCTTGCTCGTCCTGATCAGGTCGCACGCGTGACAGCGACAGCGCGGGCTCTCGTGGTAGAGAAATATGACTGGAATCTCATAGGAAAAAACATGAAAAGTGTCTTCGACCGACTGCTTGAGAAGCGGTAGAATAGGGCTATGAAGATCGTTATTGCGACGCCACTCTACCCGCCTGAGATCGGGGGGCCAGCAACCTATGCAAAACTGCTTTTTGAGGGATTGCCAGAGAAGGGTATTGCCGTCGAGCTTGTAAAGTTTAGCGAGGTGCGACATTTGCCGAAGTTTATTCGGCATTATGTGTATTACAGACGCGTGTTACTGGCGGCGCGTGGAGCTGATGTTGTATATGCCCTTGATCCTGTCTCAGTCGGCTTTCCAGCGATGAGGGCGGCACGCAAGCTAGGGAAACCCTTTATCGTAAAGATTGTCGGCGACTATGCGTGGGAGCAGGGGAGTCAGCGATTCGGTGTTACGCAGAGTCTCGATGCTTTTATAAAGACAAAACCGGAATCATTTGTGGTACGTATTTTACAGCGCATACAATCTCGCGTTGCGCGAAATGCGACAAGAATTATTGTCCCGAGCGATTATTTAAAAGGCGTTGTTGCAACTTGGAAAGATGTTAAGAAAGAGAATATCGAGATTATTTATAACGCGGTGTCACTGGGGAGCGTTGGTAATGTGCCTATCGATATTGCGAATTTACCGCGACCTTTGATCGTGACCGCGGGGCGGCTGGTGTCGTGGAAGAATATGGATGGTGTTATTGACGCTGTAGCGCGTATCCAGGGAGCGTCACTCGCGATTGTTGGTGACGGGTCTGAGCGCGCGGCGCTGGAGCGTCGCGCGCAGGAGAATCTGCCCGGCCGCGTCGTTTTCACAGGGACTTTATTACACGAGGATACCCTTGCTGTTTTAAAATCGGCCGATGTCTTCGCGCTTAATTCGTCGTACGAAGGTCTGTCGCATCTCTTGGTAGAGGCGCAGGCGCTCGGAGTGCCGATTGTTGCGACCAATGTTGGGGGGAATCCTGAAGTGATTACTGATGAGAAGGACGGACTACTCGTCCCTGTTGGGGATCCTTCAGCACTTCTGCACGCTCTTGAAAGAATTATTTCAGACGAAGCGCTTCGTGTGTATCTTTCGGTGCGCGCAGTTGAATCGGCAAAGCGTTTTACGGTTGATGCGATGCTTGCGCGGATAGCGGATACTCTCTTTAAGAGTGCGCGCACGACGTCCTAATATATGAAAGTTTTATTTATCTCAAACGACCCAACGATATTTGTTTCGACGAGTGCGACACGCGCACGTATGCGTACCTATGCCGCCCTTATGGGTGAGCTACATATCGTCTCGCCTGCGGGTCGTGATGCACACGAAGAGCAGGACGGGAATCTTTTTCTGCACCCGGTGCATTCGTGGAAGATATTTCGCGTGAGGTCACTCGCAAGTCGTGCATACGCTCTCATCCTCGCACAAGACATCGACATTGTGTCGGCACAGGATCCGTTCGAGCATGGTCTTGCGGCGCTTCGTGCGACCCGTGGTACGAGTGCGAAGTTGCATATTCAAGTGCATACCGATTTTCTCTCCCAATGGTTTATTAAAAGTGGCAATTGGCGCAGTCCTAGTGTGCGCATGCCTTTTCTCAATCGGTATCGTCGCACTATTGCCGATCAGGTGTTGCCGGCGGCACAGGGCATCCGCGTTGTCTCAGAGCGAATACAGAAGTCGCTCATTGAACACTATGGAAGTAGGGTCGTCGTGCCGTCGGTTATCCCGGTAGCTGTTGATGTTGTCGTTCCCGAGGCGGTGCTATTGCCAGTACACCCATTCACTTTTGCACTCATTACAGTTGGTCGTCTTGAGCCGGAGAAACGCATCGAGGATATTCTTGCGGCACTCGCCCTTGTGGTAAAAAAATATCCAATGGTTGGCCTTTTTGTTGTCGGGGATGGGAGTGAGCGCGGAAGACTTGAGAGAATGGTGCGCTCGCTTGGGCTCGCTGACAAGGTTGTCTTCTTGGGTAATCGCTCTGACGTACGAGGACTCATGAAGAGTGCGCAGGCATTTATTCAGGCGAGTGCATACGAGGGCTATGGGCGCACTCTTGTAGAGGCGGCGCTCGCCCGCGTGCCTATTATCACGACGGATGTGGGTATAGTCGGGGAGGTGTTTAAGGGATATGAAGACGTTCTTGCGGTGCCTGTTGCTGACCCGACCGCACTCTCGCTCAGTATCGTTGGGATTATCGAAGATAACTCCGCGCGACAAGAATTTCCGGTGCGCGCCGAGACGGCTGTGCAGGCACATCTCGCTTCTGTCGGCGATATTCCCGCTCGTATAGTCGCTGACCTAGCACTCCTTAAAAGGAAACCTGACCCATTCGCAGGTCGGTTATAGATATATATGAGAAAAAACTCTAGAAAGGCAGTTGTCACTGGTGCTGCGGGATTCATCGGTTTCCATGTCGCAAAAGAACTTCTTGAGCAGGGCTGGAATGTGGTTGGGATTGATTTTATGACCGACTACTATGATCCACGTATCAAACATAAGCGTCTCGCGATTCTTAAGAAGTATCCGACGTTTCGGTTCTATAAGGTGAATATCGCGAAGTACTCAGCTCTTGAAAAAGTCCTCACGCTTGAGAATCCGGATGAGATCATCCATCTTGCCGCGCAGGCAGGGGTGCGCTACTCGCTCACCAATCCGTGGACGTACATTGAATCAAATGAGCTTGCGACGCTCAACATTTTCGAGGCGGCAAAACGGCTTTCTCTTTCGCGGGTGGTGTATGCCTCTTCGAGTTCTGTATATGGAAAGAACAAGAAATCTCCCATGAGCGAACTTGATCGCACAGATGCACAGATTTCGGTATATGCTTCTACTAAGAAGGCGAACGAGTCGCTGGCACATTCCTATAATCACTTGTATGGCATTGAAATGATCGGATTGCGCTTCTTTACGGTTTATGGTGTTTGGGGGAGACCCGATCTTGCACTTTTCAAATTCGTTAAGAATATTCTTGCCGGGAAGCAGATTGATGTCTATAACCGTGGAAAAATGAAACGTAGCTTCACGCATGTCTCAGATATTGTGGCGGGCATTGTCGCCATTCTCGAGAAAAAATCGCACGGCCGTAACGAGATCTACAATCTCGGTGGCGCCGAAGCGATGCCACTACTCGCATTCATCAAGAGTATCGAACAAGAGGTGGGGAGGAAAGCGAAGAAGAACATGATGCCGATGCAGGCGGGAGACGTCCGTGAGACAGTCGCTGATTGGTCGAAGGCGCATAAGGATCTCGGATTTATTCCGAAGATCTCCATGAGCGATGGAATTGCAGAGTTTGTGCAATGGTTTCGTGATAATGAACAGTTTCTGCAAACACTTCACGAACCAAAACAATGAGACTGCTTATTATCACTCAAGTGGTCGACATTGAAGATTCTTTTCTTGGTTTTTTTGTGCGGTGGCTAGAAGAGTTTTCTAAACATACGAAACAGGTTGAGGTTATTTGTTTGAGAGAAGGGAAACACAACTTGCCAGAGAATGTACGGGTACACTCTCTCGGGAAAGATGCAGGTGTTTCGCGATTGAAATACACATTTAATTTCTACAAATATATTTGGAGTTTGCGACATGAATATGATGCGGTGTTTGTACATATGAATCCTGAGTACGTTGTGCTTGGTGGATTGTTGTGGCGCGTCTTGAATAAGAAAATTGCGCTGTGGTATACACACAAGAGTGTTGACACAAAGCTCCGTCTCGCAACGTTCCTTTCGAATATTATTTTTACAGCTTCAAAAGAGAGTTTTCGATTAGCGAGTTCAAAAGTTCATGTCATGGGGCATGGTATAGATACTGATTTCTTTTCTCCTGATCCTGGTGTGGTACGTGGTGACTGGATTCTCTCTGTCGGTCGACTCTCTGTGAGTAAGAGGCACGACCTCGCGATTCAGAGAGCTACGCAAGAAGGGAGGATGCTTCGTATTGCTGGTGATGGCCCCGAGCGCGCCCGTTTAGAGGCCGTTGCAGACGAATTGAACGCGCGGGTGCAGTTTCTAGGTGGATTGACGCAAGGACAGTTACGAGACGAGTATCGTTCTGCTAAATATTTCATTCATACGAGTGAGACAGGGAGTTTGGACAAGGTTGTGCTTGAGGCGCTTGCTTGTGGACTCCCGATCGTAACGAATGATCCAGCACTTAAGCACCTCGAATTTGAAGGTCCACATTATGTACAAGAGAACCATTCGCTCAAGAGTCTTATTCCTGCGATACTAAGCACGATACAAGCTATATGAGTTCAAATACACAAGTCGAAAAATCGCACTATCACTTCGACAAGTATGCCTTTGAGGGGCGATTCGTCAGTTATTATTGGCAGTTAAAAGAAGTGCTGGATCTCAATCCGTCGTCGATTCTTGAGGTTGGTGTTGGGGATCGAGTGTTCGGTGATTTTATAAAAAATAATACGAACGTATCCTATACCTCCGTCGACGTTGCAGGGGATCTGCACCCTGATATCGTAGGTAGTGTGCTCGCACTTCCGTTCGCTGATAAAGCTTTTGATGTTGCGTGTGCGTTTGAGGTGCTCGAGCATGTGCCGTTTGATCAATTTGACCGTGCGGTTGCCGAGCTCTGTCGCGTGGCGCGCACTCACGTTGTGATAAGTGTCCCGCACTTTGGGCCGATGTTCGCGTTCTCTCTAAAAATTCCTTTTGTGCCACAGATACGTGTCGCTTGGAAAATGCCTTTTTCAAAGAAACACATTTTTAATGGCCAGCATCACTGGGAAGTGGGGAAGAAAGGGTATCCGATTTCACTCATTCGCAACAAGCTTTCTGCTCAGGGCGCGCTGGTGCGAGACTTTGTCCCCTTTGGGAACTCGTACCATCATTTTTTTGTCATCAAAGTATGAAAATAGGACTTATCGCAGAACCATATGAGGAGGGACATGCGTCAGGGATGGGATACGTCGTGCTTGAGTTGATGCAACAGTTTGTTAAAAACTCCGCGCATGAATATATTTTCTATTCGTCGAAACCAATTAGTAGGGATCTTATTCCGGGTACATACACCAATGTTCTCATTCCAAAAGGGTTTGTGAGGCAGTGGTTTTGGTTTTTGCGCTATCGCGGCGATGCAGACGTGTTGGTCTATATGGTGCCCCTTCTCCCGTTGTGGTTGCCACGCCGAGTCATGTCGGTACCTATGTGCCAGGAATTAGGAAGTCAGAAGATAAAGCCCGGGCGACTATCTGGGAAGATTATTGCCTTCGTTCGGGATCATCTACTTATGCCAATCACTCTCAGGCGGAGTGTGGGGGTTGTGGCGGCATCGAACGCAACAAAAGAAGACGTTATTCACTACTACGGTATCCCCGATAAAAAAATCACGGTCATATACGATGGTTTCCAAAATCTCTTACCTGTCGCCGCCACTGCTCCTGCAGTAGACGCCCGACTCAAGCCATTCTTCTTCTTTGCGGGCAAGGTCAAGCCACGCAAGAATGTGCATCGAATCGTATCGGCCTTTATTGATTACAAAGAGCGTACACAAAGTAGCGCACATCTAGTTATTGCAGGGGATCACGGCGGTGCCTATTACCATCAGATGGTCGAGGAGATTCGCGACCACCACCTCGAGGAGTCTGTTCATTTTGTAGGGTACGTTACCATTGAACAACTTTGCTCATTTTATACACATGCAATCGCGTGCGTGTTCCCCTCGATAAATGAAGGGTTCGGTATGCCTATACTAGAAGCTATGAGCTTGGGAACGCCGGTCATGACGTCAAATCTATCTTCAATGATAGAGGTTGGTGGTGACGCCGCTTTACTGGTTGACCCTTTTTCTGTAGAAGATATCTCTCACGGTTTGGAGAAATTGCAGAATGACATGGCGTTCCGCACGCAGTGTATCGAACGGGGGAGACGTCATGCGGCGAAATTCTCTTGGTCAAAAACCGCGAAAGAGTATGTGGCACTGCTTGAAAAGCTCGTATGATATTTTACCGACCGGAACCGCTCGAGGGTCATGATATCCATCCGTTTTTCTATTTTTGTTACAAACCGGGAAGTAAGGTCACTGGCCTTTTTAAAGATAATTTGCCACTGAACTACTTTGAGCACGAGGCAGAGTACACGACTTCGATTGGTACGGCGCGCGCTATCGTGTTGCCAAACAATTTTCTCTCCCTAACTGATTCCGTTAGATCTTATATTGCCCATTGGGCTGATGAGGCTGAGCGATTGCACATACCCCTCTTCTTATTTTCATTTGGAGATTTTACGGACTCCCTCTCATTTGATTCACGAGTGTATGTTTTTAAACTTTCTCTCTATCGTTCTTCGTGCACTTCTCGCGAGATTATCGTACCAACGCTCACTGAAGATTTGGGCGATCATGGCATTACGCTACGCCAAAAGGCACAAAC
>JBAQWN010000042.1:0-16643 GCA_049298935.1 Minisyncoccia bacterium
GAGTAGAGTATAGTGTTTGAATATATGGCACCAGCACCAAAACAGCCGAAGAATAAAAAGCCAGCAACGGCGCCGCAGCGGCGCCGTGGGCTAAAGACGCTCCTCGGCGGGCCGTCTTTTTTTGGTAATCTCATCACGACCGCTCTTATTTTCTTACTTCTCATGAGCGCCTATTCGCTCGTGGAGAGTTTTTCTAAGCCAAATAATTCCATTCCACTTTCTTCGGTTGCGGCTGACGTAGTGGCAGGGAAGGTGAGCGCGATCGTCGTGAATGGTGATTCACTCGAGCTCACCTACGTCGATACGACGAAAAAAACTTCGCGTAAAGATCCCTCATCAGGGCTCCCTGAGACGCTTGCGACCTATGGCGTCACTCCCGCAGAACTTGCAAAGGTCTCTATCACCGTGCAAGGGCAGTCGGGATTTGAATTCTGGTTCTTGACCCTAGTACCTGTTCTACTTCCTCTTCTTTTTATCGGCGCACTTTTCTGGTTTATTACACGACAAGTTCGCGGCGCTGGTATGCAGGCATTTAGCTTCGGTCAATCGAAGGCGCGTATCACTGATCCGGCTGACATCTCGCAGCGCGTCACCTTTGCTGATGTTGCTGGCGCACGCGAAGCAAAGGAAGAGCTTCTCGAGATCGTCGACTTCCTTAAAAATCCGAAGAAGTTTCTCGATATCGGCGCGCGTATCCCCAAGGGTATTATCTTGATGGGAGCACCGGGTACTGGCAAGACCTTGCTCGCACGCGCGGTCGCTGGCGAGGCGGGTGTACCTTTCTTTTCTATCTCAGGTAGCGAGTTTGTCGAGATGTTTGTCGGCGTCGGCGCGTCGCGCGTGCGCGACCTATTCCAGCTCGCGAAGCGTGCGGCTCCATCGATTATCTTCGTTGATGAGATTGACGCCGTCGGGCGTGTACGTGGGGCTGGCATGGGCGGCGGCAATGATGAGCGCGAGCAAACCTTGAATCAAATCCTCGTTGAGATGGACGGTTTCGAGCCGACAGAAAAAGTCGTCGTGATGGCGGCCACCAATCGCCCTGATGTGCTCGACCCTGCGCTCTTGCGTCCTGGGCGTTTTGATCGTCGTGTGACTATCGACCTTCCTGATCGCCGTGACCGTGAAGAGATTCTTAAGGTGCATGCGCGAAAGAAGCCCCTTGGACCCGACGTGGTGCTCGCAGTCATCGCCGAGCGCACGCCCGGTTTCTCGGGTGCTGAGCTCTATTCACTCATGAACGAGGGTGCGATTCTCGCCGCGCGCGATGATCGTAAAGAAGTAACCCAATACGACCTCATTCGTTCGATAGAAAAGGTGATGCTCGGTCCCGAACGCAAGAGTCACCTGCTCAGTAAGCGTGAGAAAGAGCTCACGGCCTATCACGAGGCTGGTCACGCTCTTGTTTCATCGGTACTCGAGCATGCTGACCCGGTGCATAAAATTTCTATCATCAGTCGCGGCCGTGCCGCCGGCTACACATTGAAACTTCCTTTTGATGATCGGAAAATACAATCGCGCAAACAATTTCTCGATGATATTGCGGCAACACTCGGTGGCTATGTCGCTGAAGAAATGCTCTTTGGCGACGTGACCACAGGCCCTTCAAACGATCTTTCGGTAATCACGGCACTCGCGCGCTCGATGGTAGCGCGTTGGGGTATGAGCGAGAAGCTCGGCCCTATCGCTTTTGGTGAACGCGAACTCGGGCATGAACCTTATTCTGAACATGTCGCGGCTCAGATAGATGCCGAGGTCTCGCGTATCATCGACGAGGCGAAAGCGCGCGCTGAGGTAGTTATTAAAGGTCATCGAGCCGCGCTCGACGCTATTGCAAAAGAGTTAATCGAGAAAGAGACAGTCGAACGTGCCGAATTTGAAAAGATACTCATCGCCAACGGCATAACGCCGAAGAAGCGCGACGAAGAACAAGTTGTTGTAATATAAAGGAGGATACATTATTGTTTCCTCACTTCGGGCGTGTAGCTCAATTGGTTAGAGCACCGAGCTTATACCTCGGCGGTTCCTGGTTCGAGTCCAGGCACGCCCACCATGAAGCCCTTATCTTTACCGAGCAAGCGCAGAAGCGTCAGACCTAGAGGGTCCTTGGTTCGAGTCCAAGGGGGCGGACAAATTATTGCGAATGGATAAGAAAAGCGCCCAGTTGTATAACCGAGCGCTTAAGATTATCGGTAGAATCTAGACAGAAATTCTGCGATATCGACAGTGAGCTTTTCTCCTTGCGACTGGTTTTCCTTTTTGCGGAATGACGAAGAGACTTCGAGTTGGATGACATTGATACCGTAGTGCTCGGCATACCAACAGGTGGTGTAGCCTGCACTGTAAGGATCGCCATGCTGGGAAACGGGATGTTCGCCCGGAAGAAATACACAGTAATCAAGTTCTTCCATAAACTTTGCGAACGCTCTGTCAACTTCTCCGTGGCGAATAGTTTTCCGATTCGCCGTACCTAAGATTAGGTCGTACCCGCGTGGCGGAGCAATCTTCGGTTGTCGCCCAAAACCATGGAGATCAATGAAAAGGATTCGCTCATCACCAAACGATTGAATAGACCTTTCCACCAGCCTACGCAATTCGCTGTGGTAGGTCTGATATACAGATATGAGTAGAGGGTCTTCCAGTGCTGTTTGGCCGATCGTATCAGGAGTGAGGTTTGGTTCACTATCCATTTCGCGATTTGCGTCAACATACGCTCGAGCCATGAGTAAACGGACTGCATCGACCGTAACGCCCAATTCTTGACTCCGTTGCACTATGTCTTTTGCGACTGGCCAGACGTGAGTGTCGCGACCTTTTACGCCAGATGCGCGCGTCTGGAACATTCCAGAGAAATCATTTGCGATGAGTCCGTCATGCGGGACAGCTAGAATTACGCGTGACGGTTTTTGGTGAGAAAGAACAAGTGAGAAGTTTTCGTTGGAAACGGTAAGGCAATCATTGGTATCTTCCTGTGGTTAAGGTTGTTGGTTTACAGGAGAAACTCGTCTTTGTGTTACTTTAGCAAAAACCTGACCACGTTTGAGTATGAGAATTCTGAAGCATGTTAAGGGGTATCATAACTGAATAAATCAGAAAGTAAAGCAGTGTTCTGATTATTCCAAATGCATTTCTTGATCGGCGGTGTGGACTGTCAAAAGCGCCCGATGCAAAAATTTTGCCCAACTATGACAGGTATGTTACGGTAAGCTGAGAATAAGGTGCTTAGTTCGTTATGGTCCTTTCAATCATATTGCGTCTGAGACGCAGAAGGAGAATCGATATGGTAACCGGTGGTGGGGGAAGGTCTCCCAAATTTGCGTGTAGTACGAGCGCCGCGCTTACAGAAATTGCAGGTATTGGGGAGTTCGTCGATGGGATTTGTTCCGCCCTTCTGAAGGATCTTGATGCTCTCGTTGAGTTTGCTAAAAAGAATGGGAGCGAGGAGGCTAAAAGGATTCCGTATACGAGCTGGACGGGAAGATCAAGCAATTCATTTGATGAGTCTGTCGCTGGCGAATACTTCGGCTTCAATCTTAGTGGTGGTGGCTTCAACCTTGGCTTTTTAGAAGAACCGGTTGTTGCGGCTTTGAGGAAGCTCTTCGAAAAGATGGGGGGTGAGTATGTCGCCAGTAAATCTTACTCGGTCGAGACTATAACTGTGCCAGTGCATGTCAGTGGCGGAGTTTATGTGACTTCCTCTGGCGTCTTCGAGATTTCGCGCACGCACTCGATTTATGTGCTGAAGAGAGTCTGACCATTGCTACGACAAACCTGCCCAAGGAAAACCTCCTTCGGGCAGGTTTTTCTTTTACTCTCCACAAGTCCGAGGTCTATGACCTTGAATTATTCCAAATGCATTTCTTGATCGGCGGCGCGGGCGCGACGGGCGAGAGTGGGGTGATTTTTTAAATCAGGATCGGTGGCGACGAGGCGTGCCGCCTCGGTGCGTGCCGCTTCGACGAGTTTGATATTTTTCAGCGCTTCCATCGCGATGTCAGAGACGCCCCATTGTTTGCCACCGACGAGCTCGCCGGCACCACGGAGTGCGAGATCATATTCTGCAAGCTCGAAGCCGTTCTTCGCATTCATAAATGCTTTCATGCGCTCTCTCGTGACGTCACCAAATGATTCGGGGAGGGCGAAGCAATATGATTGATGTGTCGAGCGGATCACGCGACCGCGGAGCTGGTGGAGCTGAGCGAGTCCGAAGCGCTCGGCACCCTCGATAAGGATAGCGGTCGCGTTTGGCACATTCACCCCCACTTCGACAACTGAAGTCGCGACGAGGATATCAATCTCGCCTTTTTCAAATTGTTTCATTACCTCTTCTTTTTCTGCAGGGCGCATTTTGCTATGCAAGATATCTATCGTTGCCTCGGGGAATATTTCTCGTTTCAATCGCACCGCTTCTGCTTTCACTGACTTGGCTTGGAGCGCGAGCTCTTTTTCAGGGTCTGGTTCGTCGATACGGGGGCAGATCACATAGGCTTGGTGGCCGGCAGTGAGCTCGGTGCGTACACGTGTGTAGGCCTCTTCTCTTTTTTCCGGTCCGAGCACTTTGGTGATAACCGGCTTTCTCCCTGCGGGCATCTCGTCGAGGAGCGTGAGGTCGAGATCGCCGTAGAGTGTGAGTGCAAGTGTTCGCGGAATAGGTGTCGCCGTCATCGAGAGTACGTGTGGCGCCTGCCTGCCGGCAGGCAGGCGATCTCCTTTCGTTGCGAGTTTTTGTCGATGCACCGTGCCGAAGCGGTGCTGTTCGTCGATAATGGCGTAGGCAAAATATTTGAATGCGAGTGATTTTTCGATAATGGCGTGGGTGCCGATAACAATCGGTATTTCACCGCCCGCTACCATTTTTCTGAATGCAGGCTTGGAGAGTTTTGCGGATTCTTCATACCGTATTTTCGAAGGGAATTTGCGGCACTCGTTTCCGGTAATAAGGCCGATGGGGATTGGGTGGTCTTTAAAATAAGAAACGAAGGTTGAGAAATGCTGTTTGGCGAGTATTTCGGTCGGGCAGAGATAGGCGACTTGGAGAGTCCCGGCGATTCTCCCTTTGGGGAGAGATGTCGCGACGAGATACGCGGTCGCCGCGGCGACCGCAGTCTTGCCGCTCCCCACGTCACCCTCGAGGAGGCGAAGCATCGGATGTTTTTTTTCAAAATCAGACACGATAGCGTCAATCGCGTGCAGTTGAGCTTGTGTCGCTGGGAAAGGGAATGAGGCGATGAAGTCTGCGAGAGCTTTGCGGTCGACTGCGACAGGCAAAGCCTCCTCGTGGAGATGGCTTCGGCGCCGTTGTTGCATCACGATTTGTAGGGCGAATACTTCTTCAAAGGCGAAGCGCTTGCGCGCTGCCGCGGCGTCAGACATCTTCTGTGGTGCATGAATAAAGATGAGTGCAGAAGAAAGGGTTGGTAGTTTGTAACGTGCAAGAATCTCTGGCGGGATAGGGTCGTCAATGTGTTCGTGTGCTTTTGCCTCACACACTTTCCGGACAGCGTGGGTGAGCCAGAGCGAGGAGACTCCCTTGCTCTCGGGATACATCGGATACAAGTCGGACATCGGATGTCCGACTTCAGAAGTTAGGACATCGGATGTCATAACTTTCTGATTGAAGAGCGAGTTGTGAATGTCTTCGGGCGCGACGGGTGTTTTATCGATCTCAGGATTCGCGAGATATATTTTGGCACCTTCACCCGCGACGCGCCCGCTCACTTTCACCACCATGCCGTCGTGGAGTGACTTCGCGATATAGGGCTGGGAGAACCACATCATTTTTATCTTTCCTGAATTGTCTTCAAGCCATGCTTCAGCTATCGGCCGACGACTCTTCCACGTTTTGCGTATATCAGGCTTGCGCACAGTGCCATAGAGCGTCACCTCGGCGCCGGCGGTTACGCCGGCAATAGTCCCTGTCGGCCCCGCGTTTTCGTAGCGGGCGGGGAAGTGGTAGAGCAGATCACGAATCGTCCTCACCCCGAGCTTCGTGAGTGCCTTTTTCTGATCAGGCTTCATCCTTGCAAAGTGTTTTTCGATCAAATCGTCAGGGTGCATGGGTACAGTATACCTATTGCAGAGACTCATTACCGGTGTATTATTCTTGGTATGAATACAACAAAAAGCTGGTTCACGTGGCCAATCATTATTATTATCGTTCTTGCGGTTATTGCTCTGTATGTCGGAGGAAAATATAATAGCTTTGTTGGGCAGAATGAAAATGTTACAGCGCAGTGGGCGCAGGTAGAGTCACAGTATCAGCGTCGTTTCGACCTTATTCCAAACCTTGTCTCTTCAGTACAGGGAGCGATGAAGCAAGAGCAAGCAGTTTTCACAGCGCTCGCTGACGCTCGCGCGCACTACGCAGGCGCAACGACACCTGATCAGAAGGCTACTGCCGCGACACAGGTCGAGAGTTCATTTGGTCGTCTGCTTGCGATTATGGAGAACTATCCTCAGCTCAAGTCGATCGATACTGTGCAGAGTCTTATGGCAGAATTGGCAGGAAGTGAAAATCGCGTGGCGGTTGAGCGTATGCGCTACAACGAAATTGTTCGTGACTACAACGTTTGTGTGAAGGTGTTCCCAGGATCACTTGTTGCCAAGCTTTTTAGCTTCGCTCCGCGCGCGATGTTTGAGGCGGTTGCAGGATCGGCGGCGGCACCAAAGGTTAATCTATAAATGAAACAGTTCGCGCTAGCGACTGTTCTCTTCACTTCGATCGTAGCGTTTGTTTCGCCAGTGTTCGCGTATACCTCACCAGGCTCGCCGAGTGGGTATGTCAATGACTTTGCAAATGTCTTGAGCGCAGGAGTGAGACAGTCACTCGAGAGTGAGCTCACCAGCTTCGAAAAAACGACCTCTAATGAGATCACTGTGGTCACGATCCCTAATATGGGTGGCGACTACATTGAGAATTATGCGGTGAAGCTGTTTGAAGAATGGAAGATAGGGAAGGCGGCACAAGATAACGGCATCTTGCTCTTGCTCGCTATTGAAGATCGCAAGATGCGTATTGAGGTGGGATATGGTCTTGAGGGTGCGCTCCCTGACAGTGTCACGAAGAACATCTTAGATAATGAGATGACGCCTCTATTAAAGGCGGGTGATTATGATGGTGCCGTGAGTGCTGGGGTGCAGTCGATCGAGCAAGCGACGAAGGGTGAATATGTAAGTACTAGTTCGAGCCAAGATACTTCTTCCATCGGCTCCCTCATCGAGAATCTTTTCATCTTCGGGATATTCGCCCTGCAATTTCTCGCCGCGATCTTCGCGCGCAGTCGTTCGTGGTGGGCGGGTGGCGCTGTAGGTTTTGTAGGAGGAATCGCTATTGGCGTGTTCATGGCTCTTAGTCTGATGATGTTCGCCCCACTCGTGGTCGGACTGACGCTCTTCGGACTGCTCTTCGACTATATCGTCTCGACTGCATATCAGAAGTCGAAGGCGAGCGGTGTGTCGCCTCCGTGGTGGATCGGCGGGTCTGGAGGGAGTTCTTCAGGAGGTGGCTTCGGAGGATTCGGCGGCGGCTCTTCAGGCGGCGGCGGCTCATCTGGTAGTTGGTGATCTCTAAGTGCGATATACTCGGTCTAGCATGGATACAAAGAAAATATTGGAGGCATATAAGAAGTTGGGAGCGCGCGTAGAGACGAAGGTTCGCGTGAAGCTCACGAAGCGAGAGGACTTTTCGCTTTGGTATACGCCAGGAGTAGGGCAAGCGTCACTGCATCTCGCTAAGCATCCTGAGGACGCACGGAAGATGTCGATAAAGAAAAATAGCGTCGCTGTCGTTTCTGACGGATCGGCGGTACTGGGTCTTGGTAATATTGGTCCCTATGGCGCCTTGCCGGTGATGGAAGGGAAGGCGCTTATCTTCAAGACGATGGGAGGCGTTGATGCATGGCCCCTAGTTCTCGATACACAGAATCCTGATGAGATTGTGCGTATTGTAAAGGCGATCGCACCGAACTTTGGCGGTATTAATCTCGAAGACATCGCCGCGCCAGCATGTTTTGAAGTTGAGAAGAGGCTCATCGAAGAGCTCGATATTCCCGTGATGCACGACGATCAGCACGGCACGGCGATTGTTGTTCTTGCGGGGCTTATCAATGCGACAAAGGTCGTGAAGAAGGATTTTAAGAAATTAAAGGTCGTGATAAGTGGTGCTGGTGCTGCCGGTACCGCGGTTGCGAAACTGCTTCTGGCTGCAGGTATCAAAGATATTATATTGCTCGATCGTACAGGAACGATTTATGTCGGTCGTGAGGGATTGAATACGCACAAGGCAGAGCTCGCTTCGCTCACTAATCCGCGCAAGGTCGCAGGCGACCTTGCGCTCGCGATGCAAGGCGCCGACGTCTTCGTCGGCGTCTCGGGAAAGGGACTTTTGAAAGCAGAGCACGTCGCGAGTATGGCACCGCGCGGTATCGTCTTCGCCATGGCGAATCCTGATCCAGAGATATTGCCCGACGAAGCGAAGAAGGCTGGTGCGGCTGTTGTCGCGACGGGCAGAAGTGATTTCCCTAATCAGATTAACAACGCTCTCGTTTTCCCGGGCATTTTCCGCGGTGCGCTCGACAAGGGCGTGAAGAAGATTACCGAAGCGACCAAGCTCCGCGCCGCTCGCGCCCTCGCGGCGCTCGTCGCGAAACCTTCGGTGGCAAAGATTATTCCCGACCTTCTCGACCGTCGTGTGGTCAAAGCCGTCGCCAGCGCGGTGCGCTAAGGGTAATATAAACAGTATGTCTGAAAAACTATTTAGTGGACCTAGTTTGGAGCGCAGAAGATCGCCAGAAGAGCCATCACTTTCTGATAGATACGGGGCATTGTTGGAAAGAATAAAGGGAAAGTTGGCGCCCCAAGATGCGCGGGATTTTGCCATGTTAAATAGTGAGCAGGCAAATCATGAGAGGATGTTGCTTTCAGACGGTCTCACTGGCCTTTTGAACCGTCATGGGTTCTATGAAGAAGTTCAGCGTATGGAGGCGATTTTTGCTCGAGAGCGACATGATACTAAGTCTGAGGTTATTTCAACGCTCTTGGCAATTGACCTCGACGGTTTCAAAGAGGTAAATGACAGTTGCGGACATAAGTGCGGGGATCGCTGCTTGGAACTTATTGCTGATCATGTGAAAAGTGCATTGCGCGAATCAGATGTCTTTGCGCGTGTTGGTGGAGATGAATTTAGCATTTTTCTTCCCCAAGATGATGATGTAGGGGCAAAACTTGTTGCAGAGAAGGTTCGTGCCGTCATCGAAGACGAGGTGGTCACAAAGCTCAGGGCTGAATTTCCAGGATATATAGGTAAATTATCGGCAAGTATCGGTATTGTTACAATCGGTAGAGAGGGTGATGGTAAAAGTTTAATGACGGCAGAGGAAGCTATGAAGTATGCTGACTATGCCGCTTATGTGGTGAAGGCATCTGGTAAGAAGGGCGAGCTGACACTTGCCGAGGCACGAAAGCTTGATGAAGGTGGTGCGTTTGAGCGCGACTTTCTTTCGGGGAAGACTTTGCCACGTTGATTTAGTCAAGAATACAGTTTTCTGTTATAACAAAAGAGAAGGGAGGCGTCGCATAGTGGTCGAGTGCACCACCTTGGAAAGGTGGCAGGCTCGTAAGGGTCTCGAGAGTTCGAATCTCTCCGCCTCCGCAAATTTTCGAAAAGGGTTTCTGAACCAAAAATATGCTACTACACGAACGCTTAATGCGATAGAATAAATCTATGACTGACGAAATTAGCACAAAAATCGCCTTGTTCAAGGGGAAAGAAATTAGAAGGACGTTGCATAACAACGAATGGTGGTTTGTCATCTCTGATGTGATAACGGCACTGACTGATTCAGTGCAGCCGGATGGTTATATAAAGGATATGCGCCGAAGGGATCCGGAGTTATCCATAGGGTGGTGGCAAATTGCCACCCCCCTTTCTATTCTCACGGCAGGAGGCCCTCAAAAGCTCAATTGCGCTAATACCGAGGGAATTTTCCGTATAATCCAATCAATCCCGTCACCTAAAGCCGAACCCTTCAAACGCTGGTTAGCGAAAGTGGGTTATGAACGAATGCAGGAAATAGAAAATCCTGAATTGGCCACCAAGCGAACCCGTGTGCTGTACAAGCTAAAAGGGTATGGAGAGGGTTGGATAGAAAAACGCATGCGCGGAATTGTAATTCGTGAAGAACTGACCGACGAATGGAAAAACCGTGGAGCAAAAGACCAGAAAGATTATGAAATTTTGACCGCCGAAATCTCTAAAGCAACTTTCGGTGTAACGCCAAGCGAATACAAAAAGTTAAAAGGACTAGCACGAGAAAATTTGCGCGACCATATGGACGACTTCGAACTTATCTTCAACATGCTTGGAGAAAGATCAACGACTGAAATACATCGCCAAGAAAAATCAGAGGGTGTAGTAAAACTGAAGCAGGACGCCAACAGAGGTGGGAGAGTGGCCGGGAATGCCAGAAAAGAATTGGAGAAAGAACTCGGACGCTCGGTGGTGTCAAAAAAGAATTTTCTACGGAAACCAGAAAACAAAAAACTTAAATGAAAGACCTCGGGGCCTTTCATTGCTCCGCCTCCGCAAAAGCTTGAAATGTGCTAAAGTGATGGTGGAATCGATGTTCGGCTATGGTAGTTCGGCTCGGTAGTACACTTTCCTCTCAAAAAGGAGACAAGTCATGGTAGTACCAGACAACATACTGCCAGTTTTTAAGCTTCCTCCAAGGCTCGTAATGCTCGTGAATCTGTTACTAGTGGATAGCGATGAAAATATCGTCAAATACTTCTATCCAAAGTTACTCGCGATGGCTGGAGAGCAGATGACAGCGGAGGCGGTAATTCTGTTACTCGACCTTGCTATTGCTGTTTATGCCAGAAGCTCAGAAACCTCTGCAACTATGGAAGCTGCTCTGCACAAGAAGATGCCAGAATTTATCGACGCTCTTGTCGATAACCCAGAGCTCGCGGAAGAAGTGAAAGGGCTCTTTAAGGAAGTGAGAGGGGAGGTTGAAGAAAAAATAGAAAAAAAAGGGGTGGTGGTAACACCTAAAATATAAAAAAGAGCGCACGACCATCACCGGTACGACGCTCTTTTTATTACGGTATACTGACAGTACGCACTTCACCCTATGTCACGGCATTTTTATAAAATATTATTTGGGCTCGTGCTCATACTCGGGGGTGCATTGTTCGTATATAAGACAACTCCTCCTGTCGTGCCTGTGGCAGAGTTTGGTGGGGTGTCCTTGAGGATAGAATACGCACTTACAAAGGCTGAACAGGAAAGAGGGTTGGGTGGGCGCGAGAGCATCCCGAGTGACTACGGGATGCTCTTTGTATTCCCCAAAGACGACAAATATGGCTTCTGGATGAAGGATACGCTCGTTCCTCTCGACATATTCTGGATTGATGCAAAAGGACAGGTAGTCTCTATTGCTCGAGACGTAGCAACATCGTCATATCCAAATGTCTTTTACCCATCTGTACCGGCGCGATATGTCCTTGAGACTGCCGCTGGCTTTGCGCGTGACCACACTATCGCGACCGGCACTCCTCTTTTATTGAAAAATATTCCAAGCGTTTCAGAATAATACTATCCACAGTGCGTTTCTCGATATGAGGAGTAAACTTACTACCAAGTGAGCGAGTGGAAAGGGAGATTCTGATTTCCCTTTTCCGAGTGAATGCAGGGAGGAAGCTATTCTTAGGGCTTATCTATAAGTTACTCAGTGAGATTATTTATGTGCTGTCGCTAATCGCCCTTGTCTATGCAAAAAGCCGCTAAAGTTTCCGTTCGTGCGAAGACACTAGCACCAAGTGTCGTCAAAGCGGTCGAGACTCCTGTCTCGAAGGAGACGCGTCGCTACCGCGAGATGATCCCACAGATGGAGAAACGCGATGGGCGACTCGCCGCATTCGAGTTTGAAAAAATTGTCTCGGCGGTGTGGAAGGCGATGGTGGAGGCGGGAGAAGGAGTGAAAGAAGACGCTGAGCTGGTGGCACATCAGGTGGCGGGAGAGCTCGGCAGATTTGCAAAGAAGTACAAGGGATTTATGCCGACCGTTGAGGGCATCCAAGACTCGGTCGAGAAATATCTTATTCTCAATGATTATGTGAAGACGGCGAAAGCGTACATTCTCTACCGCGACAAGCGAGCACAGCTCCGTGCCGCACATGTCGAGGTCCCTGAGCACGTGAAGAAGCTTGCGGCAGAGAGTAAGAAATATTTTGAGGGCAACGCGCTTGGCGAATTCGTCTATCTACGCACTTATGCGAAGTGGATTCCTGAAGAGGGTCGTCGCGAGACATGGATCGAGACGGTTGATCGCTATGTGAGTTTTATGCGTGAGAATCTAGGTTCGAAGCTTACCGAAAAAGAATATGCTGAAGTGCGTATGGGAATCTTGAAACAGGAGGTGATGCCCTCGATGCGCCTGATGCAGTTTGCGGGTGAGGCGGCTCGTCGTTGTAACACGTGTGCCTATAACTGTACCTTTACCGCTCCAGTTAAGCTCGACGACTTTGCTGAGATCATGTACCTCTCGATGCAGGGATGTGGCGTCGGCTTTGCTGTTGAGAGTCAAAACGTCGAGCAGCTCCCACAGATTATGAAGCAGTTGGGGAAGAAATTACCGATACACACGATCGTTGACTCTAAAGAAGGGTGGTGCGACGCTCTTACTCTTGGTATGAAGACGTGGTATGGAGGTAAGGATATAGCTTTTGATTTCTCCCAGATCCGCCCGGCAGGTGCGCGTTTGAAGACAATGGGTGGCAAAGCCTCGGGTCCTGAGCCACTTCGCTCGCTTCTCGCCTTTGCTCGCGAGCGCATTTTCTCGCGCCAAGGTCGCCGTCTGCGTGCTATCGATATGCACGACATTATCTGTAAGATTGGTGAGTGTGTGGTCGCGGGTGGCGTGCGTCGCACCGCGATGATCTCGCTCTCTGATCTCGATGATGTCGAGATGCGCGATGCTAAGAAGGGTCAGTTCTATATGACCGATCCGCATCGTTCGGTCGCCAACAACTCTGCTGTTTATGAGTCTCAGCCGACAAATGCTGAGCTGATGGAAGAATGGGTTGCGCTCATGAAGAGTGGGAGTGGCGAGCGCGGTATCTTCAATCGTGGAGCGCTGAATGTTACATTCCCCAAGCGTCGCACCGAGCATTTTAAGAAAGTAGGGTTTATTGGCGAAGATGGTATTGTGCGTGGCTCAATCGGTACGAATCCTTGCGCCGAGATTATCCTCCAGTCGAAGCAGTTCTGTAATCTCTCTGAAGTTATCGCTCGTGCTAGCGACACTGAGGCTTCACTCCTGCGCAAGGTGCGTCTCGCGGCTATTCTCGGGACCTATCAATCGACCCTTACGAAGTTCGGCTATATCTCTCAAGATTGGACGGATCACTGTGCAGCAGAGCGCCTACTTGGCGTCTCGATAACAGGGCAGTGGGATAGTCCTGTAGCACGGAAAGCAGAAGTAATGCGCAAGATTCGCGACGCGGCAGTAAAGACTAATGCGACCTATGCAAAGCGTTTCGGTGTGTCTCAGTCAATGTCGGTCACGGCTGTGAAGCCCTCGGGCACCGTCTCGCAGACCTTCAACTGCGCATCGGGTATCCATCCGCGCCACGCACCTTACTATATCCGTCGTGTGCGTATCAGTGCGACCGACTCACTCTTCAAGCTTATTCGCGATCAGGGAGTTCCGTACTATCCAGAAGTGGGGCAGTCGATGGAAGAGGCGAATACTTTCGTATTCGAATTTCCGGTCAAGGCACCAGACCACTCTAAAGAGGCACGATTTAAAGACGATCTCACAGCACTCGACCAGCTTGAGTATTGGAAGTTGGTAAAGCTGAATTACACCGAACATAACCCATCAGCAACTATTTCGGTGAGTGAGAACGAATGGATTGGTGTTGTTGATTGGATTCAAAAAAATTGGAGTATCATCGGTGGGCTCTCCTTCCTCCCGAGGAGTAATCATATCTACCGCCTTGCGCCATATGAGACGATAACGAAAGAAGAATACGAGACGCGTATGGCGAAGTTCCCTACGGTGGATTATTCGAAGCTCGTTGCGTATGAACTCAACGACGAGACCGAGATGAAGAAAGAGCTAGCCTGTGCTGGTGGTACGTGTGAAATAGTCTAGTCTGGTTTTTTATCAAAACTTGGCAGAATGCGACAAGTGAGATACCTTATGTTCTAGTTCTTTGACAGATTCACGAGGGGGGTCTGATACTCGTATCACAACAATGGGAGGTATTGTATGCCTGGCGTCTTTGTTCCTAGTGTCCCTGCAAGCATTCTAAACCAGGACTTCGTTAGTCCTGGAGAAGTCATTAATCGTGTGGGTATTGTTTATAGCGCTACTCATCTTGAACTTCTAAAAAAAGCATTACCTGAGCGCGAAGTGCTAGAGAAACTCAGGAAAAACAATTTCTTGCTTATCCCAAGTCCTGAGGAACTGATGTCACTTCTTGATCTTCGTAGGTTTACCCCAGAGAGCTTCGATAAGAATGTCTGGTACTTGAATGATCAAGAGACCTTCTCACTCCGTGATAAGGTAAGACCGGTGTGGCTTATGATCCGTAAGTTGCCAGTGCATGGCTCGGAGAAAAAGAGCTGGGAAGATCAGCTCAAGCTCCTCTATGGATCTGTTCATGTACCAAACGTGGTAGAAGTCGCGTGGACAATTATCGTATGCAAAAAAGTTCGGGATCTTACTTTGTTTTCTGACGTTCGTGTAAGGACGTGTTCTCTGGATTCTGATGGCAATAACGTCAGTATCGGTGTTATTGATGGCAAGATCAGTCTGGGGGATGAACCGAGCGATGTTCGAGAAGATTACCTCGGTTTAGCGGTCGCTTCATAGTTCTTCGTCTTACATTGTGGGCCCAGTTCAACTTCATTCCTGGTAGAAAGGAATGAAGTTGCACTGGGCCTTTTTATTCTGCACAAGACATTTTTCAAAGAGTGTGGTATTATCAAAGGCAATGAGAACCCCTGACCTTGACCGTGCTCGAAGCGAGGAGAAGCGCACTCTCGCTGACTTTGTAGAACTTTATAACGAGAACCTCCCTACAGCTTTTCCTCGTGCTTCTGCAGAGCTTCTGAAGGAGTTTCGGAGCGGACATATGGGACTTTTCCCTGCGGGGAAAGGGTGGTCGCTTGACCAGCATCGCCGCAAGGTGATGGATTGGCTTCGTACGAACGCAGTTCTTGCTGGCGGGGAATAACACCACTTCTTCATATATTCAGGTTGCCACCTCACCTGCAGGGGGTATAATCTTAGGCAGGTTACTAACCACTAAAAATAAAATGGAAAACGAAACAAACACACCGGTTCAAGCAAGCGGGGGGAACTCTTCAGGCGGTGACAACACACTTCTTATGGGAATTCTTGCGTATCTCGGATTTCTCGTTATTATTCCGTATCTCACCTCAAAGAACGATCCGTTTGTGAAGTTTCATATCAAGCAGGGTCTCGTACTCGTCGTGATAGAAGTGGTCTTGTGGGTGGTCTCAGGAATGTTTTGGCAGCTCTTTATGTTTATCTCTTTGTTTCAGCTCGCGGTGCTTATTCTCTCGATTATCGGCATCGTGAATGTGGTGAATAAGAAAGAGGTGCCGCTTCCGCTTGTCGGATCATTTGCTCAGAGCTTCAATATTTAACAATCATCTAAATAATTTATGGAAGAACTGCCTGTAGTGAAATCAAACAAGGTCACGTATATCGTGATTGCTGTGGTGGTCATAGTGTTTGTCGGATGGTTCAAGATGCGAAGCTTTTCGCCGATGTCTCTCATCCCTGGATTTGGAGGTGTGGTGGGCACAAGCCTAGATGGATCGACTACCTATAAAAGCGGTGATGGCAGTGTGACGGTCGGGGGCAGTTCGCTTCCAAGTGGCTGGCCTACAGACGCTCCGGTATATAGCAACAGTACGATTACTGCCTCGGTCTCGTCGAACCCTAAAACGGGTGATAATGGTTCTATGGTTATGTTTACCACTCCAGATAGTATCGACGCAGTGGTCAACTTCTATAAGACTGAGCTCGAGTCAAAGGGGTGGGTTGTAGACCAGACGGTCTCGATAGGTATCGCCACCATGCTCTCTGCTACTAAGGATACTCGGTCATTTGCGGTCCAGATTTCCAGTGGTGACGATGGCAAGACTTCAGTGGTCGTCGGTATCTCACAAGCTAAGTAATCAAAAAAAGGGGGGGCTTGACTATTCTTCGCCTAGGTGATACTCTAGTCAAATCAACCAGAGTTGGATCCAGAGAAGTGGGATCGAGCTTCTATCTTCGGCTTCTGATTTGATAATTTAATCACAACTATCTATCACTAGCAGTATGCAAAACGGTACAGTAATCAAGAAGAACGAGAAAGGCTTCGGCTTTATCAAGATCGACGGCGCCCCAGAAGGCTCGAAAGATCTCTTCTTCCATTCAAACGAGCTCCAGAACATTTCGTTCGATGAGCTCCGCGAAGGGGACAAGGTCTCGTTCGAGGTCGGCGACAGCCCAAAAGGCCCAAACGCCCTCAACGTCAGCAAGATCTAACGATCTGCAAACAGAAAACGCCCCGCCTTTGGCGGGGCGTTTTCTGTTTGTGGGTGTTGTATACTTTTACCT
>JBAQWN010000043.1:0-8910 GCA_049298935.1 Minisyncoccia bacterium
CTTCGGCAGTGTCAAAGCCACCAACGACCGAAACTGTTGCGTTATCTGGCCAGTAGAAATCATCATAGAACTGTTTCAGGCGTTCTATCGACATGTGCTCAATATCGCTTCGCCAACCGATGGTCGAATGGTGATAAGGGTGTGCTTCATAGGCGAGTGCCCATATCTGTTTCTCGAGAGCTTCGGTAGGATTGTTTTCATATCGCTCGTACTCGTTCAAAACGACTGTCATTTCTGATTTGCGATCTTCTTCGTATATACGTGCACGACGCATGCGGTCTGCTTCGAGAGCGATAGCGATAGGCAAATACTCTTTTGGGACCACTTCAAAATAATTGGTTCGATCATTCCACGTACTGGCGTTAATGAGTGCCCCCTTCGTCTCGAGAATCTCCCACACGGTATTCCCTTTTTCTTTATTAAAATTTTCAGAGCCCTTAAACATAAGATGCTCCAAGAGATGTGTCGCACCTGTGTGACCGATAGTCTCGTTCCGGCTCCCGACGTGATACGTCACCATAAATCCGGCAACCGGAGCATTTGCGTCTGGAGAAAGCAGGATACGGAGACCGTTTGCGTCCAGACGATATTCTTGAATACCCTCGAGCTCTCTGATGAATGTGATGCCTGGAACGCGTGCGTGAGTCGCCATAGTGAGTGTATTCTAGCAAATCACCCTCCTTAGTGCGATGACGAGACATTTATGAATAGATATCATGCGTACCGACATCGAGATAATAAGTGACGCCTTTCCCAATCTTGATGATGATTCGATATGAGAAGTTGGCGGAGAAAGCGTGGTACGCCTTAAACTTCCCGTGCAATTTGTGGAGTTTGAGCGCTGTACTGCTCTTCTTCCCTTTTTCAAACGATACTACCGCACTGACAACATCGTCTTGCACGACTGAGTCGCATTTCTTGAGCGAACGCAAGAAACGCGCCGTATAGAGATAGCGCATGTTAAAACTTCTTGAGAAGTTTTTTCAAATCCCCTTTGTAGACACGATGTTCTTTAATATCCGTTTCCGCTTCTTGCAGACGCGCGAGCGCGCGTTCTTCGCGAAGTCGCCCGAGCGCGTAGCGGACAAGGTGCGCCTTTGAGTCGCTCGTCCCTGCGCGCACCTCGCTCTCGACGAAGTCTTGAAGCTCTTTGCCGATTGGTATGGTGATAGTGGTCATATACTATATCTTAGTACTATTTCGTAGTTGGTGCAAGAGCTTTATCTCCAGTCTATGGGCGTCTTGCCGTGGGCAATAAGATAAGCGTTTGCTTGGCTGAAATGTTTGCAACCGAAGAAGCCTGTGTAGGCTGAAAATGGTGATGGGTGTGGAGCTTCAAGAACAAGATGTTTTGTGCGGTCGATGTGCGCACCCTTCGCCTTTGCATAATTACCCCAGAGCATAAAAACAAGATGCTCACGCTCGTCAGAGAGAATGCGGATGACGGCATCGGTAAATTGCTCCCACCCCTTTCCCTGATGCGAGCCAGCAGCATGAGCTCGAACCGTCAGAGTCGCATTTAATAAAAGGACGCCCTGCTCTGCCAAGCGCGATAAATCCCCATCATGTTCTGTGGACATCTGACATCCACAATCACTCTCAATTTCTTTAAAGATATTTTGAAGCGAGGGCGGAAGTGCGGTGCCCTCATTTACCGCGAAGCAGAGACCGTTCGCCTGTCCAGCGCCGTGGTATGGGTCTTGTCCGAGTATTATCACTTTCACTTTTTCGAAAGGACAGAGGTCAAATGCACGGAATATATTCTCTGACGTGGGATACACGACGCCATCTTTGTATTCTTTCTTAACAAACGTCGTGAGCTCGGCGAAATATGATTGCCCAAACTCGCTTGAGAGATGCTTTGCCCATGACGGATTGATGTGCTCGATCATTAAGATTTCGGTTTGTAGAAAATCTCTTGGAGCTTCTTAGCTGCAGTACTGCGATAAGGACAAAACTCGCAAGCCTTCCCCGACTTCGGGTAGCTATCGTTCTCGAGGCACTCCTTGATACGTGGGAGTATTTCCTCAATCCAATCCGAAGAACCTGTACAGGGCACGAGTGTTACCTCAAACTCGAGTTTTCCGTCAAATGCTTTCTTATCAGAATCGGCATTTGCGTAGACGAAATATCCCGTATCCGACACCGTGAAGCCGTTCTGCCGTAAGAGCCATTGATAGACACCTATCTGTCGGCGATACTGCTCCTCCCACGAAGAGTCCTCGAGTGATTTGATGGTTCCACTTTTTGACGTTGCCTTGTAGTCGACCACAATAAGCGCGCCCGCAGGGTCTACCCAGACGTCATCGATTGCTCCCGACACCGTGAAGCCCGTTGACTCGTGTTTACACTCGATACCCTCAAAGTTCTCGCGCCAGGTGTCGATGTTAGCGTGCTGATACGGTATAGCGTCGACACCATACTGTGCGAGGAGAGGGTGTTGTGAGCGGTGAGCTCGATGAACGTCAAATTCTTTTTTGAGCAGAGTATCGACCGCCACATTTAGAGTGAATGATGGTCCACGCGGTCGCGCAGTACCAAGCTTGTTGTCGAGATAGAAACAACGAGGACACTCCACAAAGAGTTCGATTTTTGAGCGCGAGAGTCGCCACTTTTTGCCGCCATAGTTCCAGTCACTGCTTCGGTCTGGGTTGTAGCTCTTTTTAAATTCGGCCATAGTAGTTAAGCGTTGTGCGATATGTCGGGGAGAGATAGAAGACCCTCAGCCTCTGCGAGAAGTTCTCCTGCTCGGTCGGGCGAGAGGTGGAGCACATCGAGAAGGCGCCGATTACGAACGATCTCATCAACAGAAATCGCCCCCTGCTCGATAAGAAGACGTTTCTCAGATCGTGAAAGTCTGGTGAGTGTCGTGACCGGATAAATTTTCGTACGACTCATTTGCATGAGGAGTGAATTGTTCGTTGGGTATCCCCACCCGAGCAGCTCAACGCCTGAGCACTCAGCATAAGCAATCGCTTCAGATGTAAACTTCGTGTTCGTTACCAAGAGTCCTCGATCAATAGGGCAAGCGCGCACGGCTGGGTCACAATAAAAAATGTCGTCAAAACGACTCTTCACATAGAGAGCAACCTTGAGATCGGTTTTATAATTTGGGTCGTTATGGTATTTGAGTTCGGCGGCGAGATAAGTGTTTTGTTCTTTGTGTGATGCATAGATATCGACTTCGTGTGACACACATTTCCCGCGAATGATTTTGCGTGTTTCGACCTGCCACCCGAGCGCTTCATACAATCGTGATACAAAATCCTCAAAAGGATGGCCAGTTGGGCCAAGCTCGAGGAGTGCGCGGCGAAGTGAGTATCGCGCCGCGACAGGTCGCGACTCCTTGCGCATAAGAGCGAAGGCGCGTGCGTACACTTCTCTCGATGACATGCCGGGAACGACAATACCGGTAATCGTTTGGGCGATGCGTTCTGCAGCATATTCACCTGCACCAGCTCGCCGTAGTGACGTGGCGAGGCGTATAGGGTCGAATACTTCCCCTTCACCGTCAGCCTTCACAATAATCGGGAGAGGCGTCATAGGTCGGTTATTGTGGCGGCATTTCCGTTGACAGTCACTGAGAGTGGTAGAGACGCTGGAGCATCGATCGTTGCTCCGAAACGTATCGTTGTCGGACGTTTGAGACATACCCCCGCATCTTCAAGCATAATTATTTTAACAAGAATACTTTTAGCGCTTGAGCTGGCATTATTCAGTAATGCTTCAGTCGAGATTTCTGTACAAGGTGTTGGTGCCTCAATCGATCCTGTAATAGTGTGCGTGCCTTTTTTGAAAACATCTCGCAAAGAGACTGACGATTCACTCGTCGTAGCAATATTTGACAGGTACGATTCAGGAAGGTCACGTGTGTGTGGCACCGAAAGTGCAAAACCAGCAAGAATGATAATCGCGATGATTGTTGCGGCGACGAAGAGGCGGGTGTGACTCATGAGGTAATGATACCACCACCAATAAGCGTGTCACCACTATAGAAAACAATCGATTGTCCTGGAGTGGGAATTTCAGGCAAAAGTGTGTCCGTATCAAAATGCTCACTATCCACGTGACCGGGAATACGCGGACCGCGATAGCGATACTGTGCCTCGACTTTTTGCGTTGGCTCGCTCAGCCAATTTGCATCTCGAAAGGAAATAGCATTGGAGGTGTGGGTTCGTGTTTTTGATACGAGAATTTCTTTTTTCTCAATGTTTTTACCGACCACATACCATGGCCCATCTGGTCGCGACACCCTCTGTCCAATAGTATGGAGCAGTGCTGGGTTATCACTCCCAAACTCTGCCTGGAGAAATTCTTCCATAGAGATATTCCCGAGAAAACATACGCCTTGACTGTCTCTTTTGTCAGCGACGGGCAAGTTAAATCGTTTTGCGAGAGTGCGCACCTCACTCTTCTCCATATATCCAACGGGAAATATTGTTTTCTGCAAAACTTCTTTTGGAACGGCCCATAAGAAATAGCTCTGATCTTTTTCACCTGAGCGATAATGCCCCATTGCAATAGCATCTGCCCCAAGACTATTTGCAAAACGATAAAATGCTCCGAACTTCACCTCCTTATTGCACATAACATCAGGATTCGGTGTTCGTCCATCGCGATATTCAGCAAGCATATAGTCGATAACGCTTTTCTTATATTCAGCACTTGCATCGAGCGTAAGAAATGGGATACGGAGTCGGGCCGCGACGCGCATCGCATCGCGGCGGTCAGCCGCCCATGTACAATTCAGGCCTGGCGGATACCATCCCTTGATAAATACCCCAGTTACGTCAGCTCCCTCACGCTGTAGCAGCGCCGCTGACACAGCCGAATCAACTCCGCCAGAGAGTCCTACAAATACTTTCTTCCCTCGTACATTCATCCCGCCATAAATAAGACCATGATATTTGCAATTTCTGGCGGGATTCATCTGCCCATTCTAATACAGATACCTCCGCAGGTTTACTTGATGACCAGCATAGGTCGTGGCGTAGTGCATCAGGCCATCATGACCCGTGAGGTAGTAGAGATACTTCGTCTTTGTCGGGTTCATAGCCGCCTCGAGTGAGTCGAGGCCAGGGTTACATATAGGTTTCGACGTAAATCCGGTGTGCGTGTAAGTCTCGCGCGCGACGTCGACTTGGAGTGGCATATTGAGCTCTATTCGGTTCCACAGAATTCCGGATATCACGTGCCGATCAACAGTTGAGCTTGCTTCTCTCTCGATAATCGATGCCATACTGACAATGTCAGAGAGTGAGTGTTTTGATGCGTCAGGGACATTCAAAAGTGGTGCCATCTTTGTGTCAAAATTAGATCGCATCATCGCAACGATTGATTCAGCGGTTGCCGATGGCTGGAGAATGTATGTGTCAGGGAAAAGATATCCCGCATATGGTTTTGCGAGCATAAGAAAGTCTTGCTCAGATATTTCAGGCAATGCTTGAGTTACTTGTTTTGCTGCACTTTCATTTGTCACCCCCTCGATGAATGTGATGCGCATTGGTGGCAAGCCGTAGTCACCATTTATCAGTCGACGTGCGATGATAAATACGTTTTGTGGCGTCGCAAACTTATAAGCACCAGTCTGCACAGAGTCACTCTTCCCTGATATACGCAAAATAAGCTTCAGAAGTGTTGGGTGCTCGATAATGCGTGCCGTAGCGAGCTTCTGAGTAATCTCTGACACTGATGTGCCACGTATGACGGTCACAATATCGCCAGAAGGAAAAGGTGATGGTGGCGCAAACAGATATTGATACCCGCCGATGAGGAGTAGGATGGATGTGACGACTACCGCCCACGGCATATGCCGCTTAGAAAACTCCATATTAGATCGGCAAGTTTGCTGGGGCCTCACCGGTCGCCGAGTTGATACGAGCGAGACCGGGAGATTCGATCGAGCGTGAAGGGATATGGAAGATCGTCGCAATCTCTTCAGTGCTCATCACCATCGTCTTGTCTACTGGCAAGCCGTGGGAGAATGGATCATGGAAGAACTGTCGTCGACGAAATGCTTCAATGAGTTTTTTGAGATAATGATTCTTCGTCTTTTCAACGCCAAACTCCCACGGATAATCATTGAATCTTGCCATCCATCCGCCTGCTTCTATACCATTCCATCCGGCACTACTAAATGGCTTGAAGAGTCCCAGAGTGTGGTTGATCATAACGGCATTAAACTTTTCTGGTTTTGCTAGATAGATGCAACGTATACCGACATCAAAAGCGTGTTTTGAGACATTTCTTTCAATGGCTGCTATCTTCTCTGACTGACCTTTAGTTGGATTTGGGAAACCGGGACGCACTTCTCCAGTAACAGGGTCCGTATATGTGTCACGCGTCTCTTCACGGATTTTCTTTATAAGCTCATAGGCCTGATCCTGCCAGGTGTATGGTTTACCTTTCTTGTTGAGTTTGTGATATTTCTCACCCTTGTGGGTGCGGATTATGTATTGGAGCCAAACATACTCGCCCTTTCCAGCTGAACTCATAAATTCTATAAGGTTTGCCAGCGGGTCAACCTGCTCCGGTTCTTCTTGTATCTTATCGAGCCCATATTCTACATACGTTTTAATAGGCAGAGGATCTTCATCTTTCGTATGAGAATAATCACAACCCCACATAGACCATTCTTCTGGCGTGGCGCTAATAAATCGCGTGTAGTCAGGTGCTTCGATTATTTGTACGCCTGGATATTGAGCATATAACTGTCCTTCTATAATTCGACGGAATTTCGCTCGAGTCCATATAAAAAAGTGCACCTGACCTTCAAATGAAGCTATTTCAAGTGACCACCAGGGACGTACTGATCCGACAATGAGCTTCGCATACCACGTCGCTTCGCCTGGCCCGATGTGAATGCTGGAGAGAAATGCTTCCATTGCGAGCGGCGTCTTCACCAGATTGCGTGGCGGTTTTATCTCAAGAAGTACGCATGGCTGTGCGGCGATAAATTCGGAGCGACGCAAAACAATCCAAAGTGTCCATGCCCCACCGACAAGAAGAAATGGCAACCAGAGTGGTGCAATAAAGAGAGCTAGTGAGAGCGCTAGTGAGACGACTCCCGGCATGAATATAAATGACGTAATCAGAAGTACGACGCCCGCTATTAAAAGAGGCCGTTCCTCAAGTCGAATACCAGTTTTGCTGATAAATGCCTCATGCTTCTTCTCAAGAGCGTGGTGGAACGGGAGCATAGTATATTAAGAGTATATCAACAAAAACAGCGACACCTAACGGTGTCGCTGTTTTTGTGTGTATTGCTTTAGACCGCTGAATATCGACCGTCCTTCATTCGTTTGAAATAGCGTGGGTCATTTAGGTTTACGAGAATAGTATTGTCTTTGACAAAACGAGCCTCTTTCACCTGCTTGATAATCTCATCCTTCTTCATAGGCCCTCTTTCTTCAAGGGTCTCGCGGATCACGTCGCGTACGACGCCGGGCTTATAGCCCCATTCGGTGAGAGCGTAGAGCCCACGACCAACAAGCACAAAACGAGGATCTTTGATGAGTTCGTTATGGGTCGTTGCAATGTGCGCCTTCTTAGAAAAGAGAGTGCCAATAGTCTTAGCAACTTCAGAGAAGTGCATTGGTGAACCGTTGCGTTTGATAGCGAGATAGGCATAGTCGCGAACACCCTTGATACGGATAGCTGGCGCTGTTGCGCGACCCCACTGGGCAAGAGGATTGCTACCAATATGCTTCGAGAGCGAGAGCCAACGCTTCGCAACCTCTTCATTTTTATAAGCATCATTCACCCCCTTAAGTTCATCGAGGAAATTGTCGAGAATCTCTGATTCAGAAACGACCTCTTCGTCAGGAAGAGAGGTGTAGAGTCGCGAGAGTGCGTCATGAATATGTTTTGCCGTCGAGTGGTCTACATGCCATCGTGAAAGAAAATCATTTGTTTCGCGTTCGCGTGAAAATGCAGAGTGAAGCACCAGCAAGAAACGGAAGCGGTTACGCGCCTTCTCGTCCTTACCGAGAGTGGCAAAAAGTTCTTCTTCAGGGACGATAACTCCGAGTGAGTTGATATACTGCACCAACTCTTCAAATGCCGCGCTTGCCTCTTTAAACGCTTTCCCGGCACGTACAGCGTCAAGCCCTGCCGCCTCGATCTGGCGGACGCGTTCGCGGGTGATACTTGCACGGTCGCCAATAGCCTCAAGTGTCTCGCGTTCTGGGTTAGTACCAAGACCGAAACGAAGCATAAGGATCTCACGGGCGCGCTCTGGCGCGGCCGAAAGAAGCCGTTTTACGAGCACAGCACTGTCAAAAGAGAACGAAGGGTGTCCAGCTGACTTCTTTGCTGGGCTCTTTTTCGCGACCTTTGTCTTTGCGGTCTTAGTCATGTGTTGTAATTTATAACAAATGCTCGCTAATAAGTCAACTAGCCGGATTATACTACAAGATTCAGAATCTTGCCGGGCACATAAATCACCCTTTTTGGCTCTCCTTCGCCAATGGCGGTAGCGACAGTCAACACTGCTCTGGCAGCCACTACCGCTTCTTCCTCTGAAGCATCTACAGGGAGCGTCACTGCACCACGGCGCTTCCCATTTACTTGTATGATTATTTCTTTTTCAGAAACTGCCACGAGAGTCACTTCAGGCCAAGACTGCTGGTGAACACTTCCCTCCCCTTGAAGCTCTTCCCACAGATGCTCGGCAAGATGTGGTGCAAATGGGGAGAGCATGATGACAAGAGGAATGAGGGCTTCTTTTGGAATTTCTTTTGCCGCCTCGAACTCATTCACGAGAATCATGAGTGCCGCAACTCCCGTGTTGAACTTAAATCGGTCGCCGTCTTCGGCAATTTTCATACTTGCCTTCCCTATTGCCTGCTGGATGCCACTTGGAAGTCCAACTTCCAAGTGTGACTTGGAAGTTTGACTTCCAAGTTCCGT
>JBAQWN010000044.1:0-11262 GCA_049298935.1 Minisyncoccia bacterium
GTTTTGGTGCTGGGCAAGCTTCTCGATGCCGGCAATATTCATACCGTAGCCCTCGTCGTGGCGGTGCGGAATATAATTTTCAAAATCAGCGCCAGCTTTTTGTAAGAAGTCGTGGAGCACTACCCCGCCCGGGACACCGTCACAGTCGTAGTCGCTCCACACCGCGATTCTCTCGTGAGAGAGAATCGCATCGGCGAGTCGTTGCGCCGCCTTCGGCATATCAGTCATCAAGAGTGGGTCGTGCAGGTGCAATTCATATGAAGGGTTGAGAAATTTCTCGGCATCTTCTTTGGTGACGACTCCTCGGCGCGCAAGCAGTGCGGCAGTGAGGTCATCATATTGAGCGAGCTCTGCGCGAAGCGTGTCGTCGAGTGTGTCGTGAAGGGGGAACATCGTGTGCCGATTGTATCAGGAATTGGTTGATGTATCCTATAGGTATGGACGGTTGCATCTTCTGCAAGATAGTTAGTGGCGAGATTCCCGCTCATCGCGTCTATGAAGATGATCACTATCTCGCTTTTCTCGATATTCGCCCCCTCTCGGCTGGTCACACACTCGTGATACCCAAAGAGCACCATCGTTTTGTGTGGGATGTTATGGATGTTGGCGGTTACTTCTCAGTGGTACAGAAAATCGCACATGCATTACAAAAAGTATCAGGCACCGACGAAGTGTATATGAAAGTCATCGGCGAAGAAGTCCCCCACGCGCACGTCTGGGTCTATCCGAATCCTGAAAAATCCTCGGGCGACAAAAATGATTTCGAAACAAACGCCGAACATCTTCATCGGTTGACAATGGAGTGAAGGTAGACAATACTGCCTCACAGAACTCGATGTTAGTTTAAAATGCGCCATAAACCCTGATAAGCACTTAACTGGATAGTGTTTAGATGGTGGAGAACGCCTCGTTCCAAATTGTGGAATGGCTTTCCTTTGGTGGTTCCAGTCACTGACGGTAAAGAGAAGAGAAAACTTCTGGAGATGACAGATTTCGTGGTATGTCACATCGAGTTTAAGTGGGAAGGGACGAAAGTTCCTTCCCTTTTTTATTTCCTAAACGGCTCATTTCGTGGGAAATGAGCCGTTTACCCCAACACTTTGATACCCGGCAGGGTGCCCGTGGCGAGGAAGTCGAGCATCGCTCCGCCGCCAGTCGAGACAAATGAAAAGTGCTGCAAGAGCCCGAGACTCTCGATTGAGGCGATAGTGTCTCCCCCGCCGATAACCGAATGAGCACCTGAGAGGGCGACAGCGCGCGCGAAGGTGTCGGTCGCGTCGATAAAACCGTTTTCATAATTACCCAAGGGACCATTCCACAAAATCGTCTTTGCTTTTTGTGCGAGCGTTGCGAGGAGGGCGCTCGTAGCAGGCCCCTGATCGAGAATAACTTCGTCAGGGCGCACTTCGGTCACATGAGCGATACGCGCCTTGCTCCTCTCGTGTTCTGTCCCAACGGCAGTCGTGGGTATCACGAGCACGTCAATCGGTAGGACGAGTTTTGGGTGTTTGAGAACTTTTAGTATCCCTTCACTTTCAGTTGGTGAGACGAGGGACTTCCCTACCTCGTGCCCCGCCGCTTTGAGGAAGTCGTTCGCGAGCGCTCCCCCAACAAATACATGGTCATAGGTTGAGAGTAATGTACTGAGCACTGCTTCTTTGGTACTAAACTTCGCGCCACCAATGACGGCAAGTGACGGGTGTTGGGGTGAAAGTGCTTTGCGAAGCTCTGTCACTTCTTCTTCAAGTTGTAGTCCAGCATACGAGGGGAGAAGTTTAGGGACACTTACGATTGACGCGTGCGCACGGTGGCATGTATCAAAAGAATCTTCGACAAACACGTCCGCGAGCGCCGCGAGCTCTTGTGCAAAGGTGTGATCATTCATCACTTCACCCCGATTCCTTCGTAAGTTTTCAAGTACCAGAATATTTCCTGGAAGCATCGCGCGCACCGCGTCTCGCGCATTCTTCCCGACCGTTTCAGGGAAGAATGAAACTCGAGGAATAAGTTTTCCGAGTGCGGACGCTACAGGTGCGAGGGTCTCAGTCCCCTTTTCTCCGATGTGGCTGATAAGTACAACGAGCGCGCCATGTTCAGAAAGGTACTTGATAGTAGGGAGCGCTTGTCGCAGTCGGTAGTCATTGGCTACGCGCTCGCCCTCGAGAGGGACATTCATCGCTACTCGTACGAGCACGGGAACATTTTCAAGATGCGGGATATCGCGAAGCGTTCGCATGGTTAGCAAAATGGTTTAAGAAGTGCGGCGAAGGTATGTTCGTCGACCGAGGCGCGGCCGACGAGGAATCCGTCAATACTCGACGTGGCAGCAAGAGAGCGAATATTTTCAGGCTCAACAGATCCCCCATACAATATATGTGCGCGTGTAGCGCTGTTCCCGGGGAGGAGTTCAGCCAAGACTTTGCGGATGTAGAGAATCATCTCGGCGAGATCATGCGCGTCGATCGCGTGACTCGCCTCCTTCCCTATCGCCCACAGAGGCTCGTACGCGATAACTACTTTTGATCGTTCTTTTGGTGAGAGTGGTGTAAGCGCACTCGTAATTTCTTCACGAAGGAAGGTGAGGTAGCGTCCCTCGCTGTCACGCTCGCGCTCTCCGACACAGAGAAGGGGTATGAGATTGTGTGCGAGTGCATGGGTCAATTTTTTGACGATGATCTCGTTGGTGTCACCCGCTGCTCGTCGCTCTGAGTGGCCGATGATTGCATAGGAGGTTCCCACGGATTCATACATGCGCGCAGTTATTTCACCGGTCGTCGCCCCACCGAGTGTTGCGGAGACGTCTTGTGCGGCAAAGGCAACTTTTGATTTATTTTTTGCCGCGAGTACACCCAAAAAAGGTGCTGAGGGGGCGAGCACAATAGTGCAGTGTGCGTCGCGTGAAAGCTTCTTGCTGAGCGCAGTTAATTTCTTCGCCTTTTCACCATCTTCGACATATGATTTCCAGTTGGCAACAATAAGCATGCTTTCATGATACCAGATTGTAGAACCTCTCTTGAGCTAGTGTGAAGCGTAGGTGCCAGAGAGTATTATCCAAGAGCCGCCCGCGCCATTTGAGAAGCTTGCGTCCTGTAGCCCGCTTTTGAATTCCACCTCCGTATTGTTGCTCATGGATACTCCATACGCCGTTACCTGGCTCACTTCGGCATTATTGTTCACTACTACTGTCCCTCTAGATGCGTAAAGAATAGCGCTATCGGCGTTATTGCGGAGCGTTATTGCGGTAGAGCCAGAATTGGTGCTGAGTATCATAGGATAGCTTCCTGAACTTCCGTTACCAGAGACGATGGTGTTGTTCGCAATAGAGACAATCCCTTTCGTTGTTTCGCTACCGGGGAAGTCTGCGATAAGAATGGCTCCATCATTTCCTGTCGTTGCCGATACTTTGAGCTTTGAGTTATTCGCGAACGTTATATTACCTTTCACCCATACAACACCGCTCAGAGTCAGTGTCCCGTTAACAGTAAGGTCGCCATTTATTTTTTGTGGGCCGAGCGTTGTTGTTCCGTTTATAGTATAAGGTCCTGCAGTTACTCCTCCGGCAGTGGCAGTTGCCTCGAGGTCGCTAATTTGAGTATCCGAGATTGGCATTGGTTGCGCTACTGCGTCAGCACTGTTTGGGTATTTTATACCTCCTACCGAGCAGTTTGTTGTTGCTGTTGAAAAAGTGGCGTTTTTAGTAATCGAACAGCTTGAGAGTGTATGCGCCCACGCATTGCCACTTACTGTTACACCAGAGATTGACCTTGCAGGAGTCCCACTTGCTACGGTGGCATCGCCAGTGATAGTGCCGCTTCCAGAAATACTCCCATCAGAATAGACGTTTCCTTTTATTTTTGAACCATTCGCCATGGTAACTCCTCCGGCACCAACTTGTACGCCGTAGTTAAAGGAGATAATGGTAGTGTCGACACCAGCAAGCACTGACACTGTCTTTCTGGCGATAGGGCTCGTTGCGTTTGGCACGGAGCCGGTGACCGTGATTCGTTTGGTGTTGGTGCCAACATTTGTGATGGCGACTGTGTAGACGCCACTGCCAAGTGCTGTATTTGTCTCGCCTACATAGCTTCCGCTTTGGTTCATCTGATAAATTGCTTGATCAACACCGGCTTCGGCGAGTGCGAGTGCCTGCGCGCTCGCGACGCTGTAGCGTGCGCTCCGTGCCGAGCTGGTCACTGTGCCGAGATAGGCACTGCCCGCAGTAAAGAAAATGCCGAGGAAGACGAGAGACATAACAAGTATGTATCCTCGTTGAGGTGTAGAAGAGTGAATGGTGGTAGGCATAGAGGATTAATGGTTACGCAATCGGATAAGCTCGCGCTGATGATCAGAAATAATATCCTGTTTTACTTGCGCTCGTGTCTGTATGTCGACTGTGGTAGAGCTGACCTGAGTAAAATCGGTATGGCTAAAAGAAAAGGTCATTGAATTCAATGTCGAGCTCAATAGTTTTGTGCTGGAGGCGCGAGTGCTCAAAGCATTTGGTTGTAGCAGACGATAGGCGCTGGTGGTCCCAACAACATAGAACGCCGCATAGTCATAGGTATTTGCAATAACATTTCCTGAACTGTCGATAGAGGGGATCTCAAGTACCAGTGATGTAGAGGTTGAAATATAAGTCGCACCTCCGAAGGTATGCGTTTGGAGTATTGCATTGGCGGGGAGAGTGAGTGATTCTATTTCGCGCATCAGCGCGCTCGCTGAGCCAAATGATTGATTCGAAGTATTTCCATACAAGAGTGTTTTGTTGAAATTTAAAACAAGCGCGCTGATCGCAATCATCATACAAGCACTCATACCGACGACAATCACTGTTTCAACAAGGGTAAATCCAGCACTATTCTTATAGTGCTGGATAAATCCGTGGCGAGGGTGGTGAGCAATCATGGCAATCCTCCTGTCTGAGTGATAAGTGTCGAAAGTGAAACAGTGCTCGATGCTGTCGTACCAGGGTCGAGCCATATGACGCTGACGGTTACCTGTTTCGTCTTTGCATTGTAGGTATTTATTGTGATGGTCGTTGTTGCGGCTCTCGGGAGCGTGCTCATTAAACTATCGGCAAAGGATCCGTTCGAGGGGATCATTGTGTAGCCATCGGCCCGCACATTTTCGATTTTGTTGCGGGCGATAGAGAGCGCGATGCCTTGATTCTTTGATATCCGTACTAGAACACTACTGCGAAGAACAGCTTGGAGCATAAGAAGCATGATGCTCAATATAAAAACTGAGACGACAATTTCAACCAGTGAAAATCCGCCTCGATGAGGCATCTTTGGCGAGACATGTCCTCGGGGCGTCATATTAGAAGGCAGATGAGAGTTGATAAATAGGTGAGATCATCGACACTGCGAAAACGCCGACACCTGCGCCGATGATGAGGGTAATCACCGGCTCGATAATCGTAGAGAGATCTTTTGTTTTCTCTCCAACATCTGATTCATAAAATTCGGCGATTTGATGCAACATGTTGGCCACCTTCCCTGTTTCCTCCCCCACCGCGAGCATATCGCTCATGAGTATAGGATATAGTTTTGGGTGTGCTGCAAATGAGGCAGACAGAGATTCTCCCTTGCGTACTCGTATTTCCGCTTCCTCGACTACTTGGGCAAATGAGGGCATGCCCACTACCGCCTTTGTTATAGAGAGAGCTTCAAGTACGGCCACTCCCGAAGAAAGAAGTGAAGAGAGGGTTCTCGCGGCGCGCGCTGTGTAGGTCTCGCGTATCAACTCGCCCACGACGGGGAGGTGCAGAGCGGCCATGGCGACCATGTTGCCGCCACGTTTCGATCGGACAAAAGAGATTCCTCCGACGGTGCTCGCCACCACGGTGGCGAGCACGAGAGCGAGGTTGGTGATCAAGAAGTTTGAGAGGTCGACAATGATTTGTGTCGTGACAGGGAGTTTTACCCCGAGCTGGGTAAAGGTGCTGGTCAAAGTCGGCACAACGTAGATAAGCATTAAAACGCCGACAATTACGACAGCCGTCATCACGATTGAGGGATAGATCATCGCGCCACGAATTTTGCGAACGAGCTCTTCAGAGCGCTCCATTTGGAGCGCGACAGTGGAGAGGGATTCCGCCATAGACCCTGACTCTTCTCCTGCGCGCGCCATCGCGATAAATAATTCAGAAAATACTTTCGGGTGCGTCGCGAGAGCTTCGTGAAAAGAGGCTCCCTTGGTGATGCTCATCGATAGGTCGGCCATCAGTGTTTTGAAATGTTTGTTGCTCGACTGCCGCTCCATAACCGAGAGACTGCGGGAGAGCGAGAGTCCGGCAGTGAGCATGGTGGAGATATTTTTTGCCATGCGGATAATCTCAGAGCGTTTGATGCCCGTACCGATCACAATATTGAAGTGAGAGAGCTCATGAAGAGAGAATCGATGTTGCTTGCTAATCGAGATAACAATTCCGCCGTCGTTTTTTACTTGAGCATAGACATCAAATCGTGATGCCGCTTCGACGATCTGTTCTTGATCGCTCGCTCCTTCTTTCCGTACGGTCACGCGGAATTTCATTTGACATAATCGTACCATGCAGACGAAAAAGCCCCGCGCAGTTTTCAAGAGAAAACTGCGCGGGGCTTTTTCGATTTCCGAGTTGCACGTGTATCCCAGATGGGGTACACTCTCACCATGAGCACCGCCCACACGTTGAAAACCGCATTTATCCGCACACGCATCGAGCCCAAGGTGAAGCGCGATGCCGAACGTGTGCTCCGTACCATCGGCATGGACATGACAAGTGCCGTGACAGTGTTCCTCGCGCAAGTCTCTCTGCAAAAAGGCATTCCCTTCTCCGTCAACATCCCTAACAAGACGACCGTCGCCGCGCTAAAAGAGCCAAGAAGCCACCATGCCGCGTACAAGAACGCTGACGACATGCTTGCGGGCATTTAAGCGCGCGTAGCGTATGCGTTCCCTGCTCACGACGAAGCAGTACGAACGCGATGTCCGTCGCCTACACAAGAAGCACGCCGATCTTGCGAAGCTCGTGCGCGTAGTTGAGACTCTTCGGGAGCGCGGTACCCTTCCTGCGTCGCATCGCCCGCACAAATTGCATGGCGAATGGAGCCGTTATTTCGAATGTCATATCGAGGATGATTGGCTTCTGATATATCGAGTTGATGCACAATATGTTTATCTATACCGTACCGGTTCGCATCGCGACCTTTTTTGATTCTGTTCCGACCATTGTCTCGCGCACCACATCCGGTCGTCGATGGTGATTACTCGCTCACGGCGCGGAGGACTTCTTCGAGACTGGTGGTACCGACAGCGGCTTTATAGAGGCCGTCTTCGAGCATGGTTAGCATCCCCTCTTTCTTCGCCTGCGCCTCGATAGCGTCGCTGGTACTGGTGTGGAGAATAATTTCGCGGATAGTCGGAGAGATCGCGAGCACTTCGTGGATACCGATGCGGCTCTTATAACCATCCTCATGTTCGACCGATGGTACAGGGCGGTAAAACGGAATATCATCGAAGGTTGCTTTCGCTTTTACTAATTTTTCGTTCTGGAGAGTTTTAAGGGCGATATCGAATTCTTTGCTATTCGCGATTTTTTCGCGTTCTGCAGTATCGAGTTTATACTCTTCTTTATTGTCGCAGAGTTTGCGCACGAGTCGTTGTCCGACGATCACGCGCAGGGTCGAGACGAGGAGAAATGGCTCAACACCCATATCAATAAGGCGGGGTATTGCGCCAGCCGCGCTGTTGGTGTGGATGGTTGAGAGCACGAGGTGGCCGGTAAGGGCGGCGTTAATAGCGAGTGCGGCGGTCTCGCTGTCGCGGATCTCGCCGACCATAATAATGTCTGGGTCCTGGCGCACGAGAGAGCGGAGTCCGTTGGCGAAGGTGAATCCTATCTGTGGGTTTACCTGCGTTTGGTTGACGCGCTTCATTTGATATTCAATAGGATCTTCAACCGTTGAGATATTTACATCGGGCCGATTTAGGATATCGAGCATCGTGTACAACGTTGTCGTTTTACCGGAACCTGTCGGTCCTGAGATAAGGATGATGCCGGTCGTCTGCTTCAAAGCATGGTGGATGCGCTCCATGTTTTCTCCGTGGAGGCCGAGCGCTTCAAGCGTGAATCCCTCGCCGGTCTCGCGCAGAAGGCGCATAACGATTTTTTCACCGAAGAATGTGGGAATGATCGAAACGCGGAATGAAACACGATCTGCTTCGGTTTCCATTTTGAAACGTCCGTCTTGAGGGAGTCGTTTCTCGTCGAGTTTCAAATCAGAGAGAACCTTGATACGTGCGATGATACCTGCCGCCGTAACCTTTGGTAGAGTCATCGCGTCGTGGAGTATGCCGTCGATACGGTAGCGGATAAGCACCTGATCTTCCATAGGCTCGATATGAATATCAGACGCGCCTTGTACGATAGCATGTCGTAAAAGGGTGTCGACGATACGCACAATTGGTAGGTCTTCAGCTATTTTCTTCAACTCGTTTCCTGAAAGGTCTTTCCCGCCATCGGCGACAGCACTGACCTTGCTTGCTTCAGTCGATATAATATCGCCGAACTCATCTTTGAGTGATTTCTGATACTGCAGGAGCGCGTGCTTGATACTGTCGGTGTCGGTCAGTCGGGGTAATATTTTCAATCCCGTCTTCTTCCCCATTGCTTCGATCGAAGCAAGGTCCTCGACGTCGAGCATCGCTACTTCAAGTGAATCAGCAGTCTTTTTAAAGGCGATGATGTTGTGCGTACGCGCGATCGGTTCGGGGATAAGGGAGAGGACGTCGATAGCGACCTGGTGATTCTTCAGACTAACAAAGGGAATGCCGAGCACATAGGCTTGAATGCGGCGGAGTGCATCTTCAGTAAGAGATCCGCGCGAGACGAGAATATCGCCGAGCGATTGTTTGCGCTTCTTCGCTTCAATAGCTGCATCGTCGATTTCTTTTTTCGCGACGAGTCCTGAGTCGATGATGAATTCTTTCAGTTCTCCTTCTGAAACGTGCATATGCTTTTAGTATAGCGTGCCCTGCCCTAGGCAGGGCACGCATTGCACACATCGTTGACGCCATGCGTGTTTCTGGTACACTCTATATAACTGAACGTCCAAATAAGAAGGGACTTTCGTTTTACAAGGTTCTACATACATATTCCATATGATTGATTTGAAAACCATCAATGCAGTGCTCGGGGAGTTTGAGGAACGCGGCATCACTCGCGCGACGATGGTTGACGCTATCGAAGTTGCGATGGCGACCGCGTATAAGCGTGAATACGGCAAACGCGGACAAGTTGTGCGTGCAAAGCTCGATCTCAACTCTGGGACGATCTCCTTTGAACGGGTAAAGACTGTTGTCGATGAGACAACGGCACGCTTCCCTGTTGCAGGCGAAGAAGTTCCTGAAGAAAGTCAGCATGCGCACCCATTCCATGCTGAAGAAGAACATCTCGCCGAGGGCGAATTGCCTCGTTTTGATGCTGAGAAGCATATCTTGCTCGCTGATGCGAAGCTGATGAAGCGTGGCGTGGTGCTTGGTGAAGAGATTATCTTCCCTCTTGAGCCTCAAGACGACTTCGGTCGTATTGCCGCACAGACAGCAAAGCAGGTTGTGATCCAGAAGGTGCGTGAAGCCGAGAAGCTCTCGATGATGGAAGAGTTTGGAGAGAAGAAGGGTGAGATTGTCAGCGGTATTGTGCAACGTATGGAGCGCGGCGCGATATTTGTCGATCTTGGACGTACGACGGGCATTATTCCGTATGAAGAACAGATTCCGGGCGAGCGATACCGTATGGGTGAGCGCATTCGTGCTTATCTCTATGCAGTCGACGAGGGTTTCCGTGGCGTATATCTTCGCCTTTCCCGCGCACATCCGAAGTTTGTCGTGAAGCTCTTTGAGCTCGAGGCACCCGAGCTCGCTTCTGGCGCTATTGAGATTAAAGCCCTTGCGCGCGAGCCAGGTAGTCGTACTAAGATCGCTCTCTCCTCAATCGATCCTCACGTTGATCCTGTTGGCTCTCTGGTCGGCCAGCGTGGTGTCCGTGTCTCGACGGTGATGAGTGAGATCGGTGGTGAGCGCATTGATATTATCGAATGGAATGCTGACGCAAAGGAGTTTGTGAAGGAGTCACTCTCCCCTGCTACTCCAACCGAGGTTATTCTCGACGAAGAGAATCATCGTGCGACGGTCACTGTCGCTGAAGACGAGCAGTCACTCGCTATCGGTCGTGGTGGACAAAACGTCCGTCTCGCCGCAAAGCTTACGGGTTGGAATATTGATATTATCTCTGCCGCAGGTGAAGGCGTCGCAGAATCAAATGGCGAATCGGTCGCTATCGCAGAGGAGGGTGAGAACGCAACTATTGGTTATGCGGCAGCCGCAGGAGTGATGCCGACCGAAAGTGTTGAGGTGGTTATCGATGAAGAGTTGCAGAAAACGGGTCTTCCTGCTGAAGAGGAATTGACTATTCTCCCATCGAGCGATGAGACGCTTGCAGACGCAACAGAAGATCGCGATAAAGCGAAAGACGAATAACTACTCGAGGTATACTCACTCTATGAACTTATTACACGATATTGATCCAGGAACAAAGGAGTCGATGAATGTCATCGTTGAGATTAACAAGGGCTCGAACAACAAGTACGAAATCGACAAGAAGACAGGTCTCATTGCTCTTGATCGTGTCGCACACACGGCACAGAGCTTCCCTTTTGATTATGGCTTCGTACCACAGACATTGTGGGACGATGGGGATGCGCTTGATGTGATTCTCCTTACGACCTATCCGCTTGTGCCGGGTATTTTGGTTCGCGCGCGCCCCGTCGCTATCATGCACATGATTGATAGTGGTGAGGGTGACGACAAGGTTATTGCAGTGCCGTCTGACGATCCTCGCTGGAAGGATATTGCTGATGTGGGAGACATCAATAAGCACACACTTAAAGAAATCGAGCACTTCTACGCAACGTATAAACAATTGCAGAATAAGGAGGTGACGATAAGTGGTTTTGAGGGTAAGGCGGTTGCTGAGGCAGCATTTGAGAAGGGGCGAAGGCTCTACGAGGATTCTAAATCGAAATAAATATGGACACAGAACCTGTTCGTCAGCCCGGGACCCCTTCACTCCAGGCTCAGTCGTGGGGCACGCTCGCATCCATCGTTATTATCGTTCTCATGATTGTTGTTGGCGCGTTCTATGCATGGGGCAAGAGGATTGCACAAGAAGAAGGTAATGGCGCTTCCCTTCCATCTACGCAAGGGTTTTAATTTTATTCA
>JBAQWN010000045.1:0-2635 GCA_049298935.1 Minisyncoccia bacterium
CTTCGGAGGGGGCCATCCTATCCGTTGAACGACGAGAGCGAAGTGAGGTCATCACAAATAGTACATCAGATGTACTATTTGTGTGCGCCGAACGAGCTTAAGTATGCCTACATACGAGAGCGAAGTGAGGGCATCACGAACATTTCAATCCTAACCTTAAAACGTTTTTTGTGCCCTCGAGAGGAATCGAACCTCTATTACGAACTCCGCAAGCTCGCGTCCTATCCGTTGAACGACGAGGGCATTCTCTCACTTCTGTATATCAGAATCCGAGCCACACCGCCACCAGATCAGCGAAGGTGTGATGGTGGGCGCTCTCGTCGACATGGTGAAGGAAATAGGCGTACACCAGATCTGCATCGACCCCCTCAAGAGGGATCATTAGATGTGGCGAGTGCCAATTCTCAGTTTTGATAGAGAGCAGGGGAGGGAATTTCCCCTCGATATCTTCAAGAACAGTAAAAGAGGTCATTTGTTCAAAGGGGTGAATGTCATCGCCAATCATAAGGCCGGTCTCAACGAGTTTGAAGTGGTGGAGGTTGGATTTATTATTAGCATGGAGCGCAAATGACGCCGCCGCCACAACAATAAGAACAGCGATGAGGAAACTGCTGAAGAGTATTGCGGCGATGGCACCAGCGACGGTGATAATACCGAGCGCCCAATACCAATCGGCGCTTTTTGGGCTATGTTCGTACTCTCTCCCTTCCCACTCGAGGATAGCTGTTTGTGCCATGGAGAAAGTATATCACCACCTCGTGGTAGACTGCGGGAATTGTTGTGTAGCTATGGAAATCTTTATTGTTGATTCTGCGAATCTGGAGAGAGAAGTGGATCGGGCGGTATCTCTTTTGCGTGCGGGTGAAGTAATCGTCATACCGACAGATACGGTGTACGGCTTAGCGGCTGACGCGCGCAATGAGACTGCGATAGTAAAAGTCTTTGAGCTCAAACAACGGGCGTCTGAGAAGGCTCTACCGATTTTTGTCTCATCTTTTGAGATGCTCAAGGATGTGGCGGTGATAACTGATGACCGTGTGCGTACCTTTCTGGCTCGTGTGTGGCCGGGAGCAGTCACTGCTGTTCTTGTGGCTCGTGAAGGATTGCCTCATGCCTTGAATGGCGGGTCGCCGACAATCGCGGTGCGCATTCCAGATAATATTTTTATACAAAGCATAATAGAAAAGCTCGGTGGCCCGATAACGGGCACGTCGGCAAATGTGTCAGAACACGCGACAGGTCTCACAGCGGGTGAAGTCGCCAATGAGTTTAGTCGCCAACCTCTTCAGCCGGCCGCAATCTTTGATAGCGGACCCTCTCCTTGTGGCCCATCGACGATTGCAGACTGCACTATGTGGCCTCCAAAAGTATTGCGCGTTGGGGCGATTTCAGCGCAAGACATCGAGCTAATCACCAAGGAAATAAATGCGAACAAAAATTAGTCACACTGCGGAGAGGGTGAGATTCGAACTCACGGTCCCGTTGCCAGGACTCCAGTTTTCAAGACTGGTGCATTCGACCACTCTGCCACCTCTCCGCGCTGGGACTAATTTACACCTTCGCTGACGGCTCGCGCGAAGGAGTGCGCGAAGCGTGTTTGGTGGTTGTGGGTGTGCGGAACCAGACAAGGTAGACGATTTCGAGTATGCCGAGTGTGTTGATAACGAGGAGAATAACAAACCATTCTTTCTGTCCGTTGCGCGCCGCGTGCCAGAGAGCAAAGCCTTTTAGTACAATCGCCCAGAGAAAGATGACGATCATAAGAGGGAAGAGGAAGCCCATCATACCGAACATAAAAGGGATAAAAGGATCCATGTGGTTATAATAATAGGGTGCGAAGTAGTGCATATATAAGGATTATACCATACACTCTCTTTATGCGATATCTCGGCGTGGACTATGGGAGTATGAAGATTGGACTCGCGCTTTCTGACGAGGCGGGCACGATGGGTTTCCCTCATTCTATTATCTCGAACACACCGAGACTTATCGATGATCTTTGCGCACTTATTATAAAAGAACATGTTGGGGCAGTAGTTATTGGTGAGTCACGTGACCTCGCAGGTGGAGAAAACGCAATTGCGAAGCACGCCCGCACCTGTGGCGAGCAGATCGCCAAATGTGCGGGCGTGCCAGTCTTCTTTGAGTCAGAAGTTTTTACGAGTGCCGAGGCACGACGCCGACCTGCGGGTCAGCAGGAGCATTTTGAGAGAAAGTCACGTGCACCGAAGAAGCATACAAATATCGACGCATCAGCCGCCGCGCTTATTCTTACCAGCTACCTTTCTCATACTCATGGATAAGCCAAAAATTTCAATCGACGATTTCAGTAAGATAGAAGTGAAGGTCGGCACTGTGCAAAGCGCCGAGCGCGTCCCTGAGACAGATAAGCTTTTGCGGCTCGTTGTTGATTTTGGTGAAGAAGCTGGCCCACGACAGATTGTTTCTGGCATCGCGGCATATGTTCTTGAGCCAGAATCGCTTGTCGGTCGGCAGCTCGCTTTCGTGACCAATCTTGTACCAAGAGTCATTCGTGGGCTCGAGAGCAATGGCATGCTCTTTGCTGTCGGTGCAGACGAATCTTTCGCTTTTCTTACTCCTGATCGAAAGGTGCCAGCTGGCACCAGTGCACACT
>JBAQWN010000046.1:0-14691 GCA_049298935.1 Minisyncoccia bacterium
GCCGCAGGCCGCGCCGGTCTATAACGTGGAGTGGCTAATGATCGACCCGCCGCGTGAAGAGTTGCGAGCGAGAATTGACGCACGACTTCAAAGCGCACTCGAACACGGACTCATCGACGAAGTACGGCGCGTGCGCGAAGTGGTCGGCGACACGCGCTTGAACGAGCTCGGTCTTGAATATAAAATCGTTGGCGAGTTTTTACGGGACGAACGCACCGAAGAATCACTCCTCCCCACTCTCTCAGCAAAGCTCTGGCAGTATGCTCGCCGCCAAAAAGCGTGGTTGCGCAAATTAGGGCATTCGATACCTAAATAACCGTACCACCAGGAGTATACAAACTCATGTGTTTTGCCGTAACGTGTGAATAGCACTTCCAGTCACTCGTTCCACACACAGGATCACCCACAGGAGCTTCTCTAACCACCCTATCTCCATTGGTTGTTAGATAATTATATGTATTTTCATCATACCTCAAATCAACTGAGGCCTTACCAAATCCCTGAGACAAGTGACCCTCTTCTGTTCCACCAGTAACAGTTATTGCACATGTTTGGCATTTGTTTTTAGCATCAACTAATGTATTAATGGTCATTTTTGGCATACCATTAAGACTGGTGCATGAGGTGCCACAATCTTGCCCGACGACTCCATATCCACGGTTTGTTTTTATACCCGCATTTTTCAATGCGGTCATCGCGCCTGCCCCAGTATACAACTTATCAATTTCTTCCTGCGTCCAATTCTTTCCCGTCAAATCTTTGTTTAAAAGATCAGGATGTTTTTCATAGTAACTCTGTCCAGTTACAGGAGCAGTTACAACTTCTACCCCTGCACCCGTAGTGACGGCACTTGTAACGCCTTTTTGATCAAGACATTGACTTTGGTCTCCAGAGTTGATGATACTTTCCCACGATGTGTTCTTGAGTCCTTCAGCTTTCTGATTATAAAGCGCTGCCATAAGGGCTGAGACGATCGAATATCCACCGAGAGCAATGACAACACCGGCGATGGTGCTGGTGAGAATCTTTTTTGCTTCAGTGACTTTCCCTGGATCCCCTTGGTTTATCACTAACTTAAACCCAGCATACGCAATCATGACAGGTGCAACAAAGACGATCGCGATAGTGATTAAAAAACTGATTATGTTATTGACGACGATGATAAGAGCTCCCCATCCCAATGGGCAATCACGTATCCCTTCCGGAATAATCGACTTAAAGAACGGTATCTCCGCATGCGCAACATGAGGGAGTACGAATGAACCAACCACAAAGAGAAATACAAAAAAGGTTATCCGAGAACGCATGTTTATATCATACCGCGTCTCAGCATGGCGAATAAGGCTTTTCCCCCACTCTCTTATCTGCTATCGTGTTGATGTGGCATGAGTCTGCCTCGCTTCGGGTCCATCGTATAATGGTAGTACATCGGTCTCCAAAACCGACAGCCCAGGTCCGATTCCTGGTGGGCCCGCCTTCGACTCGCAGTAGCTCGTCTTCGGCGTGGCAAAGCCCGTTGAAACGAGCGCAGGCGGTATTCGACTCGCTGGTGTTGATAATAGTTATCCACCAAAAAAAAGGTTGCTATACTTAACCTTGTGCGATTTATTAAAAACCTACATATACCCATATGATTCTTGTTGGAGGGCATTAAACAATACAAAGAGCTGACACTTGTTGACTCTTTGTATTCTTATTGAGATGAATACGATTCCTAAACGCACCGGATGTAGTGCGTGTGGTACGAGTATCGTACATCACCAACTCACCCACTTTTTAAATATTATCGACGAGGTTCTGGATAAAACAGCTAAGCCTCTTTTTTCCTATATTCCACTTCCAAACGAGGCATTCTTAGCGGATAGGATATTTGGAATACTCACCGCCGGCCTGCATTTTATCGGTCTAGTGCGTTTTAACACCGACCGATCCAAGGTCAGGAGTGGTCGGTCTGAGCTTATTTGGAACGAGGCGGTGCGACGCGGTATCCCTATGGAACAAATAATGGTCTGCGGGAAATATCTTGAACAGTATCGCGCAAGACTGAATGATCGCTGGTTTTACTTTGTGAGTATCCCGATACCACCATGGATGCCCCAAGCAGACTATGCGTGGGTTGACGACAAACTAAAACTCGCACACCGACTCAAAGCGGCTAATATTCCCGTGCCACAAGCTATTCTTGCATCATCTTGGGAAGCTGCACTCCGCGCCTTCGGCGAACTTAAAAAACCAATCATCATTAAACCTCGTTTCGGCTCACGCTCGAGACATACAACCACCAACATCAACACTCAAGAAGAACTTCGTGTCGCTTTTACCCTAGCGAAGCAAGTCGCGCGCGAACTCGTCCTTGAAGAACACATCTTCGGCAGTGTCTGTCGTGCCACGCTCGTGAATGGAAAACTGGCGGGATTCTTTCGCGCGAATCCACCACAGATTATCGGTGACGGCACCCAGACTATCGTAGCCCTCATTGCAGAAAAAAACAAAAATCGGTCCGAACGAATCGGCCCCATAGAGATTACCGACGATGTAACAACCTTCATATCCCGCCATGGCCACTCACTCGAAAGTATCCTTCCACAGGGAGCGCTTCTCGACCTTTCTGCAAAGACTGGCCGCTTCTACGGCGGATATACAAAAGAGATGCTCCCCGAGATACACCCAAAAATGCGCACAATTTTTGAAAAAGTAGCGGCCATGATAGACGCGCCTGTACTAGGCTTCGACCTTATCTCCACCGACCCAACTGCCGATCCTGACACAATGCGCTGGGGCATTATTGAATGCAACGGACTCCCCTTTATCGATCTGCACTACTACGCCCTTGAAGGCGAACCGAATGATATCTCTCCACACATCTGGAACCTGTGGTCGACTACACCCTCTGCCTAAAAGATAATTACGCGTTGACTTCTGAGTCGATTTTGCGCACTTCTTTGTGGAGCGTCTTCCCTTCTTCATCTACTTGATACAACACCACCGCGCCAAAAAGCATCTCGAGATTCCTCACATCTTCTTTCGAAATCGATTCTATATAACTCATTAGAGCGCGCAGAGCGTTCCCATGTGAGACGATAAGCACCGTATGCTCCGCCACTAACAACGGCACAACCGTATCCTGATAAAACGGAACAACCCGCTCATATACCATTTTGAGCGTCTCACCATTTGGGATAGGACAATCCCAATCTCGACGCACGTGTTCAAACTCTTCTTCACCGAGAATTTTCTCCATCTCCCATTTATTTTTACCGGTGTAATCGCCATAGTCACGCTCATCGAGCATGTGTACATATTCAGCCGGCACATGATGTAAATCGAGCTCCTCAAGCATACTCGAGAGAGTTTCTATAGAACGCACCTGCATAGAGGCAAACGCATTGTCGATAGGTATCCCTTTCAACAAACCTCCCATTTCCCTTGATTTTAAAAATCCATACGGAGTGAGATGCGTGTCTCGTGAACCGGTCCATACTCCCTGCTTATTCCACTCTGACTCATGGTGGCGAGCGATGATCAGTGTTCCAGGAAGCTTCATAGCGGGTTGAGAGAATGCTCAGCTTGTCGACGCTCGGTTTCGATCACAATGCGATTCATCATCATTACCGATTCTACAGGGAAATGACCCGACGCCGTCTCTTCTGACAGCATCACCGCGTCAGAACCGTCCATAATCGCTTCTGCAACATCAGCAACTTCTGCGCGCGTTGGCTCTGAGTGTTCTACCATTGAAAACAACATCTGCGTTGCCGTGATAACCGGTATCTGCGCAATATTGGCTTTTGTTATGATCATTTTTTGTATAAATGGAATTTGCTCAAGTGGCACTTCCTTTCCCAGATCTCCGCGCGCGACCATCACCGCGTCTGAGACAGCGATAATCTCATCAATCGCATCGACCGCCACTTTGCGTTCTATTTTTGCAATAATTTTCTGAGCGCCCTTATGCGTCGCGATCGCTTCTCGATACCGCGCAACATCTTCACTGCTTCCGACAAATGAGAGCGCAATATACTCAATCTTATTTTCTACACAAAACTGCAGCATCTCCTCTTCTTGTGAGGATATAGAAAAAGGAAGTGAAGCATCATAGGTGTGACCTTCGGCAAGCTGAACTCTGGATCTAGGGAAATCTGCGATGATAGGAATCGCCCTCCCACACTCAGTGGCAGTAGCACGAAATACTTCGATCTTGTGTCCGGTAACCTGTTCGTCGAACCATTCAAAATTGAACCGAGCGACATCTACCTGCGCCTCAATCATCGCCTTCAAGACCTCAGGCTTATCACTTGAGGGGCCAATCGTCGCTACGATTTGTGGTCGGGAGCTCATAGGGCGTGCAATTCATCTTCTATCTCCATCAGTCGATTATACTTGATCGAACGCTCTTCTCTCGTCGGTGCCCCTGCTTTTAAATAATCGCAAGAGAGCCCTACCGCAAAGTCCGCAATAAAAGTGTCCATAGTCTCCCCCGAGCGGTGCGAGGCAAACACCTTCCACCCCGCACTCCGTGCGGCACGCACCGCTTCGACTGTTTCGGTTACCGTACCAATTTGGTTTGGTTTGATAATACAAGCATTTACTGCTTTTTTATCGACAGCAGTCTGTATGCGCTCTACATTAGTTACCGTGAGATCATCGCCGACTATACATAGAGCACCGCCAAGATTTTTTGTAAGAGCGGCAAATCCGTCAAAGTCGTCTTCAGCAAACCCATCTTCAATTGAAATGAGCGGATAGGTATTCGCCAGAGCGGTATACCACACACTCATCTGCTCCCCGTCGAGCGACTGATCCACACCGCCCGCTCGCAACAGATAACGTCCGTCCTTATACAAACTACTCGCCGCCACATCGAGTGCGATCTGTATCTGATCGGTTGTATACCCAGCTTGTGAAATAGCTTCAACGAGCAAATCGAGTCCTTCATCATTACTTCTGAGAGCTGGAGCGAAACCACCTTCATCACCCATCTGGGTGTCATATCCATTTTTCTCCAATAATGATTTGAGTGCGGACAAACATTTTTTTACCACCACCACGCGTTCGCGAATACTCGAGAAACCAGTTGGAGCGAGCATACATTCTTGAATATCAATCCCATGACGTGCGTGCTTACCACCGTTCAACACATTGAAGAGTGGTTCGGGTACAGAAAATGTCGTGCGATTATCGAGCGAGCCAAGATATGCATAAAGCGGGACATTCCGCTCCTTAGCTTCTGCGCGCGCAAAGGCGATTGAGACGCCTAGTGTTGCATTTGCTCCGAGCCTGCTTTTATTTGGCGTGCCGTCGAGCTCACACAGTCGCGCATCAAGCTGTTGTTGATCAAGATCTTCTCCAATCAAAGCAGGAGCCACAATCTCTTGTAGGTGCGCAATAGCCTTTGATACTCCCTTCCCATCGTCATCGCGTAGCTCAAGCGCCTCATGTACCCCAACACTCGCACCAGAAGGTACTGTCGCTGACACCTCTGCCTGAGAAGTCGCAAGTGTAACCTCAATGGTTGGATTGCCGCGCGAATCCAAAATACTCTGCGCTCTGAGGGAATGTATGCGGGCCATATGATCTGAGTAACGTACCTTCCATTATATCATCACAAACCGCCCTTACGGGCGGTTGATGCATCACCTCGCAACCATCTCCTCTGCAGTGATCTATCCCGGGCTACGTAGGTGTGAATAGTGCTCATTGACTCTTCACATTGGTCGTGTAGAATACAGAAGTATCAACACGAAAGAGGACCCAAAAGGTGTAATACCTAAGGGGCCTTTTTCATTTATGGGAATAGGCTATTTTGGCTTTAACTGTAGACGATTCTAGGTAGTCAAAGAATTCCCCTCCGAGACTTTTATAGAGAGACGAGGCGAACTCTCTGTTTGGAAATAGCATCTTCGCAAATCGTTTTTTCTTGATAAGAAAATCAACAAGCTTTTTATAGTCACCATCTCCTGAGACGATAAAGACTTTCCCGAAGGGTTCATTATCAACCAGCTTTTTCATTATGCTAAACACAATATCGCAATCGACATTCCCCTTTTTCTGGCCCCGAAGTGCCGACGAATGTTCCCTGAATGAGAGTATGAACCCCGATTTTTGGAGTTTGTCATATAAATCTTGTTGATCCTCTGAAACAAAACCGAGAAAATAATATGCCTCTGTTACCCTATACTTTTCTTTCAGGTACACGCGGAATTTCTCATGATCTATAGCCCAACCACTCTGCTTGATTCCGAGATGTAGATTCTGACCGTCGACAAATGCGATGTTTCCATAGGGGCCCATTCTCGAATACTATCACGCACAAATCACGCATCCTCATCCACCTCACAATCGTCTCCTCTATTGTGTTCCATCCCAGGCTTCGTAGAGGACCGCCAACAAACAAAAACCGCCCGATGAGGGCGGTTTTTGTTTGTGAGTTTATTTCTTTGCTTCTTTGAAAACAACGCGCTTGCGGAGGGTTGGGTCGAACTTTATAAGCTCGATTTTACGCTCGACAGTCTTCTTTTTTTTGCGGCTCCATATAACGTGTGGAGACTTCGTCGACTTGAGCTTCATAAGGCGGACTTGGGACATACAAAAAATCTACCAGAAAGTCCGCCGTTAAGCAACTGCCCCTGCAAGGGACTTCTTGCCACCATTCTTAGTCGCGCGCTTCTTCACGTCAAAATGCAACTCGCCACCCTTCAGCGAGACGGTCACCGTACCGCCCTCAAGAATACCCTGACTGACCATGAGCGAGGCGAGCGGTGTGAGAATAGTGTCCTGTATCGCTCGGCGCAGTGGGCGCGCCCCATATTCTGGATTGTAGCCCTTCTCAGCAAGCCATGAATGCACCTCAGGTAGTATCGAGAGCGCAATACGCTTCTGTGCGAGACGCTTCTTCACCTCCTCGACTTGTGTATCGACAATGCGCGCAAGTGCCTCCTTCGCGAGCGGATCGAAGATAATAATGTCATCGAGACGATTGAGGAACTCGGGACGGAAATGTTCGCGAAGAGCCTCCATCACTTTCCCTTTCATCTCCTCATAACGCGTCGCGTCGGTCGCGTCAGCAATGCCGAAACCAAAGTGTGCAAGCTTGTCGATAAATTCACCGCCGATATTACTCGTGAGCACGATAATCGTGTTTTTGAAATTAACCTTACGACCCTTACCGTCGGTCAGGTGTCCTGAGTCGAGCACTTGTAGCAATATATTAAAGACTTCTGGGTGCGCTTTCTCGATTTCATCGAAGAGCACCACCGCATACGGGCGATGTCGGATGCGTTCAGTCAACGAACCTGACTCTTCATAACCAACATAACCGGGAGGAGCTCCAATAAGCTTTGCAACCGAATGCTTCTCCATAAACTCACTCATGTCGACACGCACAAGAGCGTCAGTATCATTAAACATAAACTCAGCGAGCTTCTTTGAGAGCTCCGTCTTGCCTACACCTGTCGGGCCTAGGAAGAGAAATGAACCTATCGGACGATTTGGGTCACTGATGCCGACACGAGAACGCTTCACCGCGTCGGTGACTTTCTTTACGGCGATGTCCTGACCGATAATACCGCTCTTAAGCGCTTCCTCCATACGCGTAAGCTTCACCGCCTCCTCTTCAAGCATTTTCGCGACAGGGATACCCGTCCAACGCGAGACTACTGCCGCAATGTCCTGTTCAGCGACCTCTTCATTGAGCACGCGACGCGACTTCTGCAACGTCTTCAAACGCTTCAACTTGATCTCGAGATCTTTCTGAATATGAGGAATCTTTCCATAGCGAATTTCCGCCACCGTACCTAGGTCAGCAGCGGCCTCGGCATTATCGGCTTGTATCTTGAGCGCCTCAAGCTCGGTCTTCGCTGAGCGAATACCGATCAGTACTTCCTTTTCATTTTTCCACTTGAGTTCAAGCTCGCTCGTTTTCTCTCTCAAATCAGCGACTTCAGTGTCGATCACCTTGATACGATCTTTAATCTCTTTTGCGTGTTCACCTTCAAGATCTTTCTGGAGTGCTTGCCGTTCGATTTCGAGCCTACGGATTTTCCTGTCAGTCTCTTCAAGTAGCGGAGGCTTGTTCTCGAGTGCGATACGGAGCCCTGATGCCGCTTCGTCGATAAGATCAATCGCCTTATCAGGCAAAAAGCGATCGCTAATATATCGTGACGAGAGCTCGACCGCCGCGACAATAGCACCGTCGGTGATACGTACGCCGTGGAAGAGTTCATATTTGTCACGCAAGCCACGAAGAATCGCAATACCGTCTTCAACCGTTGGTTCTTGTACAAGTACCGATTGAAAACGACGAGTGAGCGCGGCATCTTTTTCTATATATTTTTGGTATTCCTTCAAAGTTGTCGCGCCAATAACGCGGATCTCACCACGCGAGAGCGCTGGCTTCAACATATTCGACGCATCGAGCGAACCCTCAGCACCACCTGCTCCTACGAGGGTGTGGAGTTCGTCGACAAAAAGAATCACTTTGCCGTCAGCGCGCTCGACCTCTTTCATCACGTTCTTCATACGCTCTTCAAACTCGCCACGATACTTGGTGCCGGCAATCATAAGCCCTAGGTCGAGTGAGAGAAGCTCTTTACCTTTTAAGGATTCTGGCACATCTCCCGAGGCCATACGAGCCGCGAGACCCTCGGCAATAGCAGTCTTCCCCACCCCAGCTTCACCGATAAGCACCGGATTGTTCTTGGTACGGCGTGCGAGAATCTGGATCACACGATTAATCTCAAGGTCACGACCGATAACGGGATCGAGCTTGTTCTCGGCGGCCATCTTCGTGAGATTGCGCGCATACTTTGCGAGCGCACGAAAACGTTTTGGCTCAGCAACTTGCCCATCTTTTGAAGTCTTCAATTCTTTTAAGAGAGCATAGGCCGCGTCGCGATTTATAGAAAAACGTCCAAGAATATCCGACGCTGGACCTGGGTGCTCGAGTACTGCGAGGAAGAGGTGCTCTGTGCCAACAAACGTATCGTTCAAGCGGGCTGCAATCTTACCTGCTGCCTCAAGTGCCTGCGCGAGATCTGGTGTGAGATAAATCTGATACGAAGGTGAGAGCACCGACGCACTCTCAGGTGCCTCAAGATGTTCGAGTACTGCATCAGCTAGCATGATCGTATCAACTTCCATACGGTCGAGTATCGAGAAAACGAGCGACTCTTCTTGTAGTATCAGCGCGGCAAGCAGATGGAGTGGCGAGACATGATTTTGTCCACGCTCTATCGCGAGCTCGTGCGCGCGCCGCACAGCCTCTTTTGCTTTTGTAGTGAAATTGTTAAAAGGAGGCATAGGTTATTTTGTCGACGCAGTTGAGGTCGCTGAAAGAAGTGCGGCAATGATATCCGTATTAATCAGAAGACCCGGAGTAGCGCCAGCACTAATACCGATGAGGTTGCCCGAGAGATCGACGACAGCACTCCCTATACCAATATCCGGCAATGTGGTGTAAATACCCTTCTCACCAACTCGGGCGACGATACCTGTCGCGGCAAAACCATTTGTACCCAAAGCGAGCGCGGTCGCGCCCAATTTAAGACTTTTCGACCCAATCAACACAGGCGACGTCGCTTTAGGTAAGGTCGCACTGTCTGCAAAGCCGTAAATCATAATGCCATTCCCTTGATGAGAGAGCGATGCGCGCATGTGCGATCCATCAGTAAATTCAATAAGTACTTCCTTCGGAAGAACGTCCTGTGCTACTGCCACAACTGCGCGCGACTTATTGAGATAGGTACCGATACTAATTGCTGGCGTTGACGTACCCGTGTCCGCAGCATAAATAGCAACAGCACGCGCCGCGACAGCACCTATTGCGGCAGTGACGAGATCTTGGTTCGACGGAGCAGGAGCCGATTGAATAACTGCGGCCGGCGCAGCAGCGACCGTCTCAATCGTGCGTTCGACAACACGATCCACTGTTTGCGTCACAATAGCTGGAGCATGATCAAGCAGTGAGACCGTTAAAATTCCGGTTGCGACCGACGTCACAAAATTCACCAGAATCGTGAGAAGTATCAGCTGAGATTTTGAAAGTTCCTCTATGTTCATACGTCAATGATGCTACCGTTGCCCGCTCTTGTCAAGAAACGCGACTGCTCGTAAAAAAGCGCTTGCAAAACGCGACAAATCACGGGAGCTGACGCACGGACCCCACGAGATTCGTAAAGTCGCACGAGCCCTCTCTATATCGCCCGTAAGAGCGAAAACTACCCGGGAACCATCCTCCGAGTCAGTCTCGCACGCACTCCTTGTCGAGACAGCAAAACCTGCCTCGTCGAGAAGGGCGACAAGATAGTCGGTATCGCGACCGACAAGTGAAAGGTTGAGAATATGAGGAGCTTGCGACCTACCTTCTTGCACCCCAATGTTTTTAACAGAGCCTATAATTAATTTCATTAAACGCGATCGATCGAGGGAAGCGCTGGCGCGAAACGCTTCGTGGCCCAGCGCGGCCTGCCGGAGGCAGGCCGCGAACTTCTCTGCCAGCTCAGGCGACTCCGTCCCTGCGCGCAAACTACGCTCCTGTCCACCACCCTTATACAAAGGAGCAAGTGGAATCGTTCGGTGCACAACAAGCGCACCAATACCGCGGACGTCGCCGATCTTCGCCGCATCAAAGGTGAGAAGGTCAGCACCAAAATGATCTCGTGTAATCTTCTCCGTCATCGGAGCCTGACTCGCGTCGACATGCAGCACAACGGGAAAAGCTTTTTCTTCACGAGTGGCTGCAGTGCCTCGAGCGAGTGAGAAAAAGCTTTCCCCGTTGTGCGCTCGCAGAACCTGTGCGACCTCGCGCGCATTCCACACCACGCCCGTCTCACCACAAACCGCGTCCATCGAGACGAGTACCGTCTCTGGTCGTAACATCTTCGCGAGTGCCTCAGTATCGACGCGATACTCTCGTATCGGCAACGCTTCGACAATAACCCCCTCCTCGGCGAGCATCTTCATATTCTCAACAATCGAAGCGTGTGCACTCGGCAGATAGAGCATGTGCATATTCTGAAAGCCCCGCGCGCGAAGCGCGCGGGCGACCCCCAGTATCGCGAGCGCATTACTCTCGGTCGCGCCACTCGTAAATATCACATCATCTGGCTGCACCTCGACGAGCCGTGCAATAGTCGTACGAGCTTCTTCAAGTACCCTTTTCGCCCGCCTACCCTCTTCATGTGGTGACGAAGGGTTTCCGCGTACACCAGCCGCATAATCAAGATACGTTCTCTTGTTCCAAAACATACATTCATTCTACACGACATTGCAATCAGATGATTTTTGTGATGAAATAGAGACATTATGGCGCGGACTACACGACCGCCCGTCATTGCGGTGATGGGCCACATAGACCACGGGAAATCCTCGCTTCTTGATTACATCAGGAAAGCGAATATTGTCGCGGGTGAGGCTGGTGGTATCACCCAACACGTTGCGGCATATATTGCGCTCCACAATGATCGCCCGATCACCTTTCTCGATACTCCTGGACACGAGGCTTTCAACGCCCTCCGCGCGCGCGGTGCCGCCGCCGCAGACATCGCTATCCTCGTCGTCGCCGCAGACGAAGGAGTCATGCCACAGACGCTCGGCGCACTCGGCGCTATACGTGAAGCGAATATCCCTTTCATCGTCGCCATTACGAAGATCGACAAGAACAATGCCGACATCGAACGCACAAAAATGTCTCTCGTCGAACACGGTGTATTTATCGAAGGCATGGGTGGCGACATCGCTTTTGTCCTTGTTTCGTCAAAGACCGGTGCCGGTATCGACGAACTTCTCGACCTTGTTCTCCTCGCCTCTGATATTGCTGAGCTATCTGCCGACCCTGACGCACCCGCAACAGGCTTCGTCCTTGAGTCGACCCAAGACTCAAAGCGTGGCGCTGGAGCGACGCTTATTATAAAAGATGGAACACTCACCACCAACGGATTCGTTGTTGCAGGTGACGCATATGCTCCGATTCGTTTTATCGAAGACTTCCGCGGCAAACGTATTGAATCTGCAAACCCTTCAGAGCCCGTACGAATCTCTGGCTTCAACAAGATGCCTTCGGCCGGATCACTTTTCAACATTATGAAGAATAAGAAAGAGGCAGAAGCCGCGGCAACGAGTGCGACGACAAACACATTCGCCCCAGAACGCGGAGAAGTCGCCGCCGACAGCGTCGAGATCCCGATTATTGTGAAGGTGGATGTCGGCGGCTCAGTCGACGCTATCGTCCACGAACTTGCCAAGATTACCCACGAGCGCGCTATTATCCGCATCACCTCATCGGGTGTCGGCAACGTCTCTGAAAATGATGTGCGGACCGCCATAGCCTCAGGTGGCACTATCGTCGCCTTCAATGTCGGGATAGACGCTATCGCGCGCGATGTCGCCGCTCGTGACAATATTACTATATTGCCCTTTACCATCATCTACGAGCTCGCCGAGAAAATTGCAAAGCTTATTGCAGAGCGCGTACCTGCAGTCGCGACCGACAAAGAACTCGGACGGGCAAAAGTGCTAAAGGCATTTTCAGCAAGCGGCAAGAAACAAGTGCTCGGCGCGCGACACATATCCGGCACTCTCACCCTCGGCGACCGAATCAAGCTTGTTCGCGCTGGCGAAGAGCTCGCACGCGGAAATATCGTAAACCTCCAGCAGGCACGCGCCGATGTAAAGGAAATAAAGGTCGAGGGAGACTTCGGTATTGAGATCGAGGCACGCGCGAGCGCAGTGTATGGCGACGAGATCGTCACCTTCACCGTCATTGAAGCATGAAGACTCCCGATAGAACCAAACGCGCGTCTGATATCATCGCCCAAGAAGCAGCACAATTTATCGCGCGCGAAGCGGGGAGCGGATCACTTATCACCGTTATCCGCGCACAACCCGCCACACACGGCGACCGTGTAGTCGTCTTTGTAAGTATCTTCCCGGAAGAAAAGATCCCTGCGGCACTCGCCTTTCTCGAGCGCCATCGTGAAGCATTTTCTGATCACTTAAAAGCGCACGTACGTCTCCGCTTACCTCGTGTAGACTTCCAGCTCGACCCCCGAGAGTCACTATGCGAAATACCTAAAAGTTAGTAGTATTACGTAACGGCCCGGTGGTGAAGCGGTAACACAGCGCTCTGCAAAAGCGCGATGCGCGGGTTCGATTCCCGCCCGGGCCTCCCGAGAAGTTTGATAGACTGTTGAAGTGAACATGCCGGGGTGGTGAAATGGTATACACGCGACGCTTAAAACGTTGTGAGCTCTAAATCGGCTCATGTGGGTTCGATCCCCACCCCCGGCACCATATGAGGCAGAAGAAAAAGAGTATAGGGATCTTTGACTCTGGATTCGGCGGACTCAACATCATGCGCTCGATCGTGCGCACTTTGCCACAGTATCGTTACGTCTATCTCGGCGACACTGCCCGTGCACCCTATGGGAACCGTTCGCAGGAAATGATCTATACCTTCACTGAGCAGGCAATCGACTTCCTCTTTGCACACGACTGTGAGCTTGTTATCGTCGCATGCAACACCGCCTCAAGCGAAGCGCTTCGCAAGATACAACAAGAGCATCTCCCGCAACAACACCCGACCAAGAAAGTGCTCGGAGTGCTTATCCCTGCTGCTGAAGAAGCAATGGCACAAAAAACATGTCCAAGAAAAATAGGTGTTATGGCAACCCAGAGTACAGTCGCCTCAAACGCATATGTCAGAGAGCTGAAAAAAGTTGATGCGACCGTACGAGTGTTTCAAAAAGCCTGCCCGCTTCTCGTGCCACTCGTCGAGGCCGGCGAACAGAACACTCCTGAAGCGACAGCAGTGCTCAAACGCTATCTCAAACCATTGCTCAATAAGAACATCGACACACTCATCCTCGGATGCACCCATTACGGGATCTTAGAGAAAAAGATTCGCGCGATTATAGGGCCGGACATCACAATCGTGTCGGGAGCGCGCGTCGTGCCGAAGAAGCTAAAAGCGTACCTCGCGAAGCACGCAGACCTCGAAAAAAAACTTTCTCGACAATCGCGCGCAGACTTTTATTCAACCGACTGCACCGACACCTTTCAAATTCTCGGGAGCAAATTCTTCGGCAAGACGATATCCGTCACAAAGGCCGAACTCGGATAATCGTGGTGCTGGGGAGAGGACTCGAACCTCCAATGGGTTGCCCCGTCAGCTCCTAAGGCTGATGCGTCTACCAATTTCGCCACCCCAGCTTGTCCCCAATAGCCTTATGCGACTGAGGGCGTCTTTCAAATCATACTATGTTCTGCTATATTTTTCTTGAGAGGCGCATTTTTGTTTCCTCACTTCGCACCTATATCTTCTCGGATTCGATATAGATGCTCGTTCGGTCAATAAGAATCCGAGGACGCATTCTCATTCCCTCACTACGCACCTATAGCTCAGCTGGTAGAGCAGCTCCCTCTTAAGGAGACGGTCCGAGGTTCGATCCCTCGTGGGGGCACAAAATGGAAAACAATATTTTATTTCTCATTTTTCAACTGGCCGTTCTGATTTTTTCCGTGATGATTCACGAAATTTCGCACGGGTACATGGCAGAATATCTCGGCGACCCGACTGCGCGCGATGCCGGACGATTGACGCTGAATCCCGTGAAGCATATCGACCCATTTGGTTCCATTATCCTCCCGCTTATTTTGAGCGTTACCAATTCTCCGATTTTGTTCGGCTGGGCCAAG
>JBAQWN010000047.1:0-4052 GCA_049298935.1 Minisyncoccia bacterium
CCATTGCCCTGACACGCTTCACAGCGCCCTCCAGTGACATTAAAAGAGAATCGACCCGGCTTCCACCCGCGCGCACGCGCTTCACCTGTCGCGGCGAAAAGGTCGCGAATATGCGTGAAGGCTCCGGTATAGGTCGCAGGATTAGACCGCGGTGTGCGACCGATCGGTGACTGATCAATAAGCACGACACGACCAACATATTCAGTACCAGTGAGTGAAGCAATGTGCTCGAGCTTAGATTCGCGGCGAGCGAAGCGAGCCGCGATATTGCGATGCAAGATGTCATACAGAAAGGTGGACTTCCCGCTCCCCGAAACGCCCGTGATACAGACCAACTTGCCGAGAGGTATATCGACATTTTGATTTACGAGATTGTGCAGGGTCGCGCCACGCACTTTTATCGAGCCCTTCTCACTCGTGCGTCGCGTCTCGGGCACGGCGATTTCTTTTTCTTGCCGTAAATAGGCGAGGGTGACTGATCCGCTTTCATTTTTCTTCGCGGTAAGCAATTCATCGAGCCAGCCAGCGGCAACAACCGTACCTCCATGAACACCAGCCCCTGGACCTATATCAACGAGGTAATCAGCAGAGTAGATAGTGTCTTCGTCATGCTCAACGACAAGAATCGTATTCCCCAACTCTTTGAGCGTCAGAAGCGTTTTAATCAGACGATCATTGTCGCGCTGGTGCAGACCGATCGTCGGCTCGTCGAGCACATATAGAGCTCCCGTGAGCCCACTCCCGAGCTGAGACGCGAGCCTGATGCGTTGTGCCTCACCACCAGACAAGGTCGCCGCCGAGCGATTGAGGGTGAGATAGTCGAGACCGACATTCAACATAAACGTGAGCCGACTCTCGATCTCTTTTAAAATCGGTGCGGCAATATCAAACTTCATATCAGACAATTCAATCGAATCAACAAAATCTTTTGCCTCACGTATCGACATCGAGGTAAAGTCAACGATGCTTTTCCCAAGCGATTCATCTTTTTTTTCACCCTTCGTAACCTTACGCGAAGTAGGGTTGCTTTTAAGAAAGACACGCAATGCTTCAGGGCGCAGACGCTTTCCCTCACAGACGGGACACATTTCTTCAGAGAAGAGCGTCTCGGTGCCCAAACCGTTGCAGGCCGGACATGCACCATAGGGAGAGTTAAAGGAAAAGAGGCGTGGCTCGACCTCAGGAAATGGCGATCCGTCGTCAGGACAAATAAACTTCGACGAGAGTGTCTCGAGCGTACCGTCAGCGTGCTGAATCTTCACGAGCCCATCAGCCTGCTTAAGAGCGAGCTCGAGTGCTTCAGAGAGACGTTCACGAGCGGCCTGCGTCGAACGCACAAATTCAGAAACAAAAATCGAATCCACAAGCGCGTCGATACTGTGACGCTTGTTACGGTCGAGCACAATCTTTTCACGGAGCGACTGTAACTTCCCGTCAATCACAACCTTTTCATATCCCTTGCTGAGCAGATCATAGAGCAGTTGATAATACTCACCCTTCCTACCGACAACGACTGGTGCATAGATCGTAACGGCAGTTTTATCGACCGCAACACCCAGCACCAAATCAGATTTGGTGCTGGGTGTACCAATACCACTTCTCTTGTTCTCGACACGATCAAAGACCATCTTGATCATCTCCTCTTTTGAGAGACGCACGATGGGCACATCGTGATGTACACAGTAGGGCTGACCCGCACGCGCATATAAGACGCGCAGATAATCGTAAATCTCAGTAACTGTCGCAACCGTAGAGCGCGGATTATTCGAACGGCTCTTTTGATCTATTGAGATGGCGGGTGAGAGCCCGACAATTTCGTCAACATCAGGCTTCGCCATTTGATTAAGAAATTGTCGCGCATAGGCCGAGAGCGACTCGACATAGCGACGCTGACCCTCCGCAAAAATCGTATCAAAAGCGAGTGAAGACTTCCCACTCCCCGAAAGGCCCGTGATAACCGTCATCGCTCCACGTGGCATCTCAACCGAGATATTCTTCAGGTTGTGGGTACGCGCACCACGCACCTTGAGCCAGTCGCTCCCGTGCTTATGCTTGTGTTCTTCGCTTGAAGTTCGTTTTTTCATGAGAGAATCCTACCCGTGGAGGGGCAGGTACAAAGTGACTATACAACATTACCTACGAACCAGAAAGAGCTTTCCGCGCACGGGGCTTTTTAGCCTTCGGGCCAGTACCTTCGAGTTTATATAACTCATCACGGATAAGTGCCGCCGTCTCGAAGTCGAGCTGTTCAACGGCCTCAGACATCTCTTCCCTCTTTCGCTTTATAAACGCTTTTGGATCATCTTCATACGCAAGAGTATCGAGCGAGAGTAGCTCGTCAACCGTCTTCTGATGTTCACTTCGCATACTCTCGGCAATATCACGAATCTCTTTTTTAATCGTCTGCGGCGTGATGCCGTGCTTTGTGTTGTACGCAATCTGCAATGTGCGGCGACGATTCGTTTCGCCGATGGCTCGGTCGAGTGATTTTGTCATGACATCAGCATAGAGAATCACGCGCCCAAGAACGTTGCGTGCCGCACGACCAATAGTCTGAATAAGTGATGTCTCGCTACGCAAGAAACCTTCTTTGTCAGCATCGAGAATACCCACAAGCTCAACCTCGGGCAAGTCGAGCCCTTCGCGAAGCAAGTTCACACCAACCAAGATATCGAAGATGCCTTTGCGAAAATTGGTAAGAATATCGATACGATCAATCGTCTTCACGTCTGAGTGGAGATATTCTGCCTTGATACCCTTCTCGCGTAAGAAGATGGAGAGGTCTTCTGCCATCTGCTTCGTGAGCGTCGTCGCGAGCGCGCGACCGCCACGCTTGATAACTATCTCGGCTTCAGTAATGAAATCAACGATCTGCCCTTTATACCCCTTCACCTCTGCCACACCACGCACCGTGAGCTCAGGGTCGATAAGGCCAGTAGGGCGGATAATCTGTTCAACAATCTGCTCTGAGTGATCGCGTTCATACTGGCCCGGCGTTGCTGTCGTATAGAGCACTTGTCCCACCCGATTTTCAAATTCTTCAAACATAAGTGGCCGATTGTCGCGCGCCGAAGGGAGACGGAAGCCATAATCGACAAGATTATCCTTGCGCGACTTATCACCCGCATACATACCGCCAATCTGTGAGACGGTGACGTGAGACTCGTCAATAACCGTGAGGAAGTCTGGTGAGCCATCTTTCTTATGTGGGAAATAAGAAAGGAGGGTGAATGGTGGCTCGCCTGCTTTACGTCCGTCAAAATGGCGTGAATAATTCTCAATACCGGTCGTATAGCCTAGCTCACGGATAAGAGCAATGTCGTGAAGGGTGCGACGCTTCAAACGCTCGTGCTCAAGCGGCTTTTCTTCTCGCTTAAACTTCGCGAGCTGTTCGTCGAGCTCAAGCTTGATGTTGGTGAGCGCGAGAGCACGTTTCTCTTCGTTCGTCACAAAGTGTTTCGCCGGGAAAACGAAGACTGCCTCTGGTTCAGCAATCTTCGCTCGCGAGATCGGATCAAGTTTGTCGATACTTTCAATTACATCATCAGCGAACGTAACGCGGTAGAGAACTCGCTCGTTCACCGGCATAAACTCAAGCGAGTTACCGACCGCGCGCACCTGCCCGGGGTTCAAGTCAGCAATCGTTCGCTCAAAATATATACCGATAAGCTTGCGAATAAGCGCGGCACGATCCTCTTTATCCCCCTTCACGATTTTTACATTCACTTTTTCATATTCTTCAGGCGAACCGAGACCGTAGATTGCCGAAACTGAAGCGACAATAATCACGTCCTTACGTGTTAGGAGCGCTTGTGTTGCGGCGTGACGGAGGCGGTCGATCTCAGCATTGATCATTGCCTCCTTCTCAATATATGTATCTGAGTGGGCGAGATATGCCTCAGGCTGGTAGTAATCATAATAAGAAACGAAGTAGTGCACTGCGTTCTCGGGGAAAAATTCTCGATACTCTTGTGCGAGCTGAGCGGCGAGCGTCTTGTTGTGTGCGAGAACGAGCGTCGGCTTGTCGTGTTTCGCGATCACATTTGCCACAG
>JBAQWN010000048.1:0-33276 GCA_049298935.1 Minisyncoccia bacterium
GGGTGGGGGATGCAAAGGGCTTCCGAGAGGTTCAGTAAATCCGGATTGTCGCGCGTCCCGGTTCTTGGGCGTACGGTTTCAGGCGCTCTTAATCGCGGAGCGAAGGGGAGCTTCGATATTCGCGGTACCGGAGCACTGAAGAATTTCCCTGGCGGGGGCATTGATGCTGGCGAAGCGCAGAAGGGAGGTTTCCACGATTGGGAGGAAAAGAAAGTCAAAGAACGCGTGGCTTACGCGAAGACGCTCAAGAATACCAATGCTGAGGAGCAGCGTAAGACGGGCGCCGAAGCGTTGGTTTTGGAAGCTCAAGCAATCAAGGATCATGCCGCCAAGGAAGTAGTTGCCGCCAAGGAAGATCTACTCATGGCCAATAGTCCTGCCGATATATTGGCCGCAGAGTACAGACTCAAACAAACTGAAGACAATTTCAAAGCCGCCAAAGTCGCGCATGCATCGGCCGAGGTCAATTCTAAAAAGGTCGCGGCGGAAGTTAAGACTGCTCCTCAAGAGGGATATGCAAAGGGTCTTGAAGCATATGTAGATCAAAGTAAGGGAGGATTCCTCAGAGGGGTGGTCAACTTCGTAAACCCAAAGCGCAATGAAAAGGCTGCGGCGAATATACGCAAAGAGTTTAAGAAGAGTAATACCGACATAGGTCTTGACGCCATCAAAAAACTCCTTGAGGCGAAGGATCAGGTAAAGTAAAGAAGAAAGAGATGGTAATTAATTTATCACCAAATACTATGGACACACAAAAAGAAATGACCCTTGAAGAAAGCATTAAAGAAGTGATGCAGACCTTGCCGCCGGTGATACGCGACTATCTCGCGCAGGGTGCGTATTCGCAGGTCGCGCGAGCCCTGACAACAAAATATAAACTTCGCATTGACCAAGGGGGCGTCCTTGAACGCGAGATTATGTTGCTCCTGATGGGTATCGAGAGCCCTGGAGAGTTTACGCAGTCACTCGCTGAAGATGCGAAGATTGATATGGTGACTGTTAAAAACATCACGCTTGATGTGAACGAACAAATTTTTATCCCGCTTCGTGATAAAGAAGAGGGGAAGAAGCCAGTAGTGGAGGTTAAACCCCCACAGGCTCAGCCGGTGAAAGTCGCGGCGCCGTCTGCGGCGCCGCGTTGGGGAGTTCTAACACCTACGGCAACTTCGCCTGTTGTGCCACCACCGCCGAAGTCAGTTGTAGTTCCTCCAGTTGCTTCAGTCGTACCTCCACCCAGAATTCTCAAGGTCGAACCCCAAACTCAAGAAGTCGCTCCGGTATTGCCACCACGACCTATTATAGATATCGTGCTTCCGCCAAAGACCGTGATGCCCCAACGGCAGATGATGACTCTCGGTGAAGCCGTACGATCTATTTTGCCGCCACCGAAGCCGTTTGTCGCGAGTACACGACTCGAGGACCATGAAGAGCCTCATATTGAGATTCCCGAGGTTCGACCTTCGCCCGCAATTCCCAAGGTCGAACCTCAAATTCCGCAGAATTTGCCGGGTACAATACCATCAATAGCTCTCAAGGTTGAACCTCAGGCTCAGCCGATGCCAGTTGTCGAGCCTAAGATTGTTCCGGTCGCAAGGCCCACTATCGCTCAAATCAAGTCGTATTCTGCCGACCCTTACCGCGAACCAATCGACGAACCGCCGACAGCATAACTCACTTGGGGGTGAAACCCCCAAGTGAAAAGTGGTGTAGAATAACAAGCAATGAGCACAAGAAAAAAGAATTTTGCGAATGGGGAATTCTTTCACATTTACAACAGAGGCGTTGATAAAAGAATCATTTTTGCTGATAGATATGACATGCAGAGATTTTTTCAGAGCATGATGGAATTTAATACTGTTGCTCCAATAGGAAGTCTATATGAAAACTCTTTTCTTCAACCCAACGATAAAGTCTCTAAGTCTGAAGAAAAATTAATCAATATCATTGCGTACTGTTTGAATCCAAATCATTTTCATTTCATTCTTGAGCAGTTAATAGATGGTGGTATTAGCGAATTTATGAAAAGACTAAGCGGAGGGTACACAGGATATTTTAACAAGAAACATGAAAGAAACGGGTCTTTGTTTCAGGGTGCTTTTAAGGATGTGCATATTGACTCGAACGAATACATGCTTCATGTGAGTTCATATGTAAATTTGAATGATCGTGTGCACCAACTTGGGGGTGAAACCCCCAAGTTGGTAGAGAGTATGACAAGTTGGGAAGAATATATAAGTGAAGGAGTTAAAGGGGTTTGTGAGAAGGGGATTATTTTAGGACAATTTAGAAATGCTGTTGAATATAAAGAATCAGCACTCTCATCTTTGGATTCAATCATAAAGAGAAAAGAAGAATTGAAAGATTTCAGTAAATTCTCGCTAGAGTAATTACTTAGCGGCGAGACACCCAAGTGATTCTATTTTAGAAAAGTTGCGTTTCTCCTCATATTCCTTTATATTGACTCCTGACCCTCTCGGGTCTTCTTTTTCTAAATGGCAACCATCAACCAACTCTCAAGAAAGGGACGTAAGACCCGGTCATCGAAGACGAGCAAGCCTGCGCTTGCTCGCGGTTTCAACGCGCTCAAAAATCGCCCAACCTTCTACCCCTCACCATTTAAGCGTGGCGTTTGCACCAAGGTGACCACAAAGACCCCGAGAAAGCCGAACTCAGCTATCCGTAAGATCGCCCGTGTTCGCCTCACGAACGGTATGGAAGTCACTGCCTACATCCCTGGAGAGACGCACAACTTGCAGGAACACTCAGTCGTGATGCTTCGTGGTGGTCGTGTGAAGGATATCGGTGTCCAGTACACGGTTGTGCGCGGTAAGCTCGACGCCGCTGGTCTCGACAAGCGCCGTTCATCTCGTTCTCGTTACGGTGCGAAGAAGCCTAAATAATAATTTATATGCGCCGACCTCTTAAAAAACAGCGAACTTGGCGACCCGACCTCAAATACGGTTCGGAGACTCTTACCCGTTTTATCAATGCTGTCATGTGGGACGGCAAGAAGGACACTGCTCGTGCAGTCGTCTATGATGCCCTCGCTAAGATAGAAGCTGATGGCGCAAACCCTCTTGAGACGTTTGAGTCAGCACTTCGCAATGCCTCACCTTTGATGGAAGTGCGCTCACGCCGTGTCGGTGGTGCAAACTATCAGGTGCCACGCGAAGTGCCTCAGAGCCGTCGTCTTGCTCTCTCGTTCCGTTGGATTATCAACGCCGCTCGTAACAAGAAGGGGAAGCCGATGGCAGAGAAGCTTGCGGCCGAGTTCCTCCTCGCCGCTAAGAATGAGGGCGATGCGATCAAGAAGAAGGACGAGATGCATCGCATGGCAGATGCCAACAAGGCCTTCGCGCACTTCGCGTGGTAAGCTTTGAGGACAAAGCTTCCTCCCTGCGCTCGTTCGGGAAAATGAAATAAGAATTTCTTTTCCGCTCGCTCGCTTGGTAGTAGTTTGCGTTGACAAAATTATCCAAAACAAATTTAAGGAATTCATTATTTATTTTTTATGAACAGAGACTATCCGCTTGAGAAGGTGCGCAATTTCGGTATTATCGCGCACATCGACGCGGGTAAGACGACGACGAGCGAGCGGGTGCTTTTCTATACTGGTAGCCAGCACAAGATTGGCGAGGTGCACGAGGGCGAGACGACGACCGACTGGATGGAACAGGAGCGCGAGCGTGGTATCACTATTACCTCAGCGGCCATCACATGTTTCTGGACGAAGACGGGCGAGAAGGATAAAAAGGACACTCTCAAGAAGTTTCGTTTTAATGTTATCGACACTCCTGGGCACATCGACTTCACTGCAGAGGTGAAGCGTTCGATGCGTGTGCTCGACGGAGCAGTTGTCGTCTTCGACGGTGTTGCCGGTGTCGAGCCACAGTCAGAGACCAACTGGCGTTATGCTGACGAAGCGAAGGTGCCGCGTGTATGTTTCATCAACAAGCTCGATCGCACTGGCGCATCGTTTCAAGATTCTTATGCAAGCATTCTCGATCGTCTCTCGCCACGCGCTATCCGTATGCAGATCCCTATGGGTGAAGAGGCGGCGCACGAAGGCGTTGTTGATCTCCTCACGATGAAGTCGTACACCTTCTCAGGGAATATGGGTGAGGATGTTGTTGATGGCGAGGTTCCTGCCGCACTCCTTGAAGATGCGAAGAAATATCGCGCCGAGCTTATCGAGCGCATTGTCGAACAGGACGATACGATTATGGGCGCCTATCTCGAGGGAGTAGAGCCGACTATTGAAGTGTTGAAGACTCTTTTGCGTAAGGCAGTTATCAAGAACGAAATCTTTCCGGTGTATTGCGGTAGCGCCTTGAAGAATAAGGGCGTTCAGCTCGTGCTCGATGCTGTGGTGGATTATCTACCTTCGCCGCTCGACCTCCCGCCGACGTCTGGTCTCAATCCTAAAACAGGTGAGCCGATTTTGCGCCACGCGTCTGACGAAGAGCCGTTCTGTGCTCTTGCTTTCAAGCTCCAGACCGATCCGTTTGTCGGGGCTCTCACCTTCTTCCGTGTCTATTCGGGAACGCTCACTGCTGGTTCATATATATATAATTCGACAACAGGCACCAAGGAGCGTGTCGGTCGTATCGTGCGCTTGCAAGCCGACAAGCGTGAAGAAGTCGAGAAGGTGTTTACGGGTGAGATTGCCGCCGCCGTTGGGCTCAAAGACACGAAGACGTCACACACGCTCTGCGACGAGGCGAGTCCTATTATCCTCGAACAGATCAAGTTCCCTGAGCCAGTGGTATCGCTCCGCATCGAGCCGAAGACAAAGGCTGATCAAGAGAAGATGGGTGTCGCACTGCGCAAACTCTCAGATGAAGATCCAACTTTCCGTATCAAGACCGATGAAGAGACAAATGAGACTATCATTTCAGGAATGGGTGAATTGCATCTCGAGATTCTCGTCGACCGCATGAAGCGCGAATTCAATGTCGTTGCTGACGTAGGGAAGCCGCAGGTGGCCTACCGCGAGACTATTCTCGGTTCGTCTGAAGCAGAAGGGAAGTATATCAAACAGACAGGAGGTCGTGGTCAGTACGGCCACGTGAAGATTCGTATGAAGAAGATGGAACCGCTCGTAGAGGGTGCGAAGATATTGAAGAATGTCACGCGCGAAGATCATTTCGAATTCATCAACAACATCAAGGGCGGTGTTATCCCTCAGGAGTTTATTTCGCCTGTTGAGAAGGGTCTCCGTGAGGCAATGACACGCGGATTCCTCGCCGGATTCCCGATGGTTGATATCTCAGTCGACCTCTATGACGGCTCGTATCACGATGTGGACTCTTCTGAAATCGCCTTCAAGATTGCGGCGTCAATGGCCTTTAAAGAGGCGGCGCAGAGGGCGAAGCCGGTTATTCTCGAGCCAATCATGAGTGTCGAAGTCGTTGTGCCAGAGAAGTTCATGGGTGACATCACTGGATCGCTCTCAGGCAAGCGCGGACAGATCGAGGGCATGGAGGATCGCGGTATGAACAAAGCTGTGCACGCTAAAGTACCGCTCTCTGAAATGTTTGGCTACACCACCACTCTTCGTTCGATGACTGAAGGTCGTGGAAACATGACGATGGAATTCGATCACTATGACGTCGTGCCGCAGAACGTCGCAACTGACATCATCGCAAGTCGTAAATAGTTTCAAACAAAGAGAAAACACAGCACGGTCGGGCGAAGCCCGACCGTGCTGTGTTTGTGGTATAATCCGCACATGAATCCAACGCTTGAGGAAATATCTGAAAAAGCCCGACCTGTATTCGAAAAGTACGGGGTGACTCGCGCGCGTATCTTCGGTTCGTATGCGCGTGGGGAAGCGCGTCCCGACAGTGACATTGACCTTCTTCTTGATTTTGAAAAACCACTTGGTTTCGATTTTTATTCTGTTCATGAAGAGCTTGCGGAGAAACTTGGTCGAGAGGTTGATGTAGTAACCGAAGGGAACATGAATAAATTTCTTCGCCCCTACATCATGCCCGATGTGCGTCCATTGTATGAAAAGCGATAGTCCCTACGTCGCGCAGATGCTCGAATGTGCTGCAAAGGCACGGCGATATGTTGGTGAGATGAGTTATGAAGAGTTCCTCAAAGACGAAAAGACACAAAGTGCAGTGCTGATGCAATTACAGCAGATGGGCGAAATGGCAAAACGGGTTTCTGATAAAACGAAGACTGAAGTCGATGTTCCATGGAAGAAGATTGCCGGTTTTCGGGATGTTGTTGCACACGACTATGTCGATATTGATCTTGAGAATGCGTGGAAGATACTATCTCTCGATCTAGCGAAAACCGAATCTTCTCTTGCTGCCTATCTCGCACTGCACCCTCTCCCCATAGAAAAAAGTTAGGACATCCAATGTTCTGACTTTGTTTTATGAGTGATTAATCTTGCTCGAGAATGTTTATCTTTGCGATCGTCTCCCATTTTTACAGACAAATACTCCAGGAATTATTAGCGCAGAGCTAATTATAAGTACCATTATTAAATCGCCAATTATATTAGTATTAGTTTGGACATTGTCGCCTATCGCGCCACCCATAACTATACCGAAAGTTCCAACTATCCATATAAATACACCAAGCACAATTAACATGGCTCCCGCATCTAAACGAGCTCTACTTTCTTTGGGGGCCACATCATTCTTCATAATAATTTGTGGTTCATTGGAGACAGTTGTTCGTAAGACAGCAATAACAATAAAAGCTACGAACAGAATTGGTGGGCCAAATATTAAACAGGAGCCCAAGTAGAAATATAAATCGGAATTCATGATTGGATGATTGTATCATATTCAACCCATACGTTCTATCTACGTCGCAATTTGCATTTCTAGGGGCGCTCTCGTTATAGCAGATATAACGTTTCGTATGGAAGATTCGTGCTATGATTTATTGAAATGAATAGATTTCGCCTATCCACTCCTATAGCTTCGGTGTTGATTGTTTCGCTAACCGCTGGCATTTTATTTTTGAACGGTCGCGCGTTGTGGGGAGCGTCAGACGGATTTTGCTTGTGGTTTGGGGCGGCGATTGGCCACCTCACGTCGCAATGTCTTCTTGATCCGTACTCTCTAACGCATGTTTTGCACGGATTCCTGTTCTTCTTTTTGTTGTGGTTTTTTGCGCGCAAGTTGTCGGTACGCGCTCGTTTTCTGATTGCGGTAGCATTTGAAGGGTGTTGGGAGATTTTAGAAAATACCAATTTTATTATTGACCGATATCGTGCCGCAAATATCACGATGAATTATTTTGGCGACAGCATTTTAAATTCAATCGGAGATATTTTGTCGATGGCGGTTGGATTTTTACTTGCTGCCGCACTGCCGGCGGTACTTGGGGTAGTGATCTTTGTGGTAGTAGAGGCGCTCTTGCTCTGGTGGATTCATGACAGTCTTCTCTTACAAATCATTGTATTGATCTATCCATTTGAATTCATCAAAAATTGGCAAAACGGCGTCTGGCCTCTTTGGTAAAATATGATCTCCTCTCTTCATGTATACGTTAAGGTGCCGTCTCGTAAATAAAAAACCCTCTCGTACTCATGAGAGGGTTTAAGCGCTGACGTTTATGAGGCCTCCTTTTCCAAGAGATGATGGAACATCCTTCTTTCCCGCTATCTTTTCGACGTTTAGATTGCCTCCAAGATCAGGATTCGGTCCTTTGGTCGGATCGGTGGTTTCATCGACGCTCGTCTTGTGTGCCTTCTGTGGTGGACCATCTGCTTTGGCACGCATCAATGCGTTTACGTCTGGTGTTCTTTTCGCAGTCCCGCCCAGACTTTTCGTATGGGGTATTGGCGTCGGATTTATTCCACCAACTTTCATAATGACCTCCTTATAAATAATGTTCAACGTTGTCCAGTACAACTATACCACACTTAATCTGTACACGTTGCCACGCGCACTGTGAGTTGCATTTCTAGGGGTGCTCTCGTATAGTAGGTATAACGCATCTTGGCGTCGCTCTTTGGCTTACCTGCTTTTATTTGTAGCGAGCCGGAGAGATTGTTCCGACTCGCGTCGGATTAATTCGTGATTTAACAGATAAATTAACCGATTTACTATGGCAGAATTTAATCGCAGCAAGCCGCACTTGAACGTCGGAACCATTGGTCACGTTGACCACGGGAAGACGACGCTCACCGCAGGAATCCTCAATGTCCTCTCGATGTTGACAGGGGATGGGTACAGCGCCCGTGTTGAGGGAGTTGATAAGATCGACAGTGCACCAGAAGAGAAGGCGCGCGGTATCACTATTGCGCTCCACCACTCTGAGTACGAGTCACCAAATCGTCACTACGCACACATCGATGCGCCAGGACACGCTGACTATATTAAGAACATGATCACGGGTGCCGCCCAAATGGACGGAGCAGTCCTCGTGGTTGCTGCAACTGACGGCGTGATGCCTCAGACGCGCGAGCACATTCTCCTTGCAAAGCAGGTGGGTCTTAAGAAGCTTATCGTCTTCCTAAACAAGGTAGACATGGTTGATGAGGCTGATCTTATTGATCTCGTTGAAGAAGAGATTCGCGAACTTCTCACTAAGCAGGGGTACGATGGTGTTAATACGCCAATCATCCGCGGTTCAGGACTCAAGGCACTTGAAGCTAAGGCCGTAACTGACGAATGGGCACAGAAGGTAAAGTCTCTCGTCGACACGATGGACTCCTACTTCGACCAGCCAGAGCGTGAGATCTCAAAGCCGTTCCTTATGCCTATCGAAGACATCTTCTCGATCGAAGGTCGTGGCACCGTGGTCACTGGCCGTATCGAGCGCGGTGTAGTCAAGGTCGGTGAGGAAGTCGAGATTGTCGGTATCAAGCCAACAATGAAGACGACGGTCACTGGTATTGAAATGTTCAATAAGCAGCTCGCCGAGGGTCAGGCAGGCGACAACGCCGGCATCCTTCTCCGCGGTACTAAGAAAGAAGATGTTCACCGTGGACAGGTTCTCTCGAAGACTGGTGCGGTTACGCCACACACTGCCTTCGATGCTGAGGTCTACATTCTCGGAAAGGACGAAGGAGGTCGCCACACGCCGTTCTTCTCAGGGTACAAGCCACAGTTCTATATCCGCACAACAGATGTGACGGGTGAAGTAACTCTTGCTGCTGGTAAGGAAATGGTTATGCCAGGCGATACTGTCACCTTCATGGTGAAGCTCGTTGCGCCAGTCGCTCTTGAAGAGCAACAGCGCTTTGCTATTCGCGAAGGAGGTAAGACTGTCGGTGCCGGTGTCGTGACTAAGATCACTGCATAAGCTACCGATTGAAACGATACTCATATGGAACTAACAACGGAGACGGTCACAGAGTCGAAGCCTAAAGCGAAACGCGCTTCGAAGAAGCCGGCGGCTACGGTTGCTCCTGTTGAGCACAAGCTTCGGATCCGCGTTCGCGCCTATGAGCATAAGATTCTCGATCTCTCAGTGAAGCAGATTATGGACACGGCAGCTCGTTTTGATGCAGTTGTTGTCGGCCCGGTGCCGCTCCCGACTGAGATCAAGCGTTGGACCGTGAACCGTTCGACATTCGTCTACAAGGACGCGCGCGAACAGTTTGAAATGCGCATCCATAAGCGCCTTATCGACATCCTCAACCCCTCTCCAAAGGTGATCGAGGCCCTCACGAACCTCAATCTCCCTTCTGGCGTTACAATCGACGTCAAGATGGTCTAACAAAAAGACTGCCAAGAAAACAGAAAAACACCCAGTCAGCTGACTGGGTGTTTTTCTGTTTTCTTGCATCTTTTTGAGTGGTCGTGTAGAGTGCCATTAAAGCTACGAACGGTGTCAGTAACCGGTCCTATGGCAAATCGCGCAATGCGTTTTGCTATTGCGCGATTTGCTTTATGGTTCGACTGAGCTCACCACAAGAAAAATGAAATTTATCCTCGCAACAAAAGAGAATATGATCCGCGTTTTTGCGGATGATGGATATGCTTATGCAGGAACTATTTTGAATGTCACTCCAGTGACGGTGACGCAGGTAAAGACCGTGGAAGGGAAGGACGGCTATGCCGCTGTCCAGGTCGGACATGGCGTACGTAAGGTCAAGAACATCACCAAGCCCGTTCTTGGTCACACAAAGGGTAAGGGCTATGAAGCTCTTCGAGAATTTAAGACCGACGCTCCAACAGAGGTTGGTAGTACGATTGATGTTTCTATTTTTGCTGTTGGTGATATTGTCCGTGTCTCAGGTATCACAAAGGGTAAGGGTTTTGCTGGTGTTGTGAAGCGTCACGGCTTCCATGGTGGTCCGCGCAGTCACGGACAGAAGCACACGGAGCGTTCTCCGGGTTCTATCGGTGGCGGTGGTCGCGCCGGCGGTCGCGTTATCAAGGGTATGCGCATGGCGGGTCGTATGGGCGCCGACCGTGTGACGGTGATGAACCTTAAGGTGCTTGCGGTCGACGCGACAGCGGGCAAGATCGTTATCTCGGGTGCTGTACCAGGTCGCCGAGGCACTCTCCTCGAAGTAACGTCCGCATAATTTCTATACTATGGCTACTAAAATTAAAACCATCAAAAAGAATCCAGAGCCTTCAGTAAAGAAGGCAGTACGATCGTTCGAGATGCCGATCTTCTCTATGGACGGATCAAAGACTGGTACAACAACGCTCCCTGAGAGCCTGTTTGGTGCGCCATGGCGTGCTGACCTCGTGCACCAGGTGACGACTGCTATGCAGGCCAATGCACGTCAGAACCGCGCGAATACAAAAGATCGTTCTGAGGTGTCTGGTGGCGGCAAGAAGCCATGGAAGCAGAAGGGTACGGGCCAGGCTCGTCACAGCTCGATACGCTCACCTATATGGCGCCACGGAGGTATCACTTTCGGTCCGCGCTCGGAGCGTGACTACAGCGAGAAGATTAATCGCAAGATGCGTGTCGCGGCACTTATCTCGGTGCTTTCACGCAAGGCGAAGGATGGTGAGATTATTCTCGTCGACAAGTTCACATTCTCACTGCCGAAGACATCGATTGCGAAGACCGTGCTCGCTAAGCTTGCTCTTGGTGCCGAGACTCCGATGCTCGTATCTAAGAAGAAGAACGCAGCACTCCTCACTCTCGCTACCTATGATGCGAATGTGATAAAAAGTTTTAGCAATTTCGGCAATGTGATGACTGAGGAGGCGCGCAATCTTAATCCTCTCAGTGTCATGTCGTGCAAATACCTCATCATCGAAGAGCCAGAAAAGACGTTTACGTCACTTCTCTCTCGCATGGGGAAATCTAAATAAATTATTATGGCAATTTTCGGCGGCAAAAAGAAAGAAAAGAAGGATAAGCTTGTTCACCAGCATCACACTCGTTGCTCGGCGCTTGCACAGGGTATGGAGCACGAAGTTATTCGCGCGCCATGGTTCTCTGAGAAGGCACTTATCGCGACTGAGAAGGGCATCTACACCTTTGCTGTTCCTCAGAGGACAACGAAGAGTGAGATCGCCAGTGCAATCAAAGAGATATACAAAGTGAGCCCAAAGGCTGTCCGTATTGTGAACCTTCCGGCAAAGCGTAAGGCGATGCGTACGAAGCGTGGTGTCGGCGTCCGTGCCGCTCGTCGCAAAGCATATGTGTACCTAAACGCGGGCGATAGCATTCAATTTTCTTAATCCTTTCGTATGAAAACGTACAAGCCAACAACACCAAGTCGCCGGTCAATGACAACGCTTCCGTATAAGGATCTGTTGTCAGGCGATACACCACACAAGCCATTGCTCGCGAAGAAGAAGCGACGAGCAGGGCGCAATGCTTTCGGTCGCATTACCGTACGTCACCAGGGTGGTGGTCATAAGCGCCGCTTGCGTGAGGTTGATTTCGCGTACAACAAGAAGGACGTTCCAGCAGTCATTGAGACGATTGAATATGATCCATTCCGTTCTGCATTTATCGGTCTCGCGCTCTACAAGGACGGTGAGCGTCGTTATGTCATTTTGCCGAAGGAAGTTAAGGTCGGAGACTCTTTCATCGTCTCTGCGACCGCACCATTGACCGTCGGCAATCGTCTCCCTCTCGGTGCAATACCGGTTGGTACCTTTATCTACAATATTGAGATTTCTCCTGGCGCTGGTGCCAGTCTTGTCCGCTCGGCTGGCAACTTCGCTGAAGTCGTTGCTCATGACGCTGGCTATGCGCAGGTGAAGCTTCCATCGACTGAAATACGCAAGGTTTCTGATCTTGCGTGGGCATCTATCGGTACGGTTTGTAACGAAGAATACAATCTTGTCGTTATCGGCAAGGCAGGTCGTAGTCGTTGGATGGGTATTCGCCCGACTGTTCGCGGTACTGCGATGAACCCAGTCGACCACCCACACGGCGGTGGTGAAGGTAAGCAGGGTCGCGGACTCCGTCGCGCCAAGAGTATGTGGGGCAAGCCTACTGGCAAGGGTCAGAAGACTCGTACTCCTAAGAAATACTCAAACGTCTTCATCGTCTCTCGTCGTATTGTCGGAAAGAAGAAAAAGGGTCAGTAGAGATACAAAAAAGCCCGCGGCCTTCGGCCGCGGGCTTTTTTGTATTTAGCGGTACGTCGGTTTTAATAGGTTCGAGAGTTCGCTTGTATTGATACGAAGCGTTTGGGGGCCAGCAGAGTAGGGTGCGACTTGGTAGGGGGCGAAGAGAATGACGAAATCTTTGTTATCAAAGAAGAAATTCTCGAAACTTGCGCTTTCGGGTTTCGTTCCATCTATAATCATGTTCGTATTAGCATTTTCACCAATGTTTGCGGGGAGTTTGGCACGGGCTAGTGATGAAAGGGTGTCGAGATAGTCAGCGTTCGGCGAGAAAACATCGCTGAGCGTGAGTGCCGAGCCAGCCTGCCCTGAGCTCATCGAAGGGTCGGTATTGAAGGTGAAAGTTTTGAAGAAGATATTGCCGTGCGCGCCGAGAGTGTCTGTATAGACCGTGAAGATGTATGACTGGGTGTGCGCTGATGATGCGATAAGGTATGTTATTTGAAGTTTCTCCTTGCGATCTGGTCCGAGTCCTAACGTTTTCACGTCGGTGTGGGTGAGGTGAGCGAAATTGCCATCGGTTTTAAATTGGGCAATCGTGTCACTTACAAAGCTTTTCATAATCGCAATGGCTTTTGCGTCGGCCTCCTTGCTCACTTTGCTGAGTAGGGGAGTACTCGAGGCATCCGCCGCGTCGATGGCTCCGAGTCGAGACGGGTAGTTGGTGACGATGTCATAATACTCAGCGGACTCGACGTATTTGCTGTCTGGAAGAGAACTCTCTTCTATGGGCGCCTTGGCCGGCGAGGGTTTCGTCGCACCGTAGAAGACGAGTCCGAGCAGGGCGAGGATGGCAACCGTACTAATGAGAACATCTTTTTTCATATGCTGTCAGTGTATCAAAATAGTGGGCATATGCGCCATGTTTGCGGTGAAAGATATAATGCGTTCTATACACGATATGTCAAGATTCTGAAACGGATTAGGATTTATGTGGGCATTTCGGAGAGGTATGGTTGACTTCGCCGAAGGTCTCCTGTATCTTTTACTCATCCCGCCTCGCGGGCTTTTCATTACTTTATGTCACGCTCACTTAAGAAAGGACCATTTGTGGACGTCAAACTCCTGAAGAAGATCCTCGATAAAAAACCAGCAACTGCTGGGGTGATAAAGACGTGGGCGCGCCGTAGCCAAATCAGTCCAGAAATGGTCGGTTTCACTTTCGGTGTCCACAATGGAAAGACGCATGTCGAATTTACAATCTCTGAAGAAATGGTCGGACATCGTTTGGGCGAATTTTCGCCAACCAAGAAGTTCGTCCGTCACGGAGGCAAAATGCAGAAGGAGATGGAGCAGAAGAAGCAGGAATCTGAGATTGCTTCGGCAAAGTCAGCAAAGGAGGCTCCGGCCGCCAAGAAGAAATAATCTATGTCCAACGCAACCCTCCAGAGTCATAATCAGTCTCCGCGCAAAGTCCGTCTGGTCACGGACCTTGTGAAAGGGAAGTCGATACCATCTGCTCTTGCGGCGCTCGAATTTTTGCCACGTCGTGCCGCTGAGCCAGTCGCAAAGGTTATCAAGAGCGCCGTCGCCAATGCAAAAGCACAGGGTAAAAATCCTGAAGATCTTATTGTTGCGTCGATTATCGTCGAGAGCGCGGGTATGACGAAGCGGTATATGCCACGCGCCTTCGGTCGCGCAGCGCCTATTCGCCGCAAGAAGAGTCGTGTTATCGTGACGCTTGTATAATCTCTTATGACTCACATTGTCCATCCTTACGCACATCGCCTCGGTATCATCCGCGACTGGAAGAGTCGCTGGTTCGCCGCTGATGCGAAGAGCTATCGCGAAAACATCAAGGTTGATGAGACTATTCGCCGTTTCCTCACCAAGCGTCTTCGTGGCACCTATACCAGCAACATCGAGATCGAGCGCTCGGCAAATGAGCTTCGCGTTATCCTCTCTACTGCTCGCCCAGGACTGGTGATAGGTCGTTCAGGCGAGAATTCGGTGAAGCTTCGTGCCGAGGTTGCGAAGGCTATACGTGCGGTAGCACCAGCAGATCGCCGTACCCTCAAACTCGACATCAATGAGATTCGCCAACCTGAAACTGATGCGGCTATTGTTGCCTATATGGTTGTCGAAGGGCTCGAAAAGCGTATGCCGTTTCGTCGCGTGCTCAAGCAGACGATCGAGAAGGTCATTGCTGCGCGTGAAGTCGACGGGGTACGTATTGCGATTTCTGGTCGACTTGGTGGTGCCGACATGAGTCGCAAAGAGGAGTTGAAGAAGGGTCGCATTCCACTCCAAACTTTCCGTGCCGATATTGATTTTGCTCACGAGCGTGCTTATTTGCCCTACGGCGTGATCGGCGTCAAGGCGTGGATCTTCCGTGGCAATGTGTATCAAGACAAGAAGACCGCAGTACGCCAGCCAGAGCCAGCACAGGCACGTCAGCCAGTAGGCAGGCAGGCGGTCTAACACTTTCATATGTTGTTTCCTAAAAAAGTAAAACACCGCAAGTGGCAGACTCAACGCTTGAGCGAAAAGCGTTTGAATCGTCCCGATACTCGCGGCATTACCGTAGCGTTTGGTTCGTTCGCTCTCAAGGCGCTCACTCCAGCGCGCGTCACGAGCAATCAGATCGAGGCAGCGCGTAAGGTTCTTACTCGTGCAACGGCGAAGACGGGCAAACTTTGGATCCGTGTTTTCCCAGATCGTCCGGTGACCATGAAGCCTGCAGAGGTGGGTATGGGTAGCGGAAAGGGTGATCCGAAGCATTATGTGTTTCAGGTGCGTCCAGGCCGTGTTCTCTTCGAAATAGACGGTGTTGACGAGAAGATTGCTCGTGCGCACTTGCGCCAAGCAGGCATGAAATTGCCGGTCAAGACGTCCATCGTCACTCGCCAATAATTGCTTTTTTTACATTTGTATGACAAAAAAGGAAGTAATGACGACAAAGACTGATACGGAGCTAGAGAAGCTCTTGGTTACCACGCGTGCTACGCTTCGCACTGAGCGTTTTGCAGCAGTAGGCGCCCGAGCCAAGGATTCAAACTCTCCGAAGAAGCTTCGGGTCACGATCGCACGGGTTCTCACGGAACAGTCTGTCAGAAGCAGATCAAAATAATTATGGAAACAAAAATAATTCGTCCCCAATCATTTGTCGGTGTCGTCGTTAAAGCGGCGATGACTGATACTGCCACTGTTCGTGTTGATCGTTATGTGAAGAATGAGAAGTACAAGAAGTATCTTGTTCGCTCGAAAAAGTTCCTCGCGCACAATCCGGGTAATGTGGCACAGGTCGGTGATACGGTCACGATTGTCGCAACGCGCCCGATATCAAAACTCAAGAGCTTTATTATTGATGCAACAAAGACTGTGTCAGTAGCAGAGGAGAAAGACTAATATGTTACAACCTCAATCCATCGTTTCTGTTGCAGATAACTCAGGCGCCAAGGTCGCCCGCGTTTTCAAGGTGCTTGGTGGTAGTCATCGCCGTTATGCGTGTATCGGTGACACGGTCGTTGTCTCTGTTCAGACCGCTGAACCGCGCAAGGCGGTGAAGAAGAAGGACGTGTACCGCGCTATTGTGGTGCGCCAGACGAAACCTTTTGGACGTAAGGACGGCTCATATATCCGTTTTGATGAGAATGCTGTCGTGCTTATCGAGAAGCAGGGGAAGGAGATGGCGCCGAAAGGGAACCGTATCTTCGGTCCGGTGCCCCGCGAGCTCTCAGAGCTCGGCTGGCACTCTATCGTCTCGCTCGCGCCTGAAGTCGTCTAATATTTTCATCATGCACGTAAAAAAAGGAGACAAAGTAAAGGTGATCGCGGGAAAGGACAAAGGGAAGTCCGGTATTATTGAGCGTGCCTTGCCGCGCGAGGATAAGGTCATTATTGACGGTGTTGCGATGACGAAGCGTCACGTGAAGGGCCGTGCGGGTGCGGTTGGTCATATCAGCGAGCGCCCTCGCCCGATCCATGTATCAAACGTCCAGCTCGTAGAGTCAGCTAAAGGCGTAAAGAAATAAATATGTCTATCACTAAACAGAAACAGCAGTCGGCATATAAAGCGCTCGCAGAAACGTTTAGCTACACCAGCTCGATGCAGGCTCCACGTATTCAAAAAGTTATCGTCTCTTCTGGCGTCGGCAAGAAGCGCGATAAGAAACAGCTTGAGATTATTTCAGACCGTCTGGCGAAGATCACGGGGCAGAAGGCCGCTCCGCGTGCCGCACGCCTCTCAATCGCGTCCTTTAAGGTGCGTGAGGGAGACACGGTCGGCCTCCAGGTAACGCTCCGTGGTGCACGCATGTACGACTTCGTCGACAAGCTCATCCATATCGCTTTGCCTCGCACACGCGACTTCCGCGGACTCTCTGCAAAAGCAATTGATGACATGGGTAATATCACTATTGGCCTCAAAGAGAACTCAATATTCCCTGAGGCTTCTGAAGAGGATCTCAAAGATGTCTTTGGGCTTGCAGTCACTATAGTCACGACGGCCAAGTCGAAGGCCGAAGCAGAGGCGTTCCTCCGGTACCTCGGCCTCCCGCTCATCGTTGACGGAGCAGCAAAACGCTGATATTCTCAAACGATGCTCTTCGGAGCTTTATTTTTTATGGCAAAAAAGTCCCAACTCGCACGACTCGTTAAGAAGACGAAACTCGTAGCGAAATATGCAGTCAAGCGCGCAGCCCTTAAGGCGGCGGGTGATTCTGCAGGACTCCAGATGCTCCCGAGGAACTCTTCACCAGTTCGTTTGAAGAGTCGCTGTGCTATTACAGGCCGTTCACGTGGGTATATGCGTACCTTCGGCCTCTCTCGCATCCAGTTCCGTGAGTTGGTGCTCGAAGGGAAGATCCCTGGCGTTAAGAAAGCATCATGGTAACCGACCGCGTTGGCGATTTCATCATCCGTCTTCAAAATGCTGCGAGCATCGGCAAGCCGGTCGTCCTCGTTCCACATTCCTCACACGTGCTTGCTATCGCAAAGAAGCTTAAGGAGCTTGGTTTCATAACTTCGATTGAAATAAAAGAAAAAGATGAGAGTGGCATAAAGAAAGATATTGCCGTCGCTCTCGCGTATGATGCTCACGGGAATTCACATTTGCGGGGTGTTAAGCGTGTGAGCAAGCCTGGTCGTCGGCTGTATGTACCGAGCGCAGAAGCGCACAGGGTAAAGGGTGGTACGGGAGTTCGCCTCATCTCGTCGTCGATGGGTATTATCTCTGACACCGAAGCGCGTAAGAATAACGTCGGTGGCGAGAATCTCTTTGAGATTTGGTAATTTTTCATACTGTATGTCACGCCTTGCAAAAAAACCTACAATAGCCGGAAAGACCAGTGTCTCAGTCGAGCATGGTGTTTTGACGGTGAAGGGTGCAAAGGGTACGCTCACTAAGCGCGTGCATCCTTCGATTGATATTGCGACTGATGGTGGAAATGTGTTGGTGACCGCAAAGGATCGTTCCCGTCTTGCTAAGATGCTTGCCGGCACTTTTTCGTCACACGTTAAAAATATGATTCAGGGTGTCGAAACACCTTTTGTGAGAAAGCTTATTCTTGAGGGCGTCGGCTATCGTGTTGAAGTCAAAGGGAAGGACGTTGTACTTACGGTCGGCTTCTCACACACGGTGCCGCTCACTATCCCTGAAGATGTTACGGCGACCGTTGAAAAGAACATCATTAAGCTTGAAAGCATCAACAAGGAATCAGTCGGGCAGTTCGCCGCAAACATTCGTCGCGTGAAGCCACCAGAACCGTACCTAGGAAAGGGTATACGATACGAAGGTGAGGTTATCCGTCGCAAGCAAGGTAAGAAGGCCGTCTAAACTCATATGAATCACTCACCACAAACGAAACAAGAGCTCCGCACACGCCGTCATATACGCGTCCGTGCTCTTATTAAGGGTACTACGACGCGCCCACGTTTGGCGGTGTACCGTAGTAATCGCTTTGTTTCGGCACAGCTTATCGATGATACGGTAGGGAAGACTGTTGCTTCCGCACATGGTCGTGAGTTTAAAGGCCCACAATCAGCACAGGCGCTTGCGGTTGGTACGGCGATCGCACAGAAGGCGAAGGCTGCTGGGATTAGCACAATCGTCTTCGATCGTGCTGGGTATCGCTATGGTGGACAGGTGAAGACACTTGCCGACGCGGCGCGCGCGGGAGGACTCATTTTTTAATACTATGACTACACCTATTATGGATCCTGAGAATATTGAAGAAACTGGAGTCGAGACTCCGGTAGCGGTGGAGACGGTAGAGGGTGCAGAAGGGTCTGCAGAGGTTGTTGAAGTTGCTGCGCCGGTAGAGAATGCGCCGCGCGCAGCGCGCGGCGCATTGCGCGGACGAACCCCTCGAGCAGGTGGTCGCGCACGTCCACCACGCGAACGCGGAGAGTTTGACCAGGTTACGATTGACGCGCGTCGTGTTGCTCGTGTGATGGCTGGTGGTCGCCGTTTTAATTTTAGTCTCGTTGTTATTATCGGTGACCGTAAGGGTCGTGTTGGTGTCGGTCTCGGCAAGGGTGTCGATACGGCGCTTGCTATCGATAAGGCGACACGCGACGCAAAGAAAAATCTTTTCACAGTCCCTCGTACGGCGTCAGGATCAATTCCTCACGGCGTTTCTGCTAAATATGCATCTTCGACGGTTGAGATTATCCCGTCACGCGGTCGTGGTCTCGTTGCGGGTTCAGCGATGCGCACCGTACTCGATCTTGCTGGCGTGACTGATGTCGTGACAAAGATCCATTCTCGCTCGAAGAACAAGCTCACGATCTCTCGCGCGACAGTCGAAGCGTTGAGAAGCTTGCGCACATCTTAATCTACTTTTATGCAACTCAACTTAATTTCTCCTCGTACGAAACGTAAGACATCGATGCCTGTCGGTCGCGGTGGTAAGCGCGGTAAGACGAGTGGTCGTGGCGGCAAGGGTCAGACAGCACGCGCAGGACACAAAATTCGTCCAGAAGTTCGTGACCTTATTAAGAAGCTTCCGAAGCGTCGTGGTCACGGCAAGAATCGTTCTCGTACGATCCGTACCAACCGTATCGCACCATCATCAGTGAACCTTGCGATGCTTGAGGTGGCGTATCAAGCGGGGGAGACAGTGTCACCAGCATCGCTTGTCGCGAGAGGGCTTGTTCGTCGCGCTAAGGGTCGCGCTCCAGTGGTAAAGATTCTCGGCACGGGCACTCTCACTAAGGCGCTTGTTATCAAAGGATGCTCATTGTCTGCAGTCGCACTCGCCGCACTTCTCGCGGTTGGCGGCACAAGTCATGATTAATTCTTTTTTCCGTAAAATAAGCCTCGCCCTCGGTGATTCCGAGATTCGCACTCGCATCCTTTTTCTCATGGGTGCTCTCGCGCTCTTCCGCTTCCTCGCCATCATACCGATTCCGGGCGTGAACAAAGCAGCCTTGGCATCTTTCTTCGCAAGCAATCAATTTTTCGGCCTCATGAACATCTTCTCAGGAGGTGGTCTTGAGAGGATCTCGATCGTCATGCTCGGCGTCGGTCCTTATATCACCGCCTCGATTGTTATGCAGGTGGCTACTATCATTTTCCCACAGGTGAAGCAGGCGTACTTTGAAGAGGGCGAGGCTGGTCGTGCGCAATTTATCGAATGGAGCCGTTTGCTCACGATCCCGATTGCTGTACTTCAGGCCACCGGCTTTCTCTTCTTGCTTCAGAGTCAGAACGTGATAGGGAGTCTTGGTTCAGTCGCTCTTGTTGCGAATATCGCACTCATCACGGCAGGATCGCTTCTCCTTATGTGGCTTGGCGAACTGGTAACTGAGTTTGGTATTGGTAATGGTGTATCACTCATCATTCTTGCTGGTATTCTTGCGGCGGTACCTTCGAGCATCTCGAACGCCATCTTTGCATCGAGTGCCGCAAACATTCCTGCCTATCTCGCTTTTGCTCTACTTGGTGGACTGATGATCTACTCTGTAGTCGTCGTCTCTGACGCTGAGCGTTCGATACCGATCGCATATGCGCGCGCGATGCGCGGTGCGGCGATGGCACAAGGAGCAGCAACCTACCTCCCGATACGCCTGCTTCAGGCGGGAGTGATCCCAATCATCTTTGCCCTTTCACTTCTCCTTGTGCCACAGATGGCGCTCTCGATGCTCTCAACAACACTGCACTTCTCTTTTGCAGCGAGCGCAGGGCTCTGGTACACCGCCTTCCTCTCGAATCCGTGGAAGTATGGAGCAGTCTACTTCGTCCTCGTGGTGCTCTTTACCTATTTCTATACCGCCGTTACCTTTGAGCCACATCGTGTCGCGGAGAATCTCCAGAAGACCGGAGCTTTTGTTCCTGGCGTCCGTCCTGGTCGCGAGACAGAAGAGTACATCAACAATGTCGTGAACCGCATCACCCTTCCTGGTGCCTGCTTCCTCGGTTTCCTTGCGGTGTCCCCCTCAATCATTCAGGGCCTTACGGGTATTACGACCCTCGTCCTTGGTGGCACCGCACTCCTCATCGCCGTTCAAGTTATTCTCGATCTCGTACAAAAAATCGACGCGCAAGTTTCTCTCCGGGAGTATTAGACGTGAGACCAACTCTTACCTCAATTCGTGAGTGATGGTAAAGTAAAAGGATGAAGAAACCAATTATATTTTTTATCGGGAAGCCGGGGAGCGGGAAGGGGACACAGGCAGAACTACTCTCAAAGGTCACGGGCTGGCCTGTGGTCGGCACCAGTGGCGGTTTGCGCGAGATTGTCGCGACAGGGAGCTCGGTGGGTCACAAGCTTACTGAAGTGATGAATGCAGGGCTTCTCACGCCCTACTGGGTCGCTTCATATGTCTACCTCAAGACGCTTTTTGGCATCCCTGAAGACGGCAATGTGATTTATGACGGTACGAGCCGTACTCTGCCCGAAGCTGAGATTGTGGTTGAATCGCTTAAGTGGATCGATCGGCCATTTCACATTTTTTATCTGCACGTTCCTGATGAAGAAGTACACAAGCGTATCGCTCTGCGAAGTCAGAGTGCGGCACGTGCTGACGACAATGCTGTCGCCAAGCGTCTCGAAGCATATTATGAGAGCACTGCGGCGGCGATTGAGTTGTATCGTAAGACGGGTATGCTTACCGAGATCGATGGACACCGTCCCCCAGAGACTATCGCCGAAGAAGTAAAAAGTATTCTCAAGTTGGAGTCCTAGGTAAACTTAATATTGCGATGACAGTTACTAATGATACTGAACGAGCGAATCTGATTGAAGCGGGCAAGCGTCTTGCGCATATTCTCGCCGCAGTACATGATGCGGTCGCTCCGGGGGTGACCGCCGAACATCTTGATGATCTTGCAGAACAGATGATTCTTGAAGGGGGAGATGAGCCGGCATTTCTCGGCTATTCACCCGAAGGGGTATCGCGGCCATATCCCGCAACGCTCTGCGTCTCGGTCAATGACGAAATTGTGCATGGTATCCCCAATGAATCGGAGAAAGTTTTTAAAGAGGGTGACATCGTTGGTCTTGATCTCGGTCTTCGACATGAAGGTGTTGTGGTGGATGCGGCTATTACTGTGCCAGTCGGCCGTGTGAGTGACGAGGTGATGAAATTGCTTCGCGCTACTGAGGCAGCCCTCGCGGCAGGTATAAATGCCGCGATTCCGGGCGGGCATCTCGGTGATATTTCATATGCGATTCAAGAAGAGATCGAAGGAGCAGGATTCAAGGTGGTGAGGGAGCTTGGTGGGCATGGTGTCGGCAACTCGGTACATGAAGAGCCTTTTATACCGAACTTCGGGCACAAGGGCGAAGGGGTTCTTCTTGAAGAGGGAATGGTGCTTGCGCTCGAGCCGATATCTTCTGCGGGCAAGGCGGCGGTCACGCTCGCTTCAGACGGTTACACCTTTCGCACAAAGGATGGGAGTAGGAGCGCGCATTTTGAGCACACCATCTTGCTTGAAAAGGGTGGAGCGCGTATTATCACGGTATAACCGATTAGCAGTCCGCCAACCGGCGGATATTTTTAAAACTTATGGCACATCCTAAAACTGAGAGAACACTCGTGATCGTGAAGCCAGACGGTATCCAGCGCGCGCTTATTGGAGAAATCATGAAGCGCTATGAGCGACTCGGCCTGAAGCTTGTTGCAATCAAGATGCTTATCCCGACCAAAGATATGATTGAAGAGCATTATTTGCTCGATCCAAATTGGAAGAAGAATGTTGGTGAAAAAGCGATCGCAAGCTATGTAAAGAAGGGTGAGACGCCACCGTCGAGTGACCCTATTGCTGTCGCTGACATGGTTGTCGCGCGTTTGAGAGAATATATGACGAGTGGTCCGGTTATCGCGATGGTATGGGAGGGTGCACACTCGGTCGAGTTGGTGCGCAAGGTTACCGGAGGCACCGAGCCGAGGAGCGCAAGTGTCGGTACGATACGCGGTGATTTCGTTCTCGATTCATATCAGATGGCCGATACGGACATTCGTGCTATTCGCAATCTCATCCACGCATCAGGTTCAGTAGCTGAGGCTGAGATGGAGATCCCTCATTGGTTTACGTCTGGAGAGCTCGTCAGCTACCGCGTGCCTCACGAGGCAACGCTCTACGACGTCGACTTGAAGAGTATTCTCGGATAACGTGCACACGAAAAATCCCGTCCCGCCGAAAGCGGGGCGGGATTTTTCGTGTGATACAGTTTACCTATGGCGTTGCGACTAAGCTTCTATGGCGGGACAGGGAAGGTGACGGGCTCTAATTTTTTGGTGTCTGGTTCTGGCGGGAAAGTGTTGATTGATTGTGGTATTGAGCAGGGCTCTGATGTTGCCGAGGCAGATGTGTATGGACCATTCCCTTATGACGCCACCACGATTGACGCTCTGGTAGTGACGCATGCACATCTCGATCATGTGGGGCGCATTCCGAAACTTATTAAGGACGGCTTCCGTGGGAAAATCTATATGACGCCACCGACAAGGGATCTCGCTGAGCTCATCTTGCGTGACTCGGTCGGTATCTTGAGACAAGAGGCTGAGCATCGTGGTATCGCGGCACTCTATGAGGAGCAAGATGCTGAGACGGCACTATCGCTCATTGAGGTAATCGACTATCACACTGAAAAAGAAGTTGGGAACACGGGACTTTCTATCTACTTCCGCAACACTGGACACATTCTCGGTTCGGCGAGTGTGCGAATCAAAGATAGTGACGGTGTGTCGGTCGTTCTTACAGGAGATATCGGCAATTCGCCGTCACCACTTCTTCCTAATTGGGAACCGGTACCTGACGCTGATGCTCTCGTAATGGAGAGTGTCTATGGAGATAGGCTCCACCCGCACCAAGTAGAGCGCGTCGCGGCTCTGCGCGACGCGCTTAAGCGCGCGATAGCGCGTGGCGGCACGATTCTCATTCCAGCCTTTTCACTCGAGCGCACCCAGTTGATGCTCTATGAGCTCTCAAACTTTTTTGATGCAGGAGAGCTCCCTAAGATCCCCGTCTATCTCGACTCGCCGCTCGCGATACATATCACGGCTATATATGAGAAGTGGGGGGCGACCTATTTTAAGTCTGAAGCAGAAGAGGAGATGAAGCGCGAAAAGAGTCTTTTTGAATTCCCCTTTCTCCATAAGACTCTCAAGCCTGAAGAGTCGATGACGATAGGGAAGGCAGGAGATCCCAAAATCATTATTGCGGGAGCGGGCATGAGTCATGGTGGGCGCATTGGTCGTTGGGAGGCACGTTACTTGCCTGAGGCATCAACAACGCTCTTTATGGTCGGTTACCAAGCACCCGGCACGCCAGGACGGCGTATTGTCGAGGGGGCGTCGAGTGTGCGTCTCGGTGGTGTTGAAATAAAAATACGAGCAACGATAGAAAAGCTCGAAGGGTGGTCAGCACACGCTGATCGCGACGGACTTCTCGCTTTTGCCGAGGCAGCACTTGCGGATAAAAAGCCTAAAGCCATCTTTGTCGCCATGGGCGAGCCAGCGACCGAGCGTTTTCTCGCTCAGCGCATTCACGATTATCTCGGTGGCAACGCCATTGTTCCCGAAATGGGGCAGACGTGGGAGATCGCGAAAGATTCGGTGAGAAAGATTTAAACAAAAAACCGCCCGTCTAATGACGGGCGGTTTTTTGTTTTGAGTTAGACGACCTGCTTGCTGATGCGAGCGAAGATCTCGGGACGCTCTGCGGCGAATTCGGCGAGGACCTTACGGTCGAGAGCGAAGCTGTTTTTCTTCAATTTCGCGATGAAGGTGCTGTAAGACTTGTGTCCTGTCGCGCGGACAGCGGCGTTCAAGCGGACGATCCAGAGTTGGCGGAAAGCCGTCTTCTTATCACGGCGGTGAGCAAAGGCATAGCGGCCGGCACGCATGAGAGCCTCGTGTGCGAAGTTCAGTTTCTTAGAACGGACACCACGATAGCCCTTAGCTCTCTCGAGAATATTTTTGCGGCGCTTCAGCGCCATGAGGCCTCCTTTGATTCTTGTCATACGTAAATTATTACTTTAATTAGGCACCGGTGTTGGGAAGGAAGCGGCGGCGCACCTTCGCGGTGAGGGTGAGGATAATCGCGCGGCGCTTACCGGCGCGCTTTGAGCCACTTTGCTTCGCATTGAAATGGTTCTGACCCGCCTTACGCGCAACGAGCTTGCCGTTGCGAGTAACGCGAATTCTCTTGGAATATGATTTGTTTGTTTTCATTTTGGTGTTTTTTGATTCCCTGTCTCGAGTCCATCGAGAGATTTCTCGCGTTTTGCTTGTGCTATAAGATCTCGTTCGATGACGACAGCAAAGCCCTTTGGGCTACGGGTAATCGGCTCAGCGATCTTATAAGCATAGGGGATACGTAGGAGAAATTTCTCAAGACGAGTCTTTAAGAATTCTTCACTCATGCCCTTATAGCGACCCTTGAGGAAGAGCTCGGCACGCACTCGATGGCCAGCGGTGAGCCATTCTGCGGCCTTTCTAGCCTTTAGGAGCATATCGTTGTCGCCGGTGCCCACCTTGATCTGGACCTCCTTTGTCTCTGACACTTTAACCTTGGCTTTTACTGCCTTTTCCTTCTTACTTCGCTCGTATTCAAATTTACCATAATCTATAATCTTCGCAATAGGAGGGAGGGCCGAGGGCGAAATCTCGATTAAATCGAGCCCGGCGACCTTAGCCGCCGCGAGAGCGGCTTCGAGGGTGAGAACTCCGAGGTTTGTCCCATCAGCATTAATAACGCGCAACTCTTGCGCGCGGATTTCATTATTTATGCGAAGTCGGTCTGTAGCCACTGGAAGTACTCTACTTATAGCACGAAAAAGGTGTTTGGCGCAAGCTTATTGAGAGAGCTGAGAAGGGGAGGAGAGGATGATTTCGGCCTTGCCTTGATAGGAGGAGATTTTGCCCGTGAGGGTGACCGGTTGTCCGGCGTAGCGTGAGAGGTCGCCGAACTTCTTCGCGTCATCGGCGAAGATGACGCCTGAGAAGGGGCAGGTCTTATAGTTCGTACAGAAATCGAGAAAGACGGTGCCGCTTGCAGAGGTGTGCGCTTTCACGAGGGTGCCGCGCACGGTGGCGAGATTTCCCACATTGGCTAGTGCATCGGTGTAATCAATAGTTCCGATAGAAACGGGCGCGGCCGCGTTAGCGGCCGCGCTGTTGCCTTTGTAGGCATTAAATAATTTTTTCAGAATATTTTCATAGGTCTGTCGAAGTGTCGGATCGGTGCCTATTTCCAGAATCTCGTCGTTGATGTTTGTCGCAGAGTTTGTCCAGTTGTAGCTACCGTGTGCATATGCAGAATCGGTGACTATCATTTTGATATGCATGATGCCCGAACCCGTTGCGTGTTTTTCAGTCACGACAGGAATGCCGGCCGCCAGGAGTTTTGCGGTGATAGGGGCACCGTAGCTATTGCTGCTTTGTCCTGAATCCACGATGCCGCGCACATCGACACCGCGCTTCTTCGCCTCAACAAGGGCATCGGCAATAGAAGAAAGGGTGAATGTATAGATTGCAAAATAGATATGATTCTTCGCGCCATCGATAAGAGCGATGATCTCTTTATCAGTTTGTTTTTTATCGAGACTATAAATGACGCGTATCGAGCCGGTGGCAGGAGCGACAATTGTTTGTGTAGGAATACTGACACAGGTTCCGGCTACGCTTGGCCCTGTCCCGTTTCCACCGGCCGAGTATCCGACGAGTCCTGAAGTGAGAGCGAGCACTGCCGCTACTCCTGCCCGAATCAGTTTCTGTCTCATGCTATCTAGTATACTGCACCTATGGCACTCGTATTCGATATCGAGACGGTCGGCGAATCGTGGAATGCGCTCGACGAAACGACCCAGCACAATCTCTCATGGTACCTGCGCGAGTCGTCAAAGAGTGACGAAGAATACGAATATGAAATGAAGGAACTGAAAGAGGGGATGGGGCTCTCGCCACTCACGGGTTTCATTGTCGCCATTGGTGTCTATGATACTGAAAAAGAAAAAGGCGCGGTGTATTTTTCTGCACCCGACACAAAAATTGAAGAGTCTGAGGATAATGGTATTTCTTATAAGTCGATGAGTGAGAAAGAGATGCTCGAACAATTTTGGAAGGTGGCGGCAGTCTGTAATGAATTCGTCTCTTTTAATGGGCGCGGCTTCGACGCTCCTTTTCTTGCGATTCGCTCAATGGTGCACGGGGTGAAGCCGACAAAAGATCTGTTGAGTAATCGTTATCTTTCGCTCCAGCGCGGATGTACGCATGTTGACCTTATGGATCAACTCACTTTCTATGGTGCCGCACGTTTCCGCAAGAGTCTCCATCTCTTTTGTCGGGCACTTGGCATCGAGAGTCCAAAGGCTGGTGGTACGACCGGTGACGACATCGCAACGCTCTATTCAGAGAAAAAATATCTTGATATTGCTCACTATAATGCCGGCGATCTCTTCGCGACGGCGGCGCTACACAAACGCTGGCGTGATACGCTACGGGGATGAATCGCGAGCGCAACATCCTTTGGCTCTTTGATTTCGCCCTGGTGATAAAGATCATTAGCGGTGCGGTCGAGATGCTCGCCGGGCTTCTTGTCGTCTTCGTTCCGCCATCATTCGTCCTAGACCTCGCCACATTGGCAACCAACGGTGAGCTCTCCAGAGACTCGAGCGATTTTGTTGCGACGACAATTCTTGGGGCCGCACAGGTGTTTGCCGTCCATACGCATTATGTGCTCGCAACCTATCTCGTGCTCCACGGTTTGGTAAAGGTTCTACTCATCATCGGCATCTTCGCTAAGAAGAGAATCGCCTATCCTCTCTTTATGCTTGCTCTCGCTCTTTTTGCAGCATATACCACGTATCGTGGCTTCGTATTGCACGAGCTATTGCTCCAGGCCATCGCCATCTATGACCTATCGTTGTTGTTGCTTACCTCTTATGAATATCGGCAGCGGTACCCGCAGAAATCATCTCTATAACGCAATTTGCGTATGGGCGCTAGAGCGCGTATTCTAATGGCTATGAAACGAATCGGCATCGTCGGTATACTCATCCTCGCGTTTCTCGGCCTGGCGGATTCGGCGTATCTCGCCCAAAATGCGGCCGGCAATACTCCCTTGTTCTGCAACATCCAAAACCTCTCGGGGTGTAATACGGTTGCGGCGAGTCAATACTCGAACCTCTTCGGCATACCGCTCGCAGAGTTTGGCGTCATATTTTATGTGATACTTTTTTTATGTGCGGCACTCGAGCTCGCTCTCTTTAATCGATTTTTGCGCCGTATTCTGCAAGGGATTTCTCTTATTGGAATGCTCGTGTCGCTCTACTCCATCTATATACAAATGTTTGTCATACGAGCGTTCTGTATTTATTGTCTCGCTTCCGCTGGCATTACGTTTTTTGTACTTATTCTCGCCAGTCTCATCGAGCCGTTGCGCAAGAATGGGGAAGGGAATCTTTCTGCGAATACTCCTCCATCACCACAGTATCTCCCAATGCCGCCCGTTTCATAGCTGTTATATATGTACAAAACCTTCTCCATCCTTCTCGTACTGCTTCTCCTGCCGACGAGCTCACATGCTTCGCGCGCGCCCTCTTCATTTTCAGCGGCACGTTCTCTTCTTGCGGCAAGTTCTTCACCCGGGAATGCGTATACTGCTGGCCTATCCATTATTCGGACTGCTCCCGTAGCAGGAGATCTTGTCGCTCTTGGTGGGTCGATTGTCACAGCCGCTCCCGTGTCGGGTGACGAACTTCTCTTTGCTGGATCTATATATTCACGCGCTACGGTCGGTGGCGATTTCCGGGCTGCGGGTGGAGATATTGCCATTAGTGAGCCGATTGCTGGCGACCTCGTTGCTGTTGGTCTCTCTGTACGCAACGATAGTCGTACGAACGGGAGTGTTCTTATTGTCGCGGCGAACACAACCCTCTCAGGAGGTTCTGCAGGGCCAGTTACTATCTACGGCAATAACATTTCACTCGCGGGCGATTTTGCCGGTGACGTCACTATTGTTGCGAGTGGGAGAGTGGCCCTCGCCGCGAGCACGACTATTGCCGGAAAACTTCTGTATGAAGCTCCAGAGCCAGCTATCATTCCGGCGTCAGCATCTACGCTCGGTGGCATTGTATATACAAGTGCCTCCTATTTGCCCAATGTTGGCGCTTCGCGCACGCTCGCTCTCATGAGTGTAGGTCTCCTTCTTTTGGTGCGTATTCTCGGTGCGCTTATTCTGGCCGGTCTTTTTGCCGGTCTCTTCCCTCGGTTTGCGGAGGGGGTTGTTGAACATGTTTTTGCGTCGCGCACACGGAGCATCCTCCTTACCACATTACTTGGGTTTGCCGTGGGCATCGTGACACCGATTCTTTGTGTTCTTCTTGCTCTGACTTTTGTTGGTATCGGTCTTTCATTATTGATCGGTATTTTGTATGTGCTCCTCCTGCTTCTTTCATTTGTCTATGCCGGCATATTGACCGGAGGGATACTCGCTCGACATGTTATGAAGCGTGAAGAGATACTGTGGCGTGATGGTGTTATCGGGATGGCAACTCTGTCGCTCGCCACCCTCGTACCGTTTGTCGGCTCATTTGTCGCTTTCTTATTTGCCTGCTTCTCTGCAGGAACGCTTTTGCAGATTTCTTTCCACTTTGCTTTTTCGCATGAAGATCCTGCAGGAGAAGTGTTGTAAGTTGATGCTGTCGACAAAACATACTGAACGAGTGAAGCGTGCAAAGAAGATGGTAACGTGTCTTAAAAGAGCATACCCAACACCTTTGAGTGAGCTCGTTCACCAGACACCCTTTCAATTTGTTGTGGCGGTAATACTCTCGGCACAATGCACGGACAAGGCAGTAAACAAGCTCACGGCGTCGCTTTTTAAGAAATATAAAACAGCCCTCGACTTCGCTCGGGCTACGCCGCAAACTTTTACCAAAGAGATTTCTTCGATACCTTTTTTCAGGAATAAAGCGAAGAATATAATCGCCATGGCGAAAGAGGTGGAAGCGCGATATGAGGGAGGCATACCGCGTACCGAGCGCGACCTTGTCGCGCTCCCGGGCATCGGCTACAAGACGGCGCATGTCGTCCTTGGTGAGCTGTATGATATCTGGGAAGGTATCGCGACGGATACGCATGTGAAGCGCTTTGCAAAACGTTTTGACCTCACGGATAACGAGGACCCAACAAAGATTTCAAAAGATATCGAAGCTCTTATCCCGAAGAAAGATTGGAAATATGTAAACAATGGTCTGGTGCTCTATGGTCGCCATGTGTGTCCGGCGCGTCCGCATGATTGCGTCAATCATCTTCTCACCAAGATCTATCCTCCCGCTGCACTCTGTTGGCCAAGGGCGAAAAGATGTGCTCAGCTCTCGTTATGCTTGAGCTCGAGGGTCTTATACAAAAGTGTGGCAAGACTTTTGTCTTGCCACACTGACCACTCCATTAGGGCGATGTCTTGGAGGTCGCGATTTGAGTGCTATTATTCTCGCCAATGAGCAGTCCTCGTTTCTTCCGCAGAGGTTTTTTCACTCCAGAGAGTATTTTCGCGTGGGTGGCGACCTTCTTCTTCACTATTGTCGCAGCGATAACCGCTATGTTCTCTCCGCTGTCTGCTGGGGTTGCGACAAGTTCAGATGCGGCCTTATTGCCAGAGGTGCCGATGACGAATGTAATGTCTCCTATTGGGGCGCGCACTTATAATACTGCCCCAGTTCCAGTCACGGTGCCCTATGTGAATACTGAATATGGTTACCGTATCGCACCGCCGGAAGGGTGGTTTGAACAGCATTCCATTTCTGATAAGGGTGACCTTGCGATTTTTTCTCCTACAGTACCGGTCGACTTATCCTCCCGTATGCTCATCTCGGTTTTGGCGTCGAAGTCAGGGTCGAATGTCTCTTTTTCGCGGAAAATAAATACATCTTCAGTCGTGTACGGTGTTGCGACCGAGATTTCTGAAATGATTGTTGCTAAGAATGGGTATCTCTACGTGATAACCACTTCAGCTGAAAGAGGGAGTTCGTATGTCGGTGTCGTAGCGAAGGTGGCGGACTCTTTCTTCCTTACGCACTGATTTCCATACTCTCATCGCGGAAGATCTTGTGAAGAAGAGGGGCTATGCACTTGCTGATTAATTAGGTCAAGAAACTACGTTCCGTAGAGCTGGTGGTGCGTGCCGATGGCGCGGAGGTAAAGAGTCCGCGAGTCGGTTCGTCGGTAGACAAGACGCAGGTCGCCGGTGATATTGATGCTTCGATAAGCGTCGAAAGGAGGATGCAGTTTGTGATTGTTGAGAACCTCGTTGTATTCATTCAAGCTGAGGAGCAGTAGCCGATCTTGAGTTTTTGCTTGCAATTTCTGTGAGAGTTTTTGCCATTGTCGCTTAAAGATTGGATGACGGTCGAACTCCATATTCTACGCATTCAGATCGGCGAACAATTCCTCAATGTTGTTGAAGTGGGCCACCTTGCCTGCGACTAAATCTTTCTCCCCCTGCTCCAGAATTCGCCTTAAGTATGGTGTCGGGTTGTACGTCTCAGCAGAGAAGCTGATTTCCTGTTTTTCTACGAAGTTGAGCATAAGCCTATTGAGTACAGCAGAGAAGGGAATACCCATAGTGCGTGCCGTTTTTTGTGCGGCCTCTTTTAGCTTCTTGTCAGTCTTGAACATGATAGTTGTTTGCATATACTGAAATATATATCTTGGTATGTTCTCTGTCAATACACTGTATGGTGCACGCAGACTGATTTACTAAGGGGATAACTCATTTATCAGAGGGGGGGGTGATATCATTCAACGTAATGGTCAGCCCACAACTCCTCGACTACATTCGCCAATCACTCGCTACTGGTGCCTCAAAAGAAGATATCTCAAAAGCGCTCATTACTACTGGTTGGCAAGTGTCAGATATCAACGAAGCATTTGCCTCTATTGAAGGCCTACCGTCTGTCCCTCAGCCCATGCAATCGGCACCAGTAGTTACGGCAGTACTTCAGAGCAGTGGAAGACTCGACCCGATCGGGAAACTCTTTAGTGACTCGTGGAGTTTGTACAAACAGCGCCTGCCAGTATTGTTAAGTATTTTGATTACCATAATTGTCATTGCTATTCCCAGTTTTTTTCTCTTGATGTTTGCGATTGAAAATAAAATCTGGGTAATTTATTTCGGTGTTATTGCCATCAGTCTTTTGCTCGGCATATCTGCAGGCATGGCCAGCATTTTTGCCGTCTCGAAAGGCACTGGGTGTCTCGATTCATATAGACAGAGCATCAGATCATTTCTTTCACTTACATGGGTTGGGATTCTTTTCTCATTCGTCGTTTTCGGAGGTTTCGTCATGTTCATCATACCTGGAATTATGATGCAAGTCTGGTTCATGTTTAGCGCTTTTGTTCTTATCATTGAAGATAAACGAGGACTTAATGCTCTTCTGCAAAGCAGAGAATATGTGCGTGGATACTGGTGGGCTATTTTTGGACGGCTATGGGTGTACTCAATGATAATGTCTATTTCGCTATTTGTACTGCAAATAGTGATCTCACGAGCATTCGGAACAGCGGCGGGAACGTACGCCTATTCTTTTTTAATGATGTTTATTCTCCCATTTACGTTGACCTATCACTATAAAATTTATCAGAACCTTACAGCCCTGAAGCCATCTCTCGCGGCGACCACGCCGACCTCTGGTCGTGGTTTTCTTATTGCGAGTGGCATCTTGGGGTTGATGGTGCCGATTCTCCTTACTGTCCTCGCAGTTGTTTTTGCATCACTCATATCGGCAAGGAATAAAATGGGGCAGACCTCAACAACAGAATCATCATCAATCGTCGCGTCGTCTACGGATCAATCTGCCGGAACATCTCCTGTACTGGCACTTGCCGCGACTCCGTATGTGAATACGGCCTATGACTACCGCATCACTCCACCAGCAGGATGGGCACAACAGCATTGGGCATCTACTAGTCGTGAGAACATCACACATGAAGATATCGAAATATTTTCCAATCAGTCGGGAATAGATCAGTCATCAAATTACGCATCTATTTTGGTCGGAACAAAACCGATGCCGGCTACAACAAGCGCTCTCAGTCAACATGTGCTTACTCAAATGGCAATATATGGATTACAGCAAACAATGCCGTTATCGTCCCACAAGCTTCCTGAAATTTCTAATCTATATGTCGGTTCGATTCCAGGGGTACTTGTCCACGCGTTCTCAGAAGGAGGGGATCGTGGGGGGCCTTATGAGCTTTTCAGATTCGAGGCAGTAAAGAACAATTATATTTATACAATTACCGCCACGGCTAATACTAAGGATTGGAATACATACGAAGCACTCTTCAAGAG
>JBAQWN010000049.1:0-4986 GCA_049298935.1 Minisyncoccia bacterium
CGCATCCATCGTTATTATCGTTCTCATGATTGTTGTTGGCGCGTTCTATGCATGGGGCAAGAGGATTGCACAAGAAGAAGGTAATGGCGCTTCCCTTCCATCTACGCAAGGGTTTTAATTTTATTCATCTGATTACTTTATAAAACATATGACACCGCGCGCATCAATGCTTATCCCTATGGTTATCGAGAAGAGTCAGTTCGGTGAGCGCGCCTATGACATCTACTCACGACTTCTTAAAGAGCGCATTATTTTCCTTGGTGGTCCGATTGACGACGATGTTGCGAATCTGGTCATCGCCCAACTCCTTTTCCTCGAGAGTGAAGACCCTAAGAAGGATGTTTCGCTGTATATCAATTCTCCGGGCGGTTCGGTCACAGCGACCTTGGCGATGGTTGATACGATGAATCACGTGAAGCCAAACGTCTCGACCGTCTGCGTCGGTATGGCGGCTTCAGGTGCAGCGATTTTGCTCTCTGCAGGCGCAAAGGGAAAGCGTTTTGCTCTTCCCAATGCTGAAGTGATGATCCACCAGCCCCACGGCGGTGCTGAAGGTCAGGCGACGGATATTGAGATTACGGCAAAGCAGATCATTAAGCTCCGCGCCAACTTGAACCGTATCCTCGCGAAGAATACTGGACAGAAACTCGAGAAGATCGAGAAGGATGTTGAGAGGGACTTCTTCATGACGGCAGATGAGGCGAAGAAATATGGGTTAGTCGATCAGGTATTTAAGTAAATAGACATATCGGAAGAGAAAAGCGCGCCACTTCGTGGCGCGCTTTGTTTATGCTAGAGTCCCCCCATATGTCGCTCAAAATAATAGTCATAATGCTCGCCCTTTCAGGCATTGGGGGGGTTATGTTGGGGTACGTATTGCGTGTGCTTATAGGCCTTGCCCAGCGCGGTTCGGTCGAGCTCGATACTAAGCGGAAGTTGCTTCAGGCCCAAGAGCAGGCAGCGAAGATTATTGCCGATGCAGAGTTCCGCGGGGCCGTCGTAGAGACAGAGCGTCTTGCTCCTGTTGAAGAGCGGGAAGAGAAACTTGCCGTGAGAGAAGACCGTCTGGCGCTCCGCGAGGCATTTCTTGATTCTCGCCAGCGCGATCTTGACGAGAAGGATTCAGAAGTGCGTATGCGTGAACAAGAAGCAGAGATTGCTCAAAGCGAGGCCGAGAATCTTACTGAACAGCGATTAAAAGATTTGGCAAAAGTCGCGAACTTGTCTGAAGACAAGGCTCGTGAAGAGCTTTTCTCAGAAATAGAGAGTTCTCATGAAGACGCAATTCTTCTTCGTCTACAGAAGTTGGAGGCCCATGGGCGTGAGCGTCTTGAGGACAAGGCGCGTGGAATTCTTACTACGATTATTCATCGTCTCGGGAATGCGGTGAACTCTGAAACTATGTCGCTCGCGGTCACCCTCCCCTCTGAAGAAGATAAGGGAAAAATTATTGGGAAAGAGGGTCGCAATATTAAAGCGTTTGAGCGCGCGACGGGCGTCGATATTATTATTGACGATATACCAAATCGGATTACCCTCTCCTCGTTTGACCCTCTTCGCCGTGCGATCGCAAAGATTGCGCTTGAGAAGCTTGTTGTCGACGGTCGCATCCAGCCAGCGAAGATAGAGGAGGTTGTGAAAAAGACTCAAGCAGAAGTTGCTGAGATTATTCGTGAGCGGGGCGAGGCGGCCGCATATGAGGCGGGCGTCGTTGGGCTTGATCCAAAACTCATTATCCTTCTCGGGCGACTCCATTTCCGTACGAGTTTTGGGCAGAACATGCTTCAGCACTCTATTGAGATGGCGCATATTGCCAATATGCTCGCTACTGAGCTGGGCGCAGACGCCACGGTCGCTCGCACGGGTGCTCTTCTTCACGATATCGGTAAGGCGGTTGACCATGAGGTGCAAGGTACTCACGTCGAGATCGGTCGTCGCATTCTCGAGAAATTTGGCGTCGACGAGCGTGTTATCAAGGCGATGCAGGCGCATCATGACGAACATCCATATGAAACACCCGAGTCAATCATCGTTCAGGTTGCCGACGCTATCTCGGGTAGCCGGCCCGGAGCGCGCCGTGACACCGTCGACCGTTATCTTGAGCGTTTGAGCGAGCTTGAGCGCATGGCGGCAACGTTTGAGGGCGTTGAGAAGGTCTACGCTATCGCCGCCGGCCGCGAGATACGCATTTTTGTGAATCCGGGCAAGGTCTCTGATATTGCGATGCACAAGCTCGCGCGCGATATAGCGAAGCGTATTCAAGATGAGGTGAAGTATTCGGGCGAAATCAAGGTCAATATCATTCGTGAAAACCGCGTCGTCGAATTTGCTCGGTAGGGTTAGCTAGCGGAGCTAGGCGTGCTATCCTTGCCCCGTAAGCTCTTTGAAACACTTATTAGGAAGGAGGTGAGAGATTTGGGAGGAAGTACGGACGTAATACTGGCTCGTGAAATAATGGGTCAGAACTTTTTCGGAATCGAAGAGGTGATAAGGCATTTCGGAGTCGTACCATCGGGAGATCAGACAGTTGCTCTTACTAGTGTGCCACTTAGTGAGTGGGTGCTCAGGTCGGTTATAAACACCCACATTCTTGTCGCGGTGTTCCCTATCTCGATCCTAAGAATGCGGGAAGTGTTTAAGAAGAATCGTTTGTTTCGGAATCAAAACTGGTACAACGATCTCTTCTTTGCTAAAGACTACGGAATAGTCGGTTGGCATCTTGTTCGTAAGACTCCAGTTCCTGATTCAAAGGAAAAGTCTTTGGGCGCTCAGCTGAAATTGCTTGAGAATGGAAGAAGAGTCCCAAGTGCTCGGGTGATGGTGTACACCATCATTGGCCACTTTATGGCTACGAGTCGTCCTTTGTTCATGGTCTCGGGAGATCGTTTGTTTGAAGATGTTGGAGTCAGATGCATTGATCTCGATTCAGAGGGGGATCGTATTTGCACCACTGTCGGCTTCTTTAATGAAAAAGACGGTTTTGTCGCCAATCATTTTGGAGAGGATGTTTCTGAAGAAGAAATCTGTCTTGCCGAGGAATGTGTGGCAGACATTTCGTTAACATAAGCCTCCGTGCATTTCTGGAATACAGAATTGCCGGAGGTTTTTTAATTTTTATCTCTTTACAGACTGTCCACGCACTCTTGTAAAGCCCTATTGCGTAATATGGCTCATTTCCTATACTTTCTTTCATACCCGTAGACGCCTTGCCGCCGCGGGATTATCAGATAGCAGATATTCATGAATAAAGCAGATATTGTCGACAAGGTGCATGGCGTTCTCGGTTCGACTAAGGCCGACGCAGAGCGCGCGGTCGAGACGATGGTTGATTCAATCGTTGCGGGCCTTAAGGGTGGTGATGAGGTTTCTATTGCTGGTCTCGGTATCTTTGCGACAAAGGCGCGCCCAGCGCGCCAGGGTCGCAATCCTCGCACTGGTGAAACGATCCGCATCGCGGCATCGCGCACAGCGAAGTTCCGCGCGGCAAAGGCACTCAAGGACGCGGTTAAATAAGCTATCTCTTGTCAAAACAAACGCGGCGCCGGAGGCGCCGCGTTTGTTTTCTATTCTTCCTGCTCACTCAAGTGCGGGATGGGAGAATCGAACTCCCACTCTCAGTTTGGAAAACTGACGTTCTACCATTAAACTAATCCCGCTTCTCCTCTCGTTCGTGTAGTGCGAGGATACCATTTTTGCGATAAGGATGCCCCATCCTTCCTCCCTGCGCTTGCCTCGCACAACAGATGAAGACATTTGTTGTGTCTCGGCTCACTTGGTAGTAAGCTTTGTTTGCAAGCTTTCTCCCGGCGCTCGTTCGCAAAAGAAAAATCAGAACCTTTCTTTTGTCTCTCTTGCTGGGTAGTAGCGTATACACATGGCACGCATCTCACCCCACTTCGGTATTATATACGTACTTTTTATCGGCGTCTGCATTGTTGTTTTTTCAAACAGCACGTTCGTTCCGTCTGTAGGTACTATTGTTGCCACAATCGCATCCTCGACACCTCGTGTGGCGGTGATCGCAGAGGCGACTACGTCGATACCCTCGACGCCATTACCGCAGTCACTACAAAAGCAGGTGACATCTATTCCAGAAAAGAAGGTCACGTCGCCGATACAAGCGCCTTCGATTGCTGCATCCACGAAAGCTGTTCCCGTTCCTCTTTCTCAAAACGTGTCACTCGATACTCCTGCTGCCACGCTTCGCGCGGCGTTGGTAAATATCATCTGTGACGTTCCTTTGGGGAGCGGGCTAGGTTCTATTTCAGGCAGTGGTGTTTTCATTGATCCAAAGGGCATTATTCTTACCAATGCCCACATCGCGCAATACTTTCTTCTTCGCGACCGCAATGTTTCTTGTGTCATTCGCTCGGGGAGCCCCGCGATTGGCGCATATAAGGCGGAGCTTATTTATATTTCTTCTGCATGGATTCATGCGAACGCAAAGGTACTTACGCAAACAGCACCTGTCGGAACGGGCGAATACGATTTTGCATTTCTTGCGGTTACCCAGAGCGTGACAAAAAATCCCCTCCCCTCTTCATTTCCGTTTATTGCTCTCTCGCAAGTGCCGCCAACGTCAGGAGCGCCCGTCGTCATCGCTTCTTACGGTGCACAATTCTTGGATATGAATCAGATACAATCCAGTCTCTTCCCGACGATTGTATTCGGTTCGATTAAAGACGTATTTACCTTTGCGACGAACACTGTCGACGTTCTTGATCTCGGAGGTTCTGCGGCCGCGCAGGAGGGCTCCTCAGGCGGCGGAGTGGCCGATGCTTCGGGTATATTAGTGGGTACAATCACTACAAGCACGATTCATGGCCCAACAGACACTCGTTCTTTGGGGGCAATCACCGCATCCTACATCCGTTCTGATTATGAGAGTGAAACGGGGAAACCATTTGACCGACTCCTTGTTGATCCATTGTCGACAACAATAGCCGACTTTGCTTTACAGATACCTGCCCTCGAGTCCGTCATAGT
>JBAQWN010000050.1:0-4505 GCA_049298935.1 Minisyncoccia bacterium
TTGGATGTTGGACTTCCAAGTTCCGTAGATCGATCGACAAGTCTTGTGATGCGGTCGAGAAATTTGCGCATTGATGTGACGCCATCAAGATTCCAAGGATAACTTCCTGGTTCGTTATATGGGCCGATGAAAGCGAGGTAGATTCGTACTGCGTCGGCACCATATTTCTGCACGAATTCGTCAGGATTAAGGACATTACCTTTCGACTTGCTCATCTTCGCACCATCTGGACCCATGATGAGCCCGCGATTAAAGCGCTCGGTAAAAGGTTCATCAACAGGGACAAGTGAGAGGTCATAGAGCGCTTTCATAAAGAAGCGTGCGTAGAGGACGTGCATTGTCGTATGTTCGCTCCCGCCTGAATACCGGTCGACCGCCAACCACTTTTTCATTAGTGACTGATCAGAGAAGTCGTGCGAATCTTTTGGGTCAAGATAGCGAAGGAAATACCATGACGAATCCACAAACGTATCGAGCGTGTCATATTCTGGCGTCCATCCTTCGCCAAAGATCTTCGTTACGCGCTCTTTAAGTTCTTTTGACGATGCAAGCGGTGATTCGCCAGTTGGTTTAAAGTCGACGTCGGTCGGCAAGATCCATGGCAAGTGTTCGGCTGGGACAGTATGAGGATTCCCTTCTGGGTCATACACAATCGGTATCGGACAGCCCCAATAACGCTGGCGAGAAACGAGCCAATCGCGAATACGATATTGCGTCGTCTTCTCACCATCAACATACTTCACGATATCCCACTTTGCCTCTTCGCTATCGCGGCCAGTAAATTCTCCTGAATTCACTAAAGTTCCTGAACCTGTGTAACAATCATCTTTTGCTACTCCCTCAACAACAATACGTATAGGGAGCTTGTGCTGTATTGCAAAAGCATTGTCGCGTTCGTCGTGGGCAGGGACAGCCATGACCGCGCCTGTGCCATAAGAAGCGAGCACATAGTCGGCGATGTAGACAGGAATATCTTCTTTTGTCGCTGGGTTAAGCGCCATGATTCCCTTAAGCTCGACGCCAGTCTTCTCTTTATTCTCACTGCGTTCACGCTCAGTCTTCTTCACTGTCGCGCGGATATAATCTTCGATCTGTTTTTTATTTGAGACGCTTGGTAATAAAGATGAGATAAGGGGATGTTCAGGTGCGAGTACAACATACGTTGCACCAAAAACAGTATCGGGGCGCGTCGTGAAGACATCGATATTCGCATCTACCATCTCCTTCTTTTTCGTTTTCTGTATAGTAAATCTTAATTTCGCACCCTCGCTCTTTCCGATCCATGCGCGTTGTGCTTCCTTAATTTCTTCGCGCCAAGGGAGCGGGTCAAGGCCAGTAAGAAGCTTCTCGGCATAGTTCGTAATTTTTAAATACCACTGCGTAAGTTTTTTCTCTTCGACGGGCGTGCCACAACGCTCGCACGCGCCATCTTGTACCTGCTCGTTTGCGAGTACGGTTAGATCTTTAGGGCACCACTTCACCGGAGCGAGGCGACGCTCGGCGAGCCCGTGCTCAAAAAGCTTTGCAAAGAGCCACTGAGTCCACTGGTAGTAGCTCGGGTCGCAGGTGACAACCTCCTTGCTCCAATCAAATGATGCCCCCATGCTCTTGAGTTGGGTGCGCATCCTCTCCATGTTTTTATACGTCCACTCTTTTGGGTCAACACCGTGCTTGATCGCCGCGTTCTCAGCTGGCAGGCCGAAGGCGTCGAAGCCAATCGGGAAAAGTACATTCTTCCCCCTCATGCGCTGAAGGCGTGCATAGATGTCGGTGACTGCAAAGGCGTACCAATGGCCAATATGAAGGTCTCCTGATGGGTATGGGAACTCAGTAAGTAGGTAGTATGGATCCTTTGCCTCGTCTGATAGGTCAGTCGTGTAGAGATCGAGCGCAACCCATTTCTCTTGGGCTTTTTTTTCTATCTCACGATGATCATATGTCATACGGGTTTAAAGGTTCAACCTTGAGAATCTGGATTTAAGGTTGAACCTTGTTGAGTGGCGGATAGAAACTCGGATCGATAGTTCGATCAAAACACACATTTCCTGCCCCATGCTGCCAATTATCCTGCTTCATCGCCCTACCGTCAGGAGTGATAGGGCGCACTTCTGGCTGGATCTGGTTTGTACGGCTCATAACATTAAACGTCGCGCAAAGTTTAAACGAGAGACCTTCGCCTGGCTGGTATTCATATGCCGCCCCTGTTTGAGAATCAACAGGCATTGGCCCATAAGAGAGAGAGTTGTTGAGGTCGGTAATCGTCCCAGGCAACTTCTGCTTAGCTTGATAAAACGTGATGACTTGTGACTGTATCGTTTGTAGGTCGGTGACCTTTTGTGCGTCATAGCGCGCGAGGCGTGCCTGCGCAGGCGTGCCTACGATAAAGAACCCTGCAACAACAGTTGCGATGGCAAGAATAGCAACACTAAAACCCACGGCGCGTTCGCGCCGTGGGAACATGCCCCAATACCCTTTTAATTCAGCAATGAAGTGCATAAAGACACCTATCGCGACGAGGAAGATGATCGCGACCTTAAGAAGGAATGCGACAGTCATATCCTCGCCATTGAGGAAGGTGGTGAGGAGAGTGATCAGGTCTACCGCCATCGCGACACCGGCAACAAAAAGTGTCAGTATCAGCGCCCAGCGTCGTACCCAGATCTCTTTGCGCGAAGGGTCGCGCGCGATGTCACCACGTATAACACGCATGAGTATCTTGAAGAGAGGGAAAAGGACAATGATAGAGGCCATTTCATAACTGATACCACTCTGGTAAGGGTCGGCTGGGTAATAGGCAAGCGCGTTAGGGAATGTGTAATTAATATAATCGAACGTGAGGAGGATAAAAGCGATAACGCTCCAGTAAAATGTGATGATTGCCCCCGCCCACAAAAAGAAATCCTTCGGTGTCGTTTTAGGTTTATCCATAGGTGCGTATTATACCACGAATAAAAACAAGCTCCCCCCTCCCAAAAATTAGCCGTGGAGGAAGACCATGACGTCGCCGTCTTTGACGATATACTCTTTTCCTTCTGCACGGACCATACCCTTATCACGAGCGGCAGCATAGGAGCCAAGCTCGAGAAGCTTTTGCCATTCGATGACCTCAGCGCGAATAAACTTCTCTAAAAAGTCGTTGTGGATGGCGGCGCCCGCAACGGGCGCCGTACTGCCCCTCTTGATAGTCCACGCACGCGTCTCGTCGGTGCCGGTCGTGAAGAATGAAATCAGATCAAGAGTGTCATATGCCCCACGAATAAGATCAGTGAGACCGTCTCCGTGGACACCGAGCTCTTGGCGGAAGGTGTTGCGGTCGTCATCAGCCACATCATTCAACTCACGCTCGGTTGCGGCATCAACAAACACATATCGTGAGCCGAGCTCTTTGATAAGCTCATAGGCGCGATCAGCACGACCATCGGCGAGCTCGTCGAGATTGTGCCCGCTACTTTTCTTATTGAGAGCATAGAGTATCGGCTTCATCGTGAGCAGGTTCATACTGGCCACACTCTTTTTCTCATCATCATTTAATCCAGCGTGAATCGCGAGTCTCCCAGCCGCAAACCCTTGAGAAAGCTTCACGAGCGCAGAGTCTTCAGCGATAGCATCCTTCTTATTTGCTCTCACATCACCGACAATCTTGTCGCGACGCTTGCGCACCTGCTCGGCGTCAGCAAGAGCGAGTTCGAGATTGATAATCTCAATGTCTTTATAAGGCTCAACGTCACCCTCGACGTGATGCACTTCAGTATCATCAAAAAAGCGTACAACTTGAAGGATGGCGTCGGTCTCACGGATGTTCGCGAGAAATTGATTGCCGAGCCCCTCACCATCTGCAGCACCCTTCACGAGCCCAGCAATGTCGACAAACTCAATCGCCGCAGGGATCACCTTCTCACTCTTAGAAAAGGTCGTGAGCGCCGCGAGCCTCTCGTCAGGCACACCGACGACACCAACCGAGGGGTCGATGGTGCAAAAGGGATAATTCTCAGCCGGCACTGAGGCTTTGGTGAGTGCATTAAAAAGCGTGGACTTCCCCACGTTCGGCAACCCCACGATCCCGATTGTTAGTTTCGTACCAGCCATGACTTATGAGCGGAATGTATCCATATACTTGTAATTGTTGTTGTGTGCCGACGATTTTTTCTACGGTATTAAGCACTATCGCGCGTTTCTGCTCGAACTTCAAGTCTTGTAGAGCCAATGTCGCCTTACGAACAAAGGCCTTTATTTCACTTTCACTTGGCAACGCGTTTCCACTTATCTTCTCTGCGCTCTCTTTTGTGGATTTCATCTCTGTCTCAAGCGTAAGCACTTTCTCGCGGATGGGCGTTACATACCCATTTAATTGCTCAATGGAGAAAAGCCCTGCTCCATAGGCCTTGTTATAGCGTTCCTGTTGGTTCTTGAGCTTCTCGATTTCCTTCTCAATAGTTGGAATATCCGCGACGGCAGATTGGGCACGAGTACGTTTTTTATTCATCCAACGCTCTATCTGCTTTGTG
>JBAQWN010000051.1:0-7063 GCA_049298935.1 Minisyncoccia bacterium
CTCTATGTCCTAGGGTGTGGATACCGTAGGCATACACTACTCCATTGGTCATGTTGCCAGCGACGTAGAGTTTTGATCCTATGGATACGGAGGACAGGTCGAAGCCATTTGGAGGAACTATCATCCAAGTGCCATCGTCAGAATCACGGTCGCCGTCGTCATGTGAAATAACAAAATTTGAATTGGTAACGGATGTTACGACCCCACGATATACTCCTTGCTCCTGGCGTGAATCATGAATTGATTCGTACAGGGGGCCAAGAATCGGAAGCTGGTTACTGTCTGCTTCAGACAGTAACCATGGGTGGATCGGGGTGAACTCGATAAAGGCACTGCCGACAATGCCAACAGCGAGTAGTAACCAGAAGATCAGAAGGATGGGGAGTCGGTAAGCAAGGGTGTGGCGCCGCATCAAGAGTTCGAGGGCGGCTACGAGTATGAGGAATATAAAAAGAAATATCCAGGGGAAGAGTTCGACAAATGTCATGAGCCCTTGTCTGCCAAACGAGAGGAGAAATCGTTCGCCACTTTCGTGAATGGTGAAAAACAAAAAGCTGAGCGCAAAGAGGGAAGCCACGAGGACGGTTATTGCTAGGACGATAATGAGGAATGCGCGTAGAGCAAAATAGGGTTTGGAACGCATAGAGACGCTCCCGGTACGGATTTTTTCGAGAACCTTTTTTTGAATGTTATGTTCGTTCAACATGTTTTTTTAATGCTTCGCGCGCACGGCGTAGACGGATGCCGACGGTTCCAACCGGAACGTGGAGCACGTCCGCGATCTCTTGGTAGCTGAGTTGTTCAAGATAATACAAGATGATAACTTCTCGATAGGCTGGAGTGAGCTTGGCGAGTCCTTGGTCGATCAGTGTCTTCGTTTGTTCACGCTCCTCGTCTCCCGCCGGATCGATCTCGTATGCGGTATGCGCTGAGAAGGCATCGAGGTCGACTGCGATGAATGGGCGGAGACTGTTGTACCGGATGGTATTCACAAACAAGTTGTGCGCGATGCGATATATCCACGGAGAGAACGATCTCGTAAGGTCAAAGCTCTGTATATTCTGATAGGTCTTAATGAACACTTCTTGCACGACGTCTTCAATAGGGGCTTCTTCTGATAAGAACCTCCTGCTGTACCGGAGCAATTTTGCCTGGTACCTACTCATAAGTACACCGAAAGCTTCCTCATTCTTTCCCTGTACGAGCGCGGCGAGCTCTTCGTCGGTTTTATGGCTTATTTCCTCATCCATGAGACTTTAAGTATACCGCGTCTACTGAAAGAATTTTCCAATTCTAGTGTATGAATGTATGATAGTAACTAATAAAATACCTATGGCCGCATTTCAATATTTTAAAGAAAACTTGCGAAAATCAGCACAGCTCATTGGTCTCTCGGACGCAGAGCTAGAAGCGTTTCAGAAGCCTGACAGAGTTTTACGCGCCGATCTTAAGATTATGTTGGATGATGGCGGTACGGCAACGTTCCCGGCATATCGAGTGCAGTTTAATAACGCTCGTGGCCCGTACAAAGGGGGTATTCGCTTTCATCCTGGAGCAGATGAAGACGAAGTGTCAGCGCTCGCGGCGATGATGGCAGTAAAGTGTGCGGTTGTTGGGATTCCTCTTGGAGGGGCGAAGGGCGGAGTTGCGGTTGACCCAAAGAAACTTTCTCAAAAAGAAATCAATGAACTCGCACGAGCGTATGTGCGCGCTTTCTCAGAGCATCTCGGCCCAGACACTGATATTCCTGCGCCAGACGTGTATACAACACCTGAGATCATGGCTGTCATGCTCGATGAATATGAACGCATTATGGGAAAGAATCTGCCCGCGATGATCACCGGGAAACCTCTTGTGATAGGTGGTAGTCTTGGGCGCGATACGGCAACTGCTGATGGAGCAATCGCCGTGCTGGAGGCTCTGCTCGAGGATCGTTCTCTAGACATCGCAACCTTGTCATCGTCGGTGCAGGGAGCGGGTAATGCGGGTGCGCAGGCGGCACGACTCTTACAGAAGATGGGTTCACGCGTCGTGGCAATCGCAGATTCGAAGGGGACGTTAGTGCGAGAGGGAGGACTTGATGTCTCTTTGGTGCTCGCTGAAAAAGAGCTTCGAGGTTCGGTACTTGATGTGACCATAGATGGATCTCATAAGGAGAATGCTTTTGCGGCGATAACAACTGCGGCAGATATCTTTGTGCCTGCGGCGCTTGAGGAGCAGGTTACCGAGGCAAATGTCGCTTCGGTGAAGGCGGGAATTATTCTCGAGATTGCAAATGGACCTATTACACCTGAAGCCGATGATTATCTTGAAGCTCGCGGAGTTGCGGTTATACCAGACGTACTCGCAAATGCGGGCGGGGTTACGGTTTCTTATTTTGAATGGATACAGAATCGTACGGGAGAACATTGGTCTCGTGCAGATGTCGATACAAAACTGCAGAAAACGATGCGAGCGGCATATCGCGAGGTTGCTGATTTTGCCGTAGACCGTGGAGTGACTCTTCGTCAGGCCGCGTACGCACTGGCACTCACTAGAATCACTGGAGCTATGAAAGTTCGTGGGAGAATATAATTTTCTCTCGCAATTAAGAAACAATATTGGTCGGGGCGCCCTCAGTGAAGTGTTGGATATTTTCAATGGTCGTACTTAGAATGCGCTCAAGCGCCTCGGCCGTGTTAAAGGCGAGATGAGGGGTGACGATGACGCGTGGGTGAGTGATGAGATAGTGGTTCTCGAGAGTGATCTTGAGCGCTTCTTCATTTGGGTGTGGTGCGGAAAGAAGCGTCATTTCGTCGACAAGGTCGCCTTCTTCTTCAAGCACATCGAGTCCAGCACCAGCGAGCGTGCCGTTGCGAAGCGCCGAAATGAGGGCATCGGTTTCGATAATGGCTCCGCGTGCCGTGTTAATAAGGTATGCCCCCTTTTTCATCGAGCCGATATTTTCTTTATTGATCAGGTGATGGGTATGCGCATTGTAAGGGACGTGGAGTGTGACAATATCTGACTGTGCAAGCAAGTCGGATAGAGAAGTGTAGGTAAAATTAAGTGTTCGTGCCCGTTCTTCTTCTTGGCGGGTTTCATAGACAATCACTTTCATACCGAAACCATTTGCCATACGGATCACATGAGTGCCGATGTGTCCGCACCCGATAACACCAATCGTCTTGTCTGCAAGGTCAAATCCGCGAAGTCCTGAGGGTGAGAATGCGCCACTTCGCACGCTCGCCTCTGCCTCGGGGATGCGACGCGAGAGAGCAAGGAGAAGGGCAAAGGTAAATTCAGCGACAGTGTTCTCGCCGTAGGAAGGGACATTAACAACGGTGATACCGCGCTCTTTTGTTGCTGCAAGGTCGATGTGGTCAAAGCCTGTCGAACGCGTCGCAATAAGCTTTACCGCAGGGAAGCGGTCAAGCTCAGCAGGGCCGATGTGTTCGATAAAGGTGCAGAGCACTGTTGCGTCGGGGTCGGCGAGACCAGGGTATGCAGAAAGCGATTTCTCATGAAAGACGATTTCGTCTCCGGAAAGCTTAGTCAGCGCATATTTTTCTTCCCACGCTTCTCCAGAAAAGTAATGGATTTTCATCGTGATCCTTATGTTGAGCGTGAACAGCGTTTTGAGCACGAGAGTGGTCTGACGTAGTGATCAAGACCCCAGTGTCCGGCGACACGACTCGCTGACATAATCGTTAGAGCAAGAACGAGCAGAACAGGGTTAGTGCTTATTGTACCAGCAAGAAGATAATTGAGATTCATAAAGAATCCGAAGAATGCCGCAACAGCAGTAAAGAGTCCGACGATGAGCCCGACTCCTACTAACACTTCACCGACAGCGACAAAGTTCGACCATGCAGAAAGGTGGGGGAGTACGGCATTCTGGAGGAATGTCGCATACCACATCTGCACGTCAGGATGTGTGCCCACTGTTTTTGCAAGTGACCCCTGAATAAATCCTTGGAGTGCGGCGCCCGCGTCAGAGCCAAACCATGCTGGGTTACTTATTTTACCTAATCCGGCAGAGAGCCATGCCCACCCGAGATACAAGCGTACGACAAGCCAGAATGGAGCACTTCTGGTGTCGTTGGTGAAGAAATGAAGAAAAGATGATTGTTCAATGGTGTATGCAGTCATGAGTACAGTATAAGATAATTATAATAAAAGAATCTCAGGTTAGTATATCGCATCTGAGGTGCTCTTGAATAATTCCCAATCTTTTTTAAAGATGCTCCTCGCGATGGCGAAAATTGTGGTGGTGATGAAGAATGCCGAAGCGACGTCTATAGAATAATGTAAGTGACCCAACAATACTGTGGCGCTTAACAATACAGAGAATGTGATAAACAGTACTCGGAAAATGGGGCTATTCCAGAAAATGAGTGTCATGAGAAAGGGAAGTCCGGCATGCCCTGAAAAGAATAAATCGTCTCCCAAGAATATGCTGGGGAACAGCGTGGTAAATATATTCTGAGTAATAGTCACGTGTTCTGGATAGGGGCTAATGTGCGTCAGTGATACGAAAAATGAACGAATCAGAACAAAAAGGGAAATACTCTTAAGTACAAAAGGAATACTTTTTGGCTGTGAAAGACAAGCGATAACAATACAGAGAATTAAAAGAACTGCTCCATAGACGAAGATGCCGTCAACATTGTAGACGGGGATATTGCTTAAGATGATATCAGTTACTGAGTTGCTGGCAGTTCTTGCGGCGTATTGCACCGCATACGCATTTGCCATGATGCTGACGAACAAAAGGGCAAAACCAGTAAGCGAAGATAGTATGAACTCTCTATTTTTAACGTACCTCATCATAGTCGTTTGTCTCTGAAGTATAGCAAAATGGGACCTGTTTGTGCAGTATACTGACGCAATGAAATCCACTCGTATTATCATGGGAATGCCCGTTGAGATTGAGGTAGTAGGTGAGGAATCAGCCTGGGTTATCGAAGAGGCTTTTGCCTATCTGGGAGAAGTTGATGCGCGCTTTAGTACCTATAAAGATAACAGTGAGATTTCGCGGTTGAATCGTGGCGAGATAACGCTTGCCGAAGCGAGTGAGGATATGCGAGAGGTTTTTGCTATTGCCGAAAAGACTAAGAAGGAGACCGGGGGATATTTCGACATGCGTCACCCGACGGGTCATATTGACCCGTCGGGTATCGTGAAGGGGTGGGCGATACGTAATACGGCGGCGCGTACCCGCGCCGCCGGTCATGAGCATTATTTTATAAATGCCGGTGGTGACATTGCGATGAGTGGAAAAGATGCTGAAGGAGGCGAGTGGAGTGTTGGCATCCGCAATCCTTTTAATATTAACGAGATCGTGAAAGTCGTGTACCCGCGCGGGAAAGGGATCGCAACCTCGGGCTCCTATATCCGCGGCGCGCACATTTACAATCCACACGCACCTGAAAAACCTCTCGATGAGATAGTGAGCGTCACCGTTATCGGCCCAGACGTGCTCGAAGCTGACCGATTTGCGACTGCGGCCTTTGCGATGGGGAAGAGGGGAATTGAGTTTATCGAGAGCCTGCCAGGCTTCGAGGGCTATGCGATCGACAAAAATGGCATCGCCACTATGACTAGTGGCTTTGCCGACTATACTAAATAATAGTAAAATTTTTGTATGCATCAAGGACAGCATCACGAATCGCCAAGTGAAAATCACGGTCCAGAAGCGGTGCTTATGTTGGATAGGCAAATTGGGGATGATGAGAAAAAAAAGTTGTGGAAAGATCTCGAGCGCATTCGCGAAGAGAGTAAAGATCCATCACGTCATTTTGCCGAGATTGATGAGCTCCGTCGTGGGAAACTGTCCGACTTCGAGTGGCATGTTCTCGCTAACTGGAAGAACTTAAGTGAGAAAGACATCAATGATTTTTATAGAGATTCTTTTGCTGAGCGGCCGTCAATACGCTCTTTTGGTGAAGAGGGAGGGCGCGATCCGCGTGACAGTTTTTATGCGTTGATGAGATCGCTTCTCATAGATCGAGAAGTAGAAAAAAGAAAACGGGAAGGAGGGTTCAAACAGTCGTTGGATAAGGCGGCTTGACTTTTGTCGCACGTAGTGTATCATCTCTCCTAGAGAGAAATCAGCATTTAAACGCATTGGCGGGTGCCAATGCGTCGTTGCCGGAAGTTGTTATTTGAAAAGGGGATTGATTGTATGAAAATGAGCATATTGGCTCTATTTTTAGTGTTGTTTGTGTCTGCCTGTGGTGTCGGCGGTTCATCGTCCGGTGGGCATCGCCCTGAGGATCCTGTATCTCCAGCGGCGATGCCGCCACTTCCATCTTACCCGCCTCCATCAGGTGAAGTGAAAGTTAGGATGATCCCAATAATAGCTCAGGAGCTGTTTCCTGCTGGTGGAGGCGCTCGAGTCTCCATAGAGAGTCTCTCAGTATCTCCTGACATCGCGGTCAACTCGCTGGTCTTCTCCGATGAAGGCAGTGCCAGTCCCTTGCTTAATTTGATGTGTCTCACCTTTACTACATCGGAAGGGATTGCGTTTGAGTTATGCACTCAACGACTTGACTATGGTATATATGTATTCACATCGCCTGAGCTGGTGCGGGTCAATGACAGCGGGGTGGTAGTCTGGGCCGTTTCAGATAATCCGAATATAGCCAGTGAAGTGGTGTGTGCCACTTTAATTTCGGTAGGGCAAGCAAATGGATTCTCCTTATCACCAGTCAGTCATGACGGTGGCCCTCTTCAGAGCTGCCGATCTTCTCAGAAAGGAAGGGTGAAGGGGTAGAATTTTTTCACGAGTCCGTCAGTGTGTTGGGTTTAATACTCAATCCGCTGGCGGACTCTTTTTATTTTCATCGTTGTCTGAAGGGGTTGTTTTTGGTAGTGTTCTAAATAGCGGATTGGACGGATCGCTGGCGGTAAGCATTACTTGCACGCTTCCGCCCAGCTCGTTCGGGCGGCGCGGGAATCATGTTGCATGATTCCCGCGCACCCTCACTTCGCTGGCGTAGCTCAGTTAGTTAGAGCATGGCATTCATAAAGCCAAGGTCGCAGGTGCAATTCCTGCCGTCAGCACAAAAGAGGGTGAAAT
>JBAQWN010000052.1:0-12712 GCA_049298935.1 Minisyncoccia bacterium
TGGTTCTATCGCGGTTGAGATGCACTTCTTGCCGACGGTGTACGTGACGTGTGATGTGTGTGAAGGAAAGCGCTTTATGAAAGAGTCGCTTGAGGTGACGTATCGCGGTAAAAATATTTATGAAGTGCTTCAAATGACCATTGAAGAGGCAGAGAAATTTTTTGCTGACATTCCGGCGATCACCGAACGACTCTCGTCACTTAACTCGACGGGGCTCGAATATCTCACCCTCGGACAAAGCGCGACGACGCTCTCAGGTGGCGAGGCTCAGCGGGTGAAGATTGCGAGCGAGCTCTATCGCCCTATGGCGATGAAAACGATTTACTTACTTGATGAGCCAACGGTCGGTCTCCATTATGAGGATGTGCGCAAGCTGATCGAGATCTTGCAAGAGCTTGTTGCGCGCGGAAATACTGTCGTGGTTATTGAACATAATCTTGATGTCGTGAAGTGTGCCGATTATCTTATCGACTTCGGCCCTGAGGGAGGTGCTGGCGGTGGCAAGGTTGTTGCTAAGGGTACTCCTGAAGAAGTCGCTGATACGCCAGGTTCTCCTACAGGCGAATATCTCGCGAAGATATTACAACGCCATGCAACGAAGCGATCTTCAAAAAAGTAATCTACCGGACGTTCCGGGGGTGTATTTGTTTAAGCGTGGGCGTACTGTTTTATATGTCGGCAAAGCGACGAGTCTACGTGATCGTGTGCGGAGCTATTTTGATGATGTTCTAATCGCGACGCGCGGCCCACGTGTTGTCGATATGGTGACAAAGGCAGATAGGGTCGTATACGAAGCAACGCCAACCGTGCTTGAGGCTCTCGTGCGTGAAGCGGCTCTTATCAAGAAATATCTGCCGAAAGCGAATATTGAAGGGAAAGACGATTCCACTTTTCTCTATGCCGTGATCACGCAGGAAGATATTCCGCGTGTGCTCGTGATGCGCGGGAAGGATATTGATTTTAAGGCACGCAAAACAAGGCCCGGCCTTGTTTTGCGTGCCATCTACGGGCCATTCCCATCAGGTACGCAACTGAGGGAAGGGTTGCGACTTATTCGACGCATCTTTCCATTTTTCGATACTGAAAAACCTGTGGGGACGAAGAGCAAACATCAGGCGGCGAAAATAGAATTTAATACGCAAATACAACAGTATCCGCAGAATCTAAATATTAAAGAATATCGGAGCACCATACGTCGCGTAATGTTATTTCTCAGTGGGCGCGGAAAAGAATTACGCACTCTGCTGAAGAAAGAGATGCGACAGGCGGCGCACGAAGAACGTTTTGAGGATGCGGCAGAAGCGCGACGCGAACTCTTCGCTCTTGATCATATGCAAGACGTCTCGCTTATTAAAGATGAAAACAAGTATCCCCAAGATGTCTCTATAGGTACAAATCAGGGATACCGGATTGAGGCCTATGATACGGCGCATCTCTCGGGCACCAATGCCATTGGCGTTATGACAGTCCTTGTTGACGGCGTGCCGAACAAAAAAGAATATAGGACCTTTCGTATTAGAGGCGCGAAGAAGAATGACGATATTGCTTCTCTCAAAGAAATACTGACTCGACGACTTGCTCACGCAGAGTGGCCCTTCCCAAAGGCGATTGTAGTCGACGGGGGCAAGGCTCAGAAGAATGTGGCAGAAAAAGTGCTGGCAGAAGCCGGTGTAGGTATCCCTGTGGTGGCGGTGGTGAAGGATAATCGTCATCGCCCGCGCGAGATTATCGGCGCCCGCGGCGCCCGTGTCACTGAGGTCGACGCGGTGCGGGTAAACGCAGAGGCACACCGCTTCTCGCTCGCGCGTCATCGGCACGCACGGAGTCAGGGTCTGCGGGTGAAGTGAGTCTGGTATACTTTTCTCTATGCACATCAATGTCGGCGTCTTGCGGGGCGGGCCATCGCGCGAGCATGAGGTTTCGCTCAAGTCGGGTGCCGCTATACTCAAGAGTCTCCCGAGTGATCGTTTTGCCGCCCGCGACATTTATATCGACAAACAGGGACAGTGGCATGATCGTGGTAAGGTCACTTCGCCAGAACGTATCCTGCGCCAGCTCGATGCGGTGCTTATTGGGCTTCATGGGGAATATGGTGAGGACGGCGAGGTGCAGAAACTTCTTGAACGTTTCGGCGTGCCTTATTCTGGTTCGGATTCTTTTGCTTCATATCTCGCTATGCATAAGCTTATGTCAAAGATGCGCGCAAAAGAGGCGGGATTGTTCACTCCAGAATTCCGTCATATCGAACGTGTTGAAGACAGTGAAGAGATAGTGCACGAAATTATTCGCACATTTCATCAACCAGTGGTGGTCAAGCCAGTTGGTAGTGGCTCGTCGATTGGCGTCTCTATTGTGGGTGGATACTCAGCAGTGCTTGCCGCTATTCAGGAACTTTTTGCCGAGGGGGTGACGAATATTCTCGTCGAAGAATATATTCGTGGAAGGGAAGCGACGGTGGGAGTGGTCGAGGGTCTGCGTGGCGAAGAGCTCTACACGCTCCCGACTATTGAGATTATCCCGCCTGCTAAAGACTTCTTTTCACTTGATGCAAAATATTCTGGCACATCGCGTGAAGTGTGTCCGGGGAATTTTTCTCGAGTCGACACTGAAGAGCTTCAGCGTATCGCACGTGTTGCGCACCGCACACTCGGTCTGCGTCACTATTCGCGGAGCGACTTTATCGTCACTCCGAAGGGCATCTATTATCTCGAGACAAATACCTTGCCAGGACTCACGTCTGAGTCGCTGATGCCGAAAGCGCTCGCCTCGGTCGGGGTCACGCTCCCCGACTTCCTCACCCATCTTGTCAGCCTCGCGCTCTCGCGGTAAAGTATCTGGGTGCTCGCATAAGCGAAACTTGAAAGGTGTGGTGGGCCCTTAGCTCAGTTGGTAGAGCACCTCATTTGCAATGAGGGGGTCGCAGGTTCGAATCCTGTAGGGTCCACCACAATTTTTAAGCCAGTCTGGAATGTTTGATGTAGTGAGGTGAATGGCACTGTACAGCAACTTGACGAGCCAGCATTCAATGCTGTATAGTGGTTACAGAATTTGGGGGGCCTCATCAATGTGATGGGGTATTGGTCTTTTTAGATTTACAATTGAACGAAAGGGATAGACGGATGAGTTGGCTTAAAAGAATTCAAGATGAAGCTGGTGGTGTAACGGAGGATGATGTCGCCGCGGTAGTTCCTGAAGAGGAGCCGAAGGAAGGGGAAACTGTCGTTGGGGCTGTCGAGATTGAAATCAGCAGGTACTTTTACCTAGCCAGACGCTGTGATGCGAAGGTCCTTGAGTTGCGGGGCTTGGCGCAGATTTCTGGCAAAGAAAAGCGCATGGAGCTGGAGTCGGAAGCCCGAGATGCTGAAGGACAGGCAGGGCTCCTCCGGGAAATTTTCTGGCGTGAGTGCTGCGATAAATTCTCCGATCTTAAAGGGAAAAAGGAGATCACTGTTCACCAGGGATGGAAAATCTCCTGGTCGGAAGGATCATGCGGCGTCAATGCCAACTCGCTATTTGCGGTGCTGGCCAGGAAAATGGCCGAGGGAGGGTCAGAGAAAAACCCATAATCAAGAAAACCAAAATACCCGAGCCAGTTATGCTGGCTCGGGTATTCTTTTTATACCAAGTCCTTCTTCGCTATCAGACGTTGCAATTACCTATGCTGCGTGTATAAATTAACACTGGAACAAGTACTCTGTTCTTCTCAAATATCAAATAAACAACAGTCTTTAGGAGGATCTGTTATGGGTAGTAAGAAAAGCGGCAAGCGTAAGGGAGAAGGAGTTAAGGAGCGGGGGAGTGGTAGGCTTAACTCTGCAAAGAGCCGTGTATTGGTCGCATCTACCGCCACCCATCATTGCGACATGATCGCAAGTGGAGTGGCGGGCGAGGAAGCCTGTCGAAACATTTCTGGAACACCGGCTCGCGGTCAGAATTGTGGGGAATGCTCTTCTCCGTTCAGGCTCTGCTTTACTTGTGTGCTGAAGGGTATGGTCACTGGAAAATCGACGGTCGTTCGCGGCACATTACTCTGTGTAGTTCATTTGAATGGAGGAGCAGAAAAAGAGTCAGTAAAAAATGGATCTGTGGAGGATGGCTTAGCCGAGTATGTTCGTGATCAACAGATACGAGTACCGAGCGAGGGGCCTGCTCAAAAGACCGTAGTCCCTAAGACTGTTCTCGCCGTCGTGACGGCCGATACTGCAAAACCACCACCAAAGACTTTCGGAATGCCAGCTTCAACTATCGGGGTCGCGCCCATTGTGTATTCCGCTAAAATGATTGAGGCAGGAGCGAAATTAAGAATGGCCATCGAAAGTGCCGGTAAACCGGTAACCCTAAATATAGAGAGGGTCAAACGTTTCGAAGGTCAGCCACGCGATGTGTTTATAGAGAGTTCGCTCCGTGAGATCGGGGAGTCTATAAAAAATGTTGGGCAGATCCAACCCGTGTACGTGGTAAAGATTTCCGGCGACTCCAAGTATGACTACCAACTCGTCGATGGTGAACGTCGATTGCTCGGGATGAAATCGGTTGGCTTAAAGAAGATCCAAGCGTTAGTGTTAAGTATCGATGACGACGAAACTCGATACCTGATATCTGCGATGGCTAATTTCGGTCGCGAAGGTCATACGTATATGGAGATAGCCAATGTCGTCCATCACCTTGTCAAGTCTGGTCTGACCATCGCAGAAGTGGCGATAACCCTTAGCAAGTCGAAGGATTGGGTGCACAAGCATCATAGTTTGTTGAAACTCGATGAGTCGGTGCAAGCGATGCTTGATCCGAGACGTCCTAGAGGGGAGACTCTTTCCTTTGTCGTGGCGACTGTACTCGCAGGTTACCCAAACAAGTCGTTTCAGAAGAAAATGGCGGATCATATCGTCACGAACAAATTGAGACTTGTTGCGGCAGATTTGCACATCAGAAAATCTGCCGTTTCAGCGAATGTTCATTCTGAACGACCGCAAAAGCGAAGTCCTAGCAAGGAGTACCGGACATTCTGTTCTTTCTTGGATAATCTCGCATCTAAAGCAGATGCATTTCTCGCCATGGATCCTGACGGTCTATTCGAGATAATGTTTCCTGATGATGTGGCTCGTGACGCTGATCGTGGCAAGTTACAAGTCCTTTCTCAGAAGCTCCTGGAACTTGCCGAGAGAATCTGATTTTGACCATCATCTATTTACCAAGGGTCCTGCATTAGCTTAACGGCGTGCAGGCCTTTTTATTTGCCCTGCAAAACTAACCTTCAAGATTGGCTAATGTGTGCACAGGAGCGGAATTGATTTTTCATACAGATTAGCTACGATGTGGGTATGAGTAATCTTGTGGTGACACTTATAGTTCTCGCGACGCTAACATCGGCATCTGTCTTTTATTACATCAAGCAACAGTCTCCACTTACCCAAGAGGTGTTCAACACAACTGTAGATAATTATGCTACCAACAATGTGAAATATGCTAAGACAGCACAACTGCCAGAGCCTCTCGGTACCCTTATCCCAATCTTTGCTCCCTCAGATATCTGGCCTGTCGGAGGGATCGTGAATCAGGTAGATCAAAAATTGAATACGAAAGTAGTATCGGCAACTTTTTATGTTCCCACTGCGAGTACAGAAACAGATCCTAAAACCATCGCTTTGATTGTTGATTTTTATGAAAATCTTTTTGACCAGACATTGTCAAAACAGGGTTGGATTAGGCCACAGCGAGGGGATTCAGTTCATACGTATGTGCCTTATAAAAAAGGTGATAGTACGGCATCTCTAGAATATTCAAAAAATGATGATTATTATAATCAGTCGAAAAAAGAATCTCTATCAATACTTACGAGCTTCAAGAAAGGGCCAACATCCTCAGTAACAACGTTTACCATTACTTATTCAGGACAAGCTAAGTAACAAAATCTGGGAATCTGAACGGATATCTGGTATCGTGGGTCGTGCACGCGCTCTTAGCTCAGTTGGTTAGAGCGTCCGCCTCACACGCGGAAGGTCGCAGGTTCGAATCCTGCAGAGCGCACCAGCACGACGGGCCGGAGTATGCCGGTAGTACGCACGATTCGGGTTCGTGCAGACCGAGTTCGATTCTCGGCGGCCCGACAGAGAACATCTCTCTATAAAACAGAAAATCCGCCCGAAGGCGGATTTTCTGTTTTTGAAATAATGAATGACTATTTCAAATGTGGTGAGATAAGCTTGGTCATCTCGAACATGGTGACCTCGCCCTTGCCGCCGAAGACGAGCTTCAACTTCTCATCGGCGAGAATGTTGCGCTTGTTCTTTGGATTCTGGAGATCGTGCTTCTTAATGTATACCCAAAGCTGTTTAACTACTTCGGTACGTGGAAGTGGGCCTTTGCCGACCACCGCCTCCAATTCAGGAGAGAGGTTGAGGGGCTTTGATAGTGCTGAGTTTATTGCCATAGTGATTTAAGTAATGGTTTTATAGTAATATGCTGAACTCCTTATCTATAGCACACTCTAGGGGGGTTCTGCTAGAATACCCCCATGCACGAGGGTATGAGCGTTATTCTTAAGGCGGAGCAAATCGGCTCCGTTTTCGGTTTCCCTATCACCAATTCGCTTATCATGGCGTGGGGAGTGATGGTGCTTCTCATCGGTGGCGCCTATATCTTTAGCCGCTCACTCTCTCTGGTTCCTGGGAAGATGCAGGCAGGTGTCGAATGGGCCTTTGAGGGCGCAATCGCATATATGGCTGACGTGCTCGGGAGCGAGGAGCTCGCGCGACGATTTTTCCCGCTTATCGCCACGATCTTCCTCTTCATTGCATTTATCAATGAGCTCGAGTTTTTCCCTGGTGTCGGTTCTATCGGTTTTGTAAAAGCGTCAGAGTTTTTGCCACTCTTGCGTGCGCCGACCACCGACATGAACTTTACCCTTGCTCTCGCTCTCGTTGCGTTCTTCACTATCGAGATCACGGGTGTCGCAGTGCTTGGGTTTTTCAAATATGCCGGTAAATATGTTAACCTGACCTCACCGATCGGGTTCGCGGTCGGGCTTATCGAGCTAGTGAGCAATGTAGGGAGACTTATCTCATTTTCGTTCCGTCTTTTTGGAAATATCTTTGCGGGGGAGGTAATCGTGCTGGTGGCCGGCTACTTCTTGCCATATGTTTTGCCAGCACCGTTGATGGGCTTCGAGATGTTTATTGGTCTCGTGCAGGCGCTCGTGTTCTCGATGCTCACGCTCTTCTTTATAAAGTTAGCGATCATGGATCCGTCTGAGATGCACTAGCCCTGCCTACCGGCAGGCAGGGGCACTTCAGACGGCTCTGGGATAGTTTTGTAGAGCTTTCATTAATAATCAATCTTACGAATATGGAAATAGATTCAGTGCGTATATTTGGAATGGCAATCGCGGCCAGCATCGGTGTCATCGGCCCAAGCATTGGCATCGGGCTTATCGGGAGCAGTGCTATGCAAGCTATCGGGAGAAATCCTGAAGCATCAGGAAAAATCGTTTCGAACATGATTTTGGCGATTGTGTTTGCCGAGGCTCTCGGTATTCTCGCTATCGTCGTCGCCTTCATCATTAAGTTCGTCTAAACACTCTTCTGCTACTCGGTTTATATGTCTCAGCTTTTCTCGACGTTCGGTGTTAATTGGAGCCTCCTCACTGCGCAGGTAGTGAATTTCTCTATTGTATTCATCGCGCTTCGATACTTCCTCTACAAGCCCGTGATGGCGATGCTCGCTGAGCGGCAAGAGGTCGTAGCTAAGGGTGTCAGTGATGCCGCAAAAGCTGGCGAGCTCTTTGCGCGTGCCGACGGCGAGGCGGAACAGCGAGTGCAAGCAGCCGATATTGCCGCTGAAGAGATCGTCGCTCTTGCTCGTGAAGCGGCCAGCTCTGAAAAAACACGACTCTTAAAAGAGGCTGAGGAACGCGCGGCTCTTATTGCTAAGGATTCTCTCGCTCGTGCGGCTGAGACAGTAGAGCGTGCGCGACGCGAGAGTGAGCGAGACATCGCGCGTCTCGCGGTGCTCGCGGCGGAAAAGATATTAAGCGCAGGACATCATGATTGATACCTACACCCGTCTTCTTGAAGTGGTTGCTGAGACAGGGGATAAGGCTACGGCTGACTCAGCAATAACAAAACTCATTCTTCACTTGAAGAGTGTGGGACATATGAATATGCTTGAAGAGGTTGCTCATGAATTGCGCAAGGTCGCCGCGCGACGTCATGCGCTCCGCCCGCGCGTTGAGGTTGCGTCAATTAAAGAGTCTGCGGTCGCGCTCCGTTCTGCCGCCGCTCTCGGTATCAGTGCCCAAGAAGTACAGGTGAACCATTCGCTTATTCGTGGGTGGCGGGCGCAGGGAAATGGAAAGCTCGTCGATCACTCAGCGAAGTATGCGCTCACTCAGATTTATCAGAAAGTAACCACCTAGCCTATGCAAAGCATCATCGAAAGAATTGAGAAAGAGATCGCCGCATGGAAACCGCAAACTGAAGGAGGCTTCGGGGAGACGGGTGTTGTGCGCGCGACGGGCGACGGTATCGCAGAGATTGACGGCCTGTCGAAGGTCACGATGTCTGAGACCGTGCTCTTTGACGCCACTTTCGATCGTACTCTCGCCGAAGCTTTGAAGGACCCGTCGCCGATCTACGGCCTTGTGCTCAATCTTGAAGAAGATGGTGTGCGCGTGGTTATCCTCGGTGAAGCCTCGAAGGTCTATGAAGGTATGCTGGTGCGACGTCTGGGGCGATTGCTCTCGATCTCGGTAGGTGATTCTCTTATTGGTCGCGTGGTGAACCCGCTCGGTGAGCCGGTTGACGGAAAGGGTGCAACGAAGGCAAAAGATTTACGACCTATCGAGAAGGAGGCCTATGGCGTGATTGATCGTGCTCCGGTGAATGTCCCTCTGCATACTGGTATTAAAGCGATTGATGCGATGATTCCGATCGGGCGCGGTCAGCGTGAGTTGATCATCGGTGATCGTGGCACCGGCAAGACCAGTATTGCGATTGACACCATTTTAAATCAGAAGAATGAACCGCCTGCAACGCGACCAGTCTGCATCTATGTCGCTATCGGTCAGAAAGAGTCTAAGACTGCGAGGATCGTCGCTGAGTTTGCAGAGCGCGGCGCGATGGAGTACACCATTGTGGTGACTGCCCCAGCTTCTGCTCCGGCCGCACTCCAATTCCTCGCGCCATTTGCGGGTGCGGCGATTGGCGAATATTTTATGGAGAAGGGTCGTGACGCTCTGGTCGTTTATGACGACCTCTCGAAGCATGCGGTTGCGTATCGTCAGATGTCGCTTCTCCTCCGTCGCCCACCAGGTCGCGAAGCGTACCCGGGCGATATTTTCTATCTGCATTCGCGCTTACTCGAGCGGGCGGCGAAACTTTCTAAAGCAAAAGGCGGAGGGTCGCTCACAGCACTCCCGATTATCGAGACACAAGAAGGCGATGTCTCGGCCTATATCCCGACGAACGTCATCTCTATCACTGACGGACAGATTTATCTTGAGGCGGGACTCTTTAACAAAGGACAGCGCCCAGCGATTAACGTCGGTATTTCAGTCTCGCGCGTGGGGAGTGCGGCGCAGACGAAGGCGATGAAAAAAGTTTCGGGCAAGATTAAGCTTGAGCTCGCGCAGTTTCGCGAACTTGAGGCGTTTATGCAATTTTCTTCTGATCTCGACGCTGACACAAAGAAGCAGATCGACGCAGGTCGGCGCATGACGGAGATATTGAATCAGGGTCGTGGGGTGCCGCTCGCTTTTGAAATTGAAGCTGCGATTATATTTGCTGCGACTAATGGGTATCTTAACAGTGTTGCGGCGACTGACATCACTACAGTTGAAGTGAAGCTCCGTGACTATCTTGAGCGCGAGGCAGGCGGCACACTCATCGCTATTCGTGAATCTAAAGAGATTCGCGAAGAAACAGAAAAGACACTTCGTGAAAAACTTGATGCTTTCGTTGCTCGTCACCTTGCCGTCGCATAACTCATGGCTCTCAAAGACATCAAGACAAAAATACAGGCGACCGAGCGCACTCACAAAGTGACGCGCGCGATGGAGGCCGTCTCGGCAGTGAAGATGCGCAAGACGCAGAGCACAGCTCTTGCAGGTCGCCCCTACGCGCGTGCTGCGCTCTCAATACTCGCCCGACTCTCGGGAAGTGCCGATCTTGAACAACATCCTCTCGTGAAGGTTCGTCCGGCTCAAAAGATAGCTCTCGTTATCCTCACGAGCGACAAGGGTCTCGCGGGAACGCTCAATAGTGGCGTGATTAAGGCGGCAGTTGAAGCGGTCGCGCCTTATTCACCCACTGCGGTTACGGTGTATGCGTATGGTAAGAAAGGTGAAGAATATTTCGCGCGTCGCGGGTATCGTATTGCGCATGCATTTGAAAATAAGAAAGACACGATTGAACTCTCTGTTGTAGAAGGTCTTGTGGAAGAGCTCTCACAGGAGTTTACAAGCGGTGCCTATGACGAGGTGTTGGTCGCCTACAGTAATTTCAAATCAACATTTGAGCAGATTCCTTCGGTACGTCGTCTTCTCCCGCTCACGCTCGCCGATGTAGAGCATCTTGTAAAAGAGATTGTACCGGTGAAAGGTAAGTGGAGTGAGTTGCGTCCTATCGAAGCGCCGGTGGCGTATACCATAGAGCCCGATGGCGCCGAAGTGCTAAATGTTCTTGTCCCAAAGCTTGTTGCTGTCTCGCTCTACCACCTACTACTTGAGACAAAAGCGTCTGAGCATTCGGCACGTATGGTTGCGATGAAAGGGGCAAGTGATAAATCAAAAGAGGTTGCGCACGATCTCACCCGCCTCTTTAACAAGATTCGTCAGGCGGCGATCACGCGTGAGGTGTCAGAGATTATTAGCGGCCGCGAGGCATTATCAACCTAATTTATTTATTATGAAAGGCGTCATTACAGAAATCATTGGGCCAGTTGTGGATGTACACTTCGCCGTAGGGAAAGAATCGCGACCAGCGATTGGCGATGCTCTCATTATCGAGAAGAGTGATACGCACGGGCGTATTACGGTCGAGGTCTCCTCGCACCTCGGTCTTGATCGTGTACGTGCTATTTCAATGAATGAGACTTCTGGGCTCGCGCGCGGAGAAACAGTGACGGCGACAGGGTCGCCGATTATGGTTCCGGTGGGCGCTTCTACGCTCGGACGCCTTTTCAATGTGCTGGGTGAGACGGTCGACGGGAAGGGGCCGATGGCGAGTGACGTCGCTCGTCTCCCGATACATCGCATGCCACCAACCTTTGCCGAGCAGACGACAAAGGCAGAAATCTTTGAGACTGGAATCAAAGCGATTGATCTCATCATTCCTTTTATGAAGGGCGGCAAGGTCGGACTTTTCGGTGGTGCAGGAGTTGGGAAGACGGTGCTTATTCAAGAGCTTATCCGTAACGTCGCGACCGAACACGGTGGCTACTCCGTCTTCGCCGGTGTCGGAGAGCGCGTGCGTGAGGGTAACGACCTATATCATGAAATGGAAGAATCAGGAGTGCTCGAGAAGACTGCGCTCGTCTTTGGGCAAATGAATGAAGTGCCTGGCGCTCGTGCACGTGTCGCACTCACCGGTCTCACCCAAGCAGAATACTTCCGCGACGAAGGAGGGAAGGACGTTCTGTTCTTCATGGACAACGTGTTCCGTTTTATTCAGGCCGGTTCTGAAGTATCGTCGCTTCTCGGTCGTGTGCCAAGCGCCGTGGGATATCAGCCGACGCTTGCTGAAGAGATGGGTAAGCTCCAAGAGCGCATTACTTCGACCACCAAAGGCTCCATTACCTCAGTGCAGGCGGTGTATGTCCCAGCAGACGACCTTACTGACCCAGCACCAGCGACAACCTTTGCACACCTCGACGGCACGGTGGTGCTCTCTCGCGCTCTCGCCTCACTCGGTATCTATCCAGCCATCGACCCTCTTGAATCATCTTCGGCGGCACTCACTCCAGAGATTGTTGGCGAAGAGCACTATCGCGTCGCGAGTCAGGTGAAGCAGGTGCTCCAACGCTATAAGTCATTGCAGGACATCATCGCTATTCTCGGTATTGAAGAACTCTCAGATGACGATAAGCAGGCGGTGTATCGCGCCCGTAAACTTCAGAAATTCCTTTCCCAGCCATTCTTCGTCGGCGAGCCATTTACCGGTATGCCCGGTCAGTATGTCTCGCGCGAAGAGACGGTGCGAGGTTTCAAAGAGATTGTTGAGGGCAAGCACGATGACAAGCCAGAGCAGGCCTTCTATATGAAGGGAAGTATCGATCAGGTCGGCTAATCACTATGTCAAAGACTTTTCATCTCACGATTGCAAAAGTTGGAGAAAATCTTTTTGAAGGAGAGGTTGTGTCGGTGTCTATGCCAGGAGTTGATGGAGTGTTCGAGGTTCTCGCTCACCATGAAGCACTCGTTTCTGAACTCACTGCAGGACAGGTGCGCGTTATCTCTGCCGACAATCAGACGCATCGCTTTGCGGTAGGGAAAGGTGGTGTTGCTGAAGTCTCGCACGGACAAGTGACAGTACTTTTATAATGCTCTATGCAGTTTATCGTTAGTACTCGGTACGTTGCATCCGCTATAGAAGGAGTATACTTACAAACATGACTTTTGAAGGAGACGGAGGAGAGAATCTACCGCCACGCCGGAAGATACTGCACTATCATGGCGACGAAGTTCGCGCGATCTTTTTAGTCAGTGCATTGGTGCTTATTG
>JBAQWN010000053.1:0-8687 GCA_049298935.1 Minisyncoccia bacterium
GTGGTCGCGCTATACTAGAGGCATGACTCTGGCCTTCAGTGAATACCTTCGCGCGTTATTTGCCCCGCCGAGATATCTCGCCTCTACATTCGCGGGCATTGACCTCTCAACGAGTGGCGTGAAGGCGGTGCGTCTTGCCGAAGGTACTCACGGCATCACTCTTGAGAAATATGTTGAAGTACGATTGCCCGCGGGTGCGTTTACTGATGGAGAGATATTTGATCGCACTGCCGTCGTTGAAGCGTTGGTCACTGCTGCTGAGGCGGTTAATATTTCAGCGGCAAATATCGCTCTTCCGGAATCAAAGTCATATCTTTTTGAAACAGCGGTGGCAGGAAACGATTCTTCAGAATGGCGCCTCGCAATAGAACAGCGTCTCGATGAGTTTGTACCTCTTCCACCGGCAGAGACCTCTTTTGACTTTGTTGATGTCGGACGTGACGAACATGGCGATGCTCTGGTGACGGGGATTGGCTTTGCTCATCGCATTATCGACGATACTCTCATGACATTTGGTCAGGCAGGTATTGATGTGCGGGCACTAGAAGGAGAAACGTTCGCCTCTTCGCGCGCGCTCTTGCCCTATGGTGACGAGTCCACGGTGCTTATCATTGATATTGGCAAGACAACGACCAAGGTATCTGTGGTCGCAAAGTGTATACCGCGTTTTGCAACGACGATACATATCGGCGGCCACGCATTCACCCTTGCTGTCCAGAAACATTTTGGAGTGACCGAAGTCGAGGCTCATAAAGTGAAGGCTGAACGCGGTATTGTCGCAGAGCCGGGTAATGAAGAATATCTTGCGGCAATGCTTATGACGGCGTCGGCGATTCGGGATGAGATTTTTCGCCATTTCAAATATTGGCAAGAGCGATCGTCACCCGGTGGTACGCACGAACCAATCACGCGAGCTGTCCTTGCAGGTGGGAATGCTTCGATACAGGGATTATCAGGATACCTTGAGAGCGTCTTGCAGATCCCCGTCACTTCAGGAGATGTGTTTATTAATCTCGCCTCGCTTGATACGTGGGTTCCGCGTCTTGACTATACTGAGTCGCTCGCCTATGCGACTGCAATAGGTCTTGCTCTACGCGATCGTGTTGCTTCATATGCTACGTAATACTCTTACAAATCTGCTTCCTCAGGAGCGTCGAGACGCGCTCTCGCGAGACTATTTCTTCCGTCTCAGTACGGTGGTTATGGTGTTTTTTACTGCGCTCGTTATTGTCGCAGCGGCACTTCTTGCTCCGACGTACATCTTTCTCATGAGGAGTGCGAGCGCTAAACAAGCCCACCTCACGAGTATACAGTCGACTCTCTCTTCAACGGACGGGGTAAAATTATCTGCCAGTTTAGATGACCTTTCAAATGATGTAGCGATTTTGATTGCTCTTTCAAATGTGCCTTCGGCGACGAGGATCATCAGCTCCGTTATTGCTATTTCGCGACCAGGCATCGTCCTATCAGGGTTTTCGTATACATCTGCATCGGGGAAGGGTTTGGGGACGCTCGCTCTCTCTGGCACGGCCGAGACGCGCAATGCGTTGCGTGGCTATCAAATCGCGCTCCAAGAGGCACCCTTTGCCTCGTCAGTATCTCTACCGGTTTCTGCATATGCGAAGGATGCCAACATTGATTTTGTGATCACCATAACTCTCGTACCATGAGATCACCTTTTATTCATTTCCTAATCGCTCTCGCCATCGGTGTTCTGGTGCTTATTGGCTACGGCGCCTGCTATTCTGGTGTTTCAAATAAGAGTAAGGAAGTGGCAGATCTAGAAAGTCAGATTGATGCCGCAACAAAAAATGTAAGTCGCATTGTCTCTGCGCGCTCTGCTCTTGCCGAGATCGCTATTGATGAAGAGAGAATGCACAAATATTTTGTTCCCGAGGCCGATATTGCCACCTTCATCAATGTCTTACAGGCTCGTGGGATTGCCCAGAAGACGGTCGTCAGCGTACTTTCAGTCTCGATGGGGGGATCTCCTGCCCAGCCGTCGCTACTTTTGACGCTCACAGTACAAGGAACCTTTGATGCGGTGATGCGGACCGTAGGCTCGATTGAATATGCGCCTTATGCTATTTCTATCTCAGCGCTCTCGCTTGAAAAGAGTGCGAAAGATAGTTGGCAGGCCAACCTTAAAATAATCGTCGGAGCGATGCCGATAACTGAGATCTCTTCAAAATCAACACCATGACCACCCGCCTTCTCACTAGTTTTTTTTCAAAGCGTTTCAGGTCATTTGCACACCGTGACCCAGGCCGCGACTGGCTTCTCCTTTTAACGGCCTCGACGATACTGCTTGCCAGTATTATCGTATGGAATGAGTGGGTGTTTAGTACGGTTGCGAACGGCGGTGTCATTGGCACTCCTCAAACGAAGGTCGCTCCTATCTTCAGTCAATCTTCTCTCGACACCGTGCATACTATTTTTGAGAAGCGCGCGGCGTTCGAGGCGAACTACGTGTCGGGAGCCGCACGTTTCGCCGACCCTTCGCAATAGGGGATAAATAGGTTAGATTTTCTATACGCCCCTCTATCTTCGTGGACTCGATACAGGGGCTCGTTCGGCGCAGAAGAACATCGAGATTACTTTTGTTCTTTTGTCCTCACTTCGCCCCTGTAGTTCAATGGATAGAACACTGGACTTCTAAGCCAGTTATGTAGGTCCGATTCCTACCGGGGGCACATGGGCATGTGGCGTAATTGGTAACCGCGTACGTCTCAGAAGCGTATGTCGCAAGACGTGGGAGTTCGAGTCTCCCCATGCCCACTCGACTCGCTCATGGCACCAAATCGTTTGGTGTATGATTGTGGGAGATTACTAATTAATCGAAAATAATATGGGAATGGAAAGAAGATTTTCAGTGATGCCGAATGAGGCGAAAAATTTTTCTCCAGAAGAGCTGGAAGCTGAAAAAGCAAGAATGGAGGAGGCAACCAGAAGATTGGCAACAGAATATAGTGATACTGCTGGCGTAGTGGATATTTATAAAAAACCAAAGTTTGAAGTAACGACAAAGTTCTCAAACGAGGATGATATTGCTGCGTAACGGCACTATGGGTGGGCGATACAGGACTTGAACCTGTGACCTTCTCAGTGTAAATGAGTTGCTCTACCAACTGAGCTAATCGCCCCTAGCACCCCACTACAGTACCATTGTATAGCTTGAAACTAAATGCACGAATGAATATGTTTATATACTCATGACCAATACTTCAGGAGTCACCTGCGTCGGCTTTATCATGGACGGCAATCGCCGTTGGGCGCGCGCCCGCAACGTTTCAGTGTTCGAGGGGCATACCGAGGGGTATAAAAAGCTGAAAGAACTCTTGCGGTGGGCGCATGAAGCGAAGATAGCTCATGTGGTCGCCTATGCGTTCTCCACCGAGAACTGGCAACGTGCAGAAGAAGAGGTCGGTTACTTGATGAAGCTCTTCCGTTCTATTTTAGAGAACGAGGCAAAGAGCATGATCGCTGAGCGCGTGCGCGTACGATTTGTTGGTGATCGATCTCGTTTTAGCAAAGACATGCAGGCGATGATGCTCTCTTTTGAAGAGGCGACCGCGAGCGAATATGACGCTACGCTCCATTTGCTCATGTCCTATGGTGGTCGCGCAGAGATTGTTGCGACGACAAACGCACTTCTTTCAGAAGGAGTGAAGGTCGTGACCGAAGAATCTTTTGCACAAAAACTTCTATCACAGGACATGCCCGACCCAGATCTGATTATTCGCACAGGAGGCGAGCGGCGTCTCTCAAATTTTCTCCCTTGGCAGTCGGTCTATAGCGAGCTTTTCTTTATTGATACCCTCTGGCCTGATTTTTCTCGTGAAGAATTCGATGCGATTCTTGCGGAGTTTGCTTCGCGTGAACGGCGGCATGGTAAGTGAAGAAGTGCTACGGTGAAGCAATGGAACTCTCGATTCTCTATGAAGATGCAGATATCGTCGCGGTAGCGAAACCGGCGGGGCTTATCACGCATGCCGATGGCAGGACCAAGGAAGAAACGGCCGAAGACTGGTTTATAGAGAAGTATCCTGAAGTAGAACTGGCTTCAGCAGAGTGTGAGGGTGGAGGATATGTACACCGGCTCGATCGCGACACCTCGGGCGTACTAGTGTTCGCAAAGAACGCGGTTGCGCACGCATTTTTGCGCAAAGCATTTCACGATAGGGAAGTGAAGAAGACGTACCTCGCCTTTGTGTATGGTGCACCGAAGGAGAAGCGAGGCACTATTGATTTTGACATTGGTCGTTCGCGACAAGACTTTCGTCTGCGTAGTGCCCAGCCGAAAGCGAAGGGGAGACTGCGCGACGCGCTCACTCGTTATGAAGTGCTTGGAGAGATTGAAGGATACGCACTTCTCAAGATGAATCCAGAGACAGGAAGGACGCATCAGATACGGGTGCATCTCAAAGCGATTCATCATCCGATCGTTGGCGACACACTGTATGCACCTAAGCGCGAACTTGCTCTCGGCATCACCCGTCTTGGCCTCCATGCGTATTCGATAGACCTACAGCTCCCCTCTGGAACTCGGGTTACTGTTGTCGCACCTGTTCCTGTAGACCTTGCCCCAGCTTTCGCGCATTTCCCTGAGGCGTTTGCTCAGCTTCGAGGCACGTGACCAGCACCAAAGGCCGTTTTGCTTTTGGTGCTGGTCGTGCTAGAGTGCGCAGATATGCAGAAGGTTATAACCTCAGTCAATGTAGAAGGCCGGGCAGCCCTCGGGGTCCGCGCGGGTGACACGGTGCGTGTCGTGCAGAACATTGTTGACCTCAAGAAGGGTCGTGGTGCTGATAAGAAAGAAAAAATCGTCAAGAATGCACGCAAACAAGTCTTTGAGGGGCTCGTTATCTCGACGAAGCATGGTACCGAGAGCGGCGCGATGTTTACGGTCCGTGCGACGCTTTCGGGCGTGGGTGTCGAGAAGACTTTCCCGCTCTATACGCCTTCTATTGATTCAATCGAGATCGTGAAGCGCTCAAAGGTTCGTCGTGCCAAGCTCTACTTCATCCGCGAGATTGCGACAAAGGCGGTGCGCCGCCAGTTGCGCAATGCGCGTATGATGAATATGAAGAGTGACGAATCGGTGACGCCAGCAGAGTCAGAAGCCTCTGAGTCTGAAGTTGAGGCTTCAACCGAGAGTGTCGCAGCTGTAGTATAGTTGTTTTCATTGCCCAGGTGGCGAAATTGGTAGACGTACTACCTTGAGGTGGTAGCGCCCGCAAGGGCTTGGAGGTTCGAGTCCTCTCCTGGGCACTCTTGACATGATAATATATAGGTGTATCATATATCACAGATTAAAAGCTCATTGAATGTGCGTGTTTCGCCCCAGCAGAAAACGGCTTATTACCTAGGCCTTTCTCTGCTGTGGCGAATCGCCAAGGCCCTCGACTCACGGGCAGTGAGTACACTCCCATCTAGCAGGTGAGGAGTAATGACGGCTATTAGCCAGAAGGAGAACAACATGTCTAAGTACAACATGTACGTTGAAGATGTGAGCGTCGAAGCATTGCTTAATAAGCTCGGTGGAGTGGAAGGGGCGAAACGTTTCCTCCGCGACGAGTTAATGCTTTCCGAAGCGGTCGCGAAGCAACTGCTTCAACGCCTCTCGACAACCATCGCTGTCCCGGCCATGACGCAATTCATCGCCAAGGACAACTTCGTCATCAACAAGTCGAAGAACGCGAAGGTGAAGATCAGCTTCCTAGGTGACAACTTCAAAGCCAACTTCCTGCAAAAGATCGAAAGCGAAGAAGTCGCCGCCGAAGAGCTCGTCGTCAACAAACTGCTCGAAAACTCCTTCGATCCCGCCATCATCACTGCTCTCGGCGGTGAAGCGAAGGTGGAGATCGCCCTCGGTCAATTCTTCGCAGCGTTTGCGAAGCAACCCAAGGGCGAGGATGGTCCACTTTTGACGAACGGATATGCCAACGTCGGCTACATCCGCGACATCAAGGGCGTTCTGTGGGCGGTCAGCGGCGACTGGGACGATGATGGCTGGCGCTTCAGTGCCGATCCGCTCGGCCACCCGAACTACTGGCGCGGTGGTGGTCAGTTCTTCTCCCGCTGATTCTTTTCAGATTTGATCTTTCTTTTTGACCCTCTGAACCTTTGCCACTTTGTCGGCATTGGAACAGGGGGTCTTTTATTTTGTATACTCAACACTGAGGAAGCTCAGGCAGGACGGCTGCGGCTTTCCGGCAGCGCCTCGGGTTACTCGCATTCTCAGAATCGCTTCGGGCACATCCTTGAACGAGTGCAGATACGAGGGCTCTAAAAAAGATAAAGAATCGGTACGCTGCGCTGGCGGACTTCGAGGTCCCGAACAAGATTCAATCCTGAGAGTATTCGAGGGGTGGTGGCACGGATGGCGTAGTGTACATAGGTGGTGCGTTCTGTGGGCGGTCAACGGCAACTGGAACGATGATGGCTGGAACTTCAATGCCAATCCGCTCAACAACCCGAACAACTGGAACGGTGGTAATCAGTTCTTCTCCCGCAACTCTTCTCTTTCTCCCGCGCCTTTATGGTGCGGGAGTTTTCGATAGGAGTCCTTTGCGCCAACCGCCAACCATCCTCCCAATGTTTTCAACGCCTTCGCCGAGTATGCTGTATCGAGTATTCGTGAGGAGCAACATCTCCCACGCGAGTTGCACGAAGAAGCGAAGCGAATCAATGTTTTCTATCGCTTGTTGAAGGAGGTCGGTCTTTGTCTCTTCAGTCGCATAAGTCGCTCGGCGCAATATCTCGAACGTTTCAAGAAAGAGCGAATCTATCTTCGCTCCCACACCGAATCGTTCTTCTCGCGGCATGTCTCGACGCATGGGTATCCATGCGCGATAAACTTCTTTGGCGCGTTCAATAACTGGTAGGAGTTTGCGGGGGGGGGGGTAGGATTCATGGCGTATGGATAGAATCCAGTTTACCGCATCGTACGAGCAAATTATCTCGATGTGTAATCTTCTCGAAGCGTGGAAGGAATTCATACGCGGAAAACGGAAGCGCAAAGACGTGCAAGAATTCGAGCAGCACCTGTTGCATAATATTCTCGCACTTCATGCCGACCTTGTTGCTGAGACTTATACTCACGGTTCGTACGATGCTTTCAAGATAAACGATCCGAAGTCGCGCGATATCCACAAAGCAAGCGTTCGCGATCGACTTTTGCACCATGCCCTCTATCGACAGCTCTACCCGTTTTTCGATCGTACGTTCATCGCCGACTCGTATTCTTGCCGTTTGGAAAAGGGAACGCATCGCGCGATGGATACATTCCACCGTTACGCATACAAAGAAAGTAAGAATAATACCCGCACGCTCTGGGTATTGAAGTGCGATATACGGAAGTTTTTTGCTTCTATCAATCAAGCAGCGCTCATTCAGATTCTCGCCGAACGCATTACAGGCGAACGCATCACGCAACTCCTCAAGAATATTATTCTCAGTTTCTCGAGCACAGAGAAGGGAAGAGGATTACCACTCGGCAATCTCACCTCACAACTCCTCGTGAACATTTACATGAACGAGTTCGACCAGTTCGTGAAGCACAAGCTGAAAGCGAAACATTATATTCGCTATGCTGACGACTTTGTGTTTTTCTCCACGGATCGGAAATGGCTCGAATCACTCTTGCCGCGCATCAGTGCCTTCCTCCGTGATCGTCTTGCACTTGAACTCCATCCGGGAAAAGTCTCAATTCGTACGCTTGCTTCAGGTATCGACTTCCTTGGCTGGGTGCATTTCTCGAATCGTCGTGTACTTCGCACCACCACGAAGAAGCGTATGTTTCGGAATATCCACGAGAAAGCGGGAGAAGAATCGACAGTCAGTTCTTATCTAGGCCTCTTAACCCATGGAAACACGGTGAAGCTGATAGAGCAGATCCTTGGTGGTCAATAAATGACCCTTTCTTTTTATGCCAGGAGTATGTGTGTATACTTAGAGTATGTTGTATACAGGTAAAGGTGATACGGGGACGACGACGGCATTTAATTGTGACCAACAGCGAATCTCGAAGTCGTCTGAATTGCCCGAGGCGCTCGGCGCGCTCGACGAGCTCAATGCATTTCTTGGGTTGGTAAAGGTGCGTTCAGAAGGGAATACGCGCATCGCAAATATTATTCGCGATGCGCAAGAAATACTTTTTATCGTGCAGGCTGAAATTGCTGGAGCCGACAAGCAAGTGGCGAGTGGGGTAGTGAGTGATATTGAAGCTATCGTGGATGGTATTGAAAAAGAGATTCCGCCCATTACTGGATTTTCTCTCTCAGGAGGCACAGAGCTCTCTGCGCTCCTCGACGTCGCGCGGACCCTCGCGCGACGCGCTGAACGTCGTCTGGTCGCGGTTGCTGACGTTCAGGTGCGCCCGCTTTCTATAGAAACTATGGCATATATGAATCGCCTCTCCTCTCTCCTCTTTGCTCTCGCGCGCCTCGCGAACCACCAGGCGGGTATCAAAGAAGTATCTCCGCACTATTAGAGTCTCGCGCGGAGTTTTCGTTTTTGTGTTATAAAAAAGTGTGCGCATCATGGCGGCTATGGTGTAACGGTTAACACTGGAGCTTGTGGAGCTCTCAATTCGAGTTCGATTCTCGATAGCCGCCCCAAGGTGATAGTATTCGGGCATGAAGGGATTATTTTTAGGTATTTTGTTTATTATAGTGATTGGTACG
>JBAQWN010000054.1:0-2631 GCA_049298935.1 Minisyncoccia bacterium
AGATAGAGTAGCTGTTATGAAAAAGATACGATCGTTCATCCGTGGAAATATAGAGATGATATCTTGAGTGACTCGGTTGTGCTGTAGAATCTAGGTATGCCCACAGAGACAACCGCCATACCAGAAGCGCCAGCCGCCTCCGCTAGTAGCTCCGGCGAGCCAATGCAACCAGCCCCAGAATCGCCGAGCCCGACTGTTGAGACTCCTGCTCACGAACCAACTCCTGCGACCGCAGAAGTAATCCCCGTACCGGCAACGGCTCCCGCCTACGGCGAGGCTACGCCGGGCACGCAGGACAAGCCGACTCCCACTCCTTTGCCAAAGGCTTCGGAAGGGCACAGCGAGCCGCCGTCCTCGGCGGCAAGTACACCAGCCCCAGCACACCCAATCCGCGATTTCCTCACCGGCGCTCGCATCGCCACTCAAGACCGCAAACGTAAGAAGAGAGACAAGATAATGCTCGCACTCGTCACCAAAAACAAAGTCACGAACGACGAAGTGGAGAAGCTCCTGCATGTGTCAGACGCAACAGCAACACGCTATCTCTCGGCACTCGAAAAGGAAGGCAAGATAAAACAAGTCGGCAAAGCTGGACACTGCGTTGTGTATCAGAAAATCTGAAAGGGAGTCCTCAGAGCATCGAACGGCTCATTCAATGCTATTTGAGCCGTTCGGGGTTGGCGCGTCTGCGCGCCCCGAGGCTCTGCGAGGGGCGCGCAGGTTAGGGCGTGGTATTCTGTATGAAATGAGTTCGAGCAAACTCGTATAACCCCACAGCATGTTGCAGAAGATCTTTCCTTGGATTAAAAAATACGAGCGACACCTCTCCGCTCTCGCGATGGTTGCCGGCTTTGTTGCTGACAATCTTTTCTTCGAACGTGTCGACCTCTGGCAAACGCAGGCACTCTTCGCTCTCTATACCCTCGCGTGTTTTGTCGCAATCCCTCTACTTCACTTTATCGAGACACGCTCGACACGTGCAGGGGCACCTTTCCCGCGCTGGCGCCTGATACTCCCGCTGGTGACACAGTTTGCACTCGGAGGGTTCTGGAGCGGCTTCGTTATCTTCTACGGGCGTTCTGCCGACCTCGGGGCATCGTGGCCATTTCTCCTCTTCGTCTTTCTCATATTTCTCGCGAGTGAATACTTCCACCAGTATCACGAGCGACTCATCTTCACGAGCGTGCTGTTCTTCTTCGCTCTATACTCCTATGCGATCTTCTTGGTGCCGATATACACCCTTACCCTCGGGACAATCACCTTTCTTGAGAGCGGGCTCGCGGCGATCTGCATTTTTGCATTATTTACTATGCTTCTGCGAACTCTCGCTCGGGAACGTTTTCTCGCTGACGTCTGGCGCATCCGCATGGGAGCATTCGCAGTGCTGATTGTCATGAACGTTTTTTACTTCACCAATATCTTGCCACCTCTACCACTCTCAGCAGAGGCTACGGGAGTGTATCATTCAGTCTTCCGCATTCCTGGTGCCTATAAAGGCATCCAAGAGACTGGACAGTCGTGGCAAGTGAGACATCTCGGGCTCGCGCCCACCATGCACGTGGTCAGGGGAGAACCTCTTTCCGCGTATAGTTCTATCTTCGCTCCGACGACACTCGCGACGACAATCGTTCATCAGTGGCAATGGTATAACCAAACCACGAAGAAGTTGGTGACAAAAGCGACAGTCGCATACACGATCGTGGGCGGTCGCGATGGTGGCTACCGTGGATACTCCTCAAACCTCATTACTGAAGAAGGGCAGTGGCGAGTGCTCATAGAGACCTCTGACGGTCGCCGTATCGCGAGTCTGCCATTCACCGTTATGTGGACTACTAGTGAACCCTCTACTGAAATGGTGATCTTGCCGTGACGCGTTATTAACCTGCCTTTACCTTCAACTTCGTCTGCTTCGCCTTATCAAGTTTAGGGAGAATGATAGTGAGAAGACCATCTTTCGCATTTGCTGAAGATGCCTCAACATCAACTTCTTGTGGGAGCATAATCGCGCGAGAGAATGAGCCCCAGAAAAGCTCGTGGGAGAAGTAGTCGTGATCTGCCACTCGGTCACGCTCCGAACGAGAACCTCCGATCTCAACCATATCGCGACGTATAGAAATGTTTAGCTCATCTGCCTTCACACCAGCCACAAAAGCACGGATGATAATGTCACCACCCGCTTGGTATACATCAACAGGAAGCTGTCCGTCACTCTTTGCAGAACTCTCGTCGATCGGTGCTGGGTGAGCAGCGTCGTTTACGCGACCACGCTCTCCGTGTGCAGACGAGGAGATGACCGGAAGCTCGTCGTCAAACGAGTCAAACGAGTTCTCAACCGGAGAGTTGCCGGAGAGACGATCAAAGAACGAGCGCTTCATAGTCATAATGTGTAAGGGTTAGCGGGAGAATGCTGATATTGGAAAAATTTAAGCACCTCAAACACCGCGAAGAAAATAACCGCAGCAATCCAGATAAGAAAGATTGCGGTAAATAATGCGGATGATGTGCCTTGACTCATAATAAGCGCGTTAAAGGTAGTATGCAATGCGACAGCAAGGATAAGTCCGGCCGCACCTGCCGCCACACGGACGGCAGGGTGGCTCTCGTCTGAAAAAGCGAAGGCAAAACCGATCG
>JBAQWN010000055.1:0-13310 GCA_049298935.1 Minisyncoccia bacterium
CGCAAGGGCCTATGGGGCGACCATAATGGTTGATGATGCTCACGGTACCGGTGTATTTGGTAAAAACGGGAGGGGGACACCCGAACATTTCGGCGTTGAAGATGAAATAGACATAAAGATGGGGACCTTGAGTAAAGCTCTTGGGGGTCTCGGCGGGTTTATTGCGGCTGATAAGAAGGTAATCAAGATGCTAAAGTACACATCCTCAGGGTACTATTTTACGTCGAGTTTGCCGGCTGACCAAGCTGCGGGTCTAATCAAGGCCTTTGAGCTCATTGAAACTGAGCCAGAGATAAGAGAGAAATTGTGGAATAATATTTATGAAGTAGTTAAGAGAATCAAGCTTCTGGGCCTCAACATTCCTGATAGATTTTCTTGCATCATACCCGTTTTCATCGGTGATGAATCAAAATCTATCGCGGCAGAGAAAATTCTCCTTCAAGAAGGAATTGTTTGTTCGTCAGTGAGGGTACCAGCAGTAGCTCCAGGTAAAGCACAGCTCAGGATTACTATAAACGCGAGTCACTCCGCAGAACATTTAGACCTCCTCCTAAAGGGATTGTCTCGGGTCGCAAGTGAGTTGGAAATACCTCTCTTGCCGATAAATATTGAAGAATGGCGATCTTTTGCGAGTAAACATCTTCCCGAGTATGTCTCAATAAAAAGCGATTGAGGATTAGATTTCTTGGATGGGCGCAGGAATCGAACCGAATGTAGGTAGAAAATAACGAGGAAATACATGGGGGCTGTGAGCCAGGCATATTCCTGTCCCCCAACACGGTTGTGAGTCAGTGTCAAGTACCGTCCCCCATCAGAATTCTCTGAAATCGGGTACAGTACCGACAGGCATGAAGCTCCGAAAAGAACACAAAAGCCGCGACATACGTCGCGGCTTTTGTGTTTGTCCAGACGCGGTATACTTAGAAATAAGATATGAAAGAAGGATTTATCCAACGTAAGGAATCTCACAAGGAAACACCTGCTCGCTTCAGGCTTGTCGTGGAGGCGTGGGTAAAAGCGAATTTCAGCAACATAGAAGTGCTGGGAGAAGAAAACCTTAAGGATCTGCCACCAGACGCAAAAGTGATTTTTGCCACAACTCACATTTCCGATCTCGATGTCGTTGTTCCTATTGCGAAGCTTGGGAAGCAATTCAGGCTGAGAGCAGTCAATGCATCGGTACAACACTCCTTCAAGGAGGATGCCAGAACGAATATTTTTCTGCAGATAATAGGAGAAGACAATACTATGCCGGTTGATATGAAATGGGGAGACCATCCAGAGACAGGGAAGAAAGAATACTACACAAAGAAATTCAACCCAGAGAATTTTGAGCCGATGAAGGAGGCGCTCGAAGACGGAGATACGATCGTCATGGCCGCGTATACACCGGTGCCGATAAAGGATGGCAAAATACCTGACCAAGAAGGGCATGGTGTTGTATATCTCGCAGAGATTTCCGATGCAGTTATTGTCCCCATTGCCATAAACATAAAATCAGAAGACCCACACATGGGAATAAATCGGACGCCGACGCACTCGCTCAAAGTACGTCCTGCGGCAGAGATGATTATCGGCAAACCAATCACTCTTGAGAAAATCGAAGGTGTTGAGAGATTTGGTGACCTCATTCAAAACCCTGGCGAGGGAGATGCACGGAAAGAAATCACCGAGGAGAGAAAGAGAATAGAGGAAGAATTAAGAACACAATCAAATATCGTCATGCAGTCTCTTGCTGATCTGCTTCCTGAAGAGAGGAGAGGGAAGTGGAGTATTCAGAATCCCACGACAGAATAAAAAGACGGGCACCAGAATCGAACTACAACGAGCAAAGCAAAAAATGGGGACAGGAATCGAACTCTAGCAAATACGGCGCGAAATCGTCGGTTCGTCTCGGACGCCCCCAACACGGTTGTGACGCCAGGAACCAGTACCGGCCCCCGTTGGGACCAGTACAGTACCGCTAGGCGACTTTATTTTGTTAAGAGTGAAAGCGAGTTAGAAAATAAAAAGTACTCCTGTGGTGCAGGAAGCTCCGAAAAGAACACAGAAGCCGCGACGTATGTCGCGGCTTCTGTGTTTACTAATCTGTTGCACGAGTGGCATTTAAGGAATATTGTTTAAACTATGTATGCGTACACATTACCGAGCGGGGCTAAGATTGATGCAGATCGAGTGGTCGATGCAGTGCTTATGGAGAGCGAATATCCGCAAGTATATCTCGATACTGAACTCGGGGCACTTGTAGAAATACCGTCTCGGGATGGTCTGAAGCGATGGATAGAAGAAATCGGGGAAACGAAACGGTATTTCATAATTGAACACTTTACTGATACGGATCGTAATGCATTCGCCAAATATTTCGTCAACACAATTCTGGCAGATATGGACCCTGATTGTGCAGTTGAAGCTCGTAATGTTCTTCTAAATGGCGGATGGCGCGCAATGGAAGATTTTCTTGAAGAGAATACCGATGGATGGATTCACGGATGGGATCAATATCTTTCAGACGAAGCGTGGGAGTCTGTGCATGAATGGCTGACGAATAACCCCTGTGTTCATATCAAAGCAGAATTTGAAGGGTGCGGTGATTGTGCGGCTTGTGAATTGATTCGCAAAGGAGAGGATGGTGATCATGTAAAACTTATTAAGGCACTCGAAACTGAAAAGGTCATGCAACACGTGGCGCAACAGCTTGAATCACGCTCCAAAGTGTCCGTATCTAATTCACCGGAAGTTCTCGTTTTCAAAATATCGTTGAACGATAGTACTCCGCGTGTATGGCGGCGTATAGAGGTGCCGGCAACTTACACATTCTTCGATTTGCATTGCGCAATTCAAGACGCAGTGGGTTGGACTGATAGTCATCTTCATGCTTTTCGTCTTGATACTCGAAGTCAGTCGAAATCGAAACGCGGGAGCAAACAGGGAACAATTATCACAATCGAGTTTCCAACCCCTGAAGGGAAAGATCAATATTCAGATGAGTGTTACGATGAGCGTGCGGAACATATTGCGGATTGGTTTGGAAAGCGTATGACACAGTGTATTTATGACTATGATTTCGGTGATGGTTGGACGCACACAGTACTTTTTGAAAAGAAGATAAACCCAGAATCAGGAGTGACCTATCCTAGATGTACCGCTGGAAAGAATGCTTGCCCGCCAGAAGATTGTGGTGGAGTTGGAGGATACGATGAACTCCAGAAAATTATAAAAAACGCGCAACATGAAGAACACGCCGATATGCTCGAATGGTTATGTATCGAGGATGTAGAAGAGTTCGACCCGAAACATTTCGATCCAGTAGAAATTGAGTTTCAAGTTCCTAAGGAACGTTTGAAGGAGTACGAACAAGGATTTGGAGTGAATTGATATATCCGTTACTGCTTGCGATACCGCGTCGCTCGTCCTCGGCCGATACGTTTCACTTTCCCGAGCTCGATGAGCCGGTCGAGTGCTTTGCGTACTGTGGGGAGAAGAACGCCAGTGGCTGCCGCGATCTCACTCGGGCTCGCCTCAATAACTTCTGAGAAATATTCCAAGACCTTGCTCTGCTTGGGGGAGAGAGTGTCATCATGCTTATTCTCTTCGACAAGCTCGAGAGATTTCACCGCCTGTTCTTTCACAACGGAAAGGAAGAAGTTGAGCCATGGAGCGATCGTCTCCTGATCTCCCTCCGGCTTGTGTTGGGTTCGGAATGTTTGTTGAGAGGCGCGCAATGCAAGATAATACTGATCCTTGCGTTGTTCTACAATCTGCTCATGCGAGACGTATTCGATGAATGGATATCCAGATCGAAGCAAGAGGAGATTTGTGAGAACACGCGAAAGACGCCCATTGCCGTCTTCAAACGGATGGATTTTCAGAAATTCGATAATGAAGTTTGCGATGATAAGGAGTGGATGGAATCGTTCTTTTTCAAACGCCTCGACGGTCCAGAGGACAAGCTCACTCATCTCTTTCTGTGTTAGGTATGCAGGAGTTGTTTCGAACATTACTTTGGCCACCTTGCCTTCCGCGTCTAGAATGCCGACAATGTTTTCTTTATGCTTATACTCTCCTCGATGCAGGTCGTCCTTGGTTGAATACTTGAGTAAGTCTCTATGAAGCGAAGCAATGATACCTTCTCGAAGTGGGAGGTCCTTATAATTATCAAAGACGTTTTTTAACGTCTCAAGGTATCCTTGTACTTCTTGAGAATCGCGGTCAGTGAATTTCTGAATACTGAGTCCTTGCATAATTTTCTTCACTTCCTCATCGGAGAGTTTTGATCCTTCAATGCGGGTTGAAGACCCTGCCGAAGTGACCAGTACCGATTTCCGCAAGCTCGTGACAGCTTGGGGCGTCATGCGAATCCCAACACGGAATACCCCCCTGATTTCATCGATTGCAGCTAAAATAGCCACGATATGTGGGTCGATGCTCTTAATTCTATGATCGAATTTCCGTGCGTTTGTTTCCATATATATGCGCTAATGCTTACATATCAGATTTTATCAGTTAGTATCAGATAAGGCAAGTGCCTGTCCGTGGTGGTGAAATGATACACTTGCTGGTATGTGTAGGATGCAAAAAAGATTTGGTATAGTGCTTACAGTCTTCACTCTCGCGTTTTTCTCACTGTCGAGCGCCGCCTCGGCGGCAGAGGGGAGCCCCTATATTTCGAGTACGCTCGGTTACGACGTGTCCTTTCCCACGCGCTCGCTCCCTACGCGATTCAATTTCGCCATCTTCAGTGTGACACGCGGGAAAGCCTTCAAACATAATGAACGGCTCAACTATCAATACTTATGGGCGAAGCTTGGTTCGACTTCACTCCCGACACTGTATATGAATCTCAATGCGCCATACGGCAGTGCGGTCGCTGGGAATATCTCTACGCCAAAATCGTGTTCACCGCGCGTCGTCGCGACGAGCACTCTCTCGACAGGTTCAGGACAAGTAGAACCAACTGTTTGTGAAGGATACAATTATGGTTACAACGCGGCGCGAGATGCGTATGCGTATGCCAAGAGCGGGGGAGTTGAGTCTCGACTGTGGTGGCTTGATATCGAAGAGGCGAATAGTTGGTCCAACAATCTTTTGGTAAATGATGCGACGATACAGGGCGCGATTGACTATCTCAATACGCAGAATATCCGCGTCGGTATATATTCGATGCCGTATATGTGGAAGAAAATAGCTGGGAGTACCTTTGTCCCGCTCCAAACAATAGAGGGAAAGCCGGTCATTATCCCGCTCTGGCTCCCGATCGGTGTCAGGAGTCAGGTCAGTGCCATCAATACCTGTGTGACCGCTAAAGGTTTTATTCTTGGCAGTCCTATTTGGCTTGTGCAATATGAAGCGAGTTCAACCGCTATTGATCAGAACATCGCCTGTTAGGCGCATCTGGCGTCGTGGATAATCTCGTTGCAGGATTTCTTGATGCATGGTACGGTACTCATGTCGCTGTATCGATATACAGATGGATGAATGTTCTTTTGTTGTTTTAACAAAAATGGAGGATAGGGAAAAGTAATGAAAGCGTTTTTGCTTCTTGTTGCGCTCGCCGTCGGAATCTGTTTCTTCGCGGTTCCAGCCCAGGCAGCTTCACCGCCTGGCTTTGACAAAATGGTCTCTAACGACTGCAACAGTTGCCATGTGACACCGCCATCCGCGCCGCAGGCCAACTTGGCCGTCCAGCCGCTTGACGTGGGCATCGCTTTGCTCAATCCTACCGACCGTACGACATTGCAGGCCTACTACGGCACCGCTGTCCCATCGAAAGGCGCTCGCGCCGAATTCTTCCCCTTGAAAACTTAAACGAAGAACGAAGAACGAAGGGCGTACCACAAGACGTCTCCCACCTAGGGGCCACCAGAAATGGTGGCCCCTATTTATATTCACCTCAGGCACTTGCGTGATACCCCTGGGGGGTATATACTGCTGAGCATGGAACATACGCATGATGTAAGTAAGGAAAAAATAGTGCGCCGGCTCAGGATTATTGAAGGGCAGGTGCGCGGGCTGGCTCAAATGATAGAGAAGGGCACCTACTGCATTGATGTCATTACCCAAACCTCGGCGGTAAAGCAGGGGCTCTCAACTGTCGAGGATCTTCTTTTGGAGAATCACTTGAACAGTTGTGTGCATCGCCAGATGACCTCGGGCCAGACAGGGAAGGCGGTTGAAGAAGTTCTCAAAGTATATAAGCTTAAGAGAAAATAATATGAAATCCAGCACCTACCCTATACGAGGAATGCACTGCGCGTCCTGCGCACACATTATCGAGAAGACTCTGGCAAAGGTCGATGGAGTGGAGAAGGTTGATGTGAATTATGGTACTGAAGCTGCGAAAATTTCATACGACGAAACGAAAACAAATCCTCAGCGCCTTTCTGAAAAAATAGAACCGCTTGGCTATTCTCTGATAACTCCTACAGCCACTTCGATGCATATGACCGAGAGTGAGCACGCGGCACACCTCGGTCTCAATCAATCTAAAAGCGAAAAGCTCGCCGAGATCGCCGACATGCGCACAAAAGTTTTTTCGGCACTTCCGCTTGCTGTGTTCAGTGTGTTTGTGATGGGCTGGGAGATTCTCGCACAATTTGGGATTCTTCCTGTGGTGCCTATTGTGTGGAAAGAATTTTTCCACCACCTGCTTCCCTTAATGGCGACCTATGTTCTCTTTGTTGTGGGGAAGCCTTATCTGCTCGGCTTCTATCGTTTCCTTCGCTACGGAAAGGCGAACATGGATACTCTTATTGGTCTCGGGACATTGTCCGCATATCTCTATAGCTCGGTGGTGAGTGCTCTTGAAGAGTCGCTCCGACCTTTTCTGAATGTCGACGCTACATACTATGACGTCACGATTATCGTCATCACTTTTATTGCGCTTGGGAAATATCTTGAAGCTCGCGCAAAGGTGAAGACGGGCGATGCTATAGAAAAATTGCTGAATCTGCAGGCGAAGACAGCACTCGTTATTCGCGATGGCACAGAGGTTGAAATTCCAATCGAACAGGTTGTGCATGGTGACAGTATTATCGTGAAGCCCGCAGGAAAGATTCCTGTCGACGGCGTCCTCATCGAGGGTTCGTCGCACGTGGACGAGTCGATGGTGACAGGGGAGCCGATGCCGGTAAAAAAAGTTGTCGGTGATTCGGTTGTCGCGGGGACGCTGAACACCAGTGGCTCATTTACCTTTACCGCGACGAAGGTCGGTTCTGAGACGATGCTCGCGCGCATTGTACAGATGGTGCAAGAAGCGCAGGGGAGCCGCGCACCCATTCAAGCGCTTGCTGACAAGATATCAGCAGTTTTCGTCCCTGTCGTTCTTGTTCTCTCTTTTGTTGCGCTCGCGACGTGGCTCATCGTGGGAACGCAGTATCTCGGTTTCTCTCAGGCGCTCGCCTATGGTCTCACGTCGTTTATCGGGATTCTGGTGATCGCCTGCCCGTGCGCGCTCGGTCTCGCGACGCCGACGGCTATCATCGTCGGCGTCGGCAAGGGGGCGCGAGAAGGTATCCTTATTAAGGACGCGGCGTCACTAGAGAAGCTTCACAAGGTAACTACGATTGTCGTCGACAAGACTGGCACGATCACCAAGGGGAAGCCGGAACTCGTCTCGCTCAAGAATTTTTCAGAAAAGAGCGACACAGAGATTGTTACCATTCTCGCGTCACTTGAGAATAAATCGGAACATCCGATCGCTCATGCGGTCGTCGCATATGCAAAAGTGAAAAATATCTCACTCGTGCCAGTTGAGCACTTTGAAATGCTGAAGGGCAAGGGGATTACCGGTATTGTTGGAGGCGTTCAATATCATGTTGGGAGTGCCAAGCTCGCGGACGATCAGCAACTTGGGGGTGAAACCCCCAAGTTGCTGGAGATGCTTGGAAAAGATACAAAAGAAGGGAAGACGCCGGTTATTCTTGTTGCAGAAGGGAAGGTGCTTGCTATTGCGATGGTCGCTGACGCGATAAAGCCTGAAGCGGTTGAGGCAGTGAGAGATCTGCACAAGTTAGGGATACGAGTCGTGATGCTCACGGGTGATGATGCGAACACTGCTCGCTATATCGCAGATCAAGTGGGTATTGATGAGGTGGTCGCAGAAGTTTTGCCCGAGGATAAATTGAACAAAATAAAAGAGCTTCAAGCGCAGGGACAGGTTGTGGCGATGGCAGGTGACGGAGTGAATGATGCTCCCGCGCTCGCGCAGGCGGATGTCGGTATTGCGATGGCGACGGGGACTGATGTCGCTATCGAGTCTGCGGGCATCACGCTTTTGCACGGAGATATTTCAAAATTAGTGAAGGCGATACGGCTCTCAAAGCTCACGATGCGCGGCATTAAACAAAATCTATTTTGGGCCTTTGCCTATAACATCATCGGTATCCCGCTTGCTGGAGGCATCTTCTACCCGTTCTTTGGGTGGCTCTTGAATCCGGCATTCGCGGGATTCGCGATGGCGTTTTCAAGTGTGTCGGTTGTCTCTAACTCGCTTCGACTTAAGGCGAAACATATATGAGCAACAAAACGACGAACATCTTCCACGTGAGTGGTATGCACTGCAGGTCATGCTCGGTGCTCATTGAAGAAACATTCAAGGAACTCTCGCAGGTTGAAAGTGTAGACGTATCACTCTCGGGTAAACAAGTGACGGTGATTGGTGATTTTGTTGGGTCACCAGAAGAAATTGCCGAGAGTCTCACCGAGCTGGTGTATAGTCATGGCTACACCATTTCAGTAGAAAAAAATGAGCACGTCGCAGGGTGGGGAGACTTTGCGTACGCCCTTCCGATCGCGGTCGCGCTGATTGTAGCATTCATTCTCTTGCAAAAAGCAGGGTTAACCTCGCTCATCACCAGTTCAAACGTGAGTTACGGGACAGCATTTGTTATCGGTCTTATCGCTTCAGTTTCTTCGTGTCTCGCTATCGTTGGTGGGCTGGTGCTCTCGCTCTCAGCGAGCTCGGCAAAAGAGGGTGGCACCTGGCGGACACAATCACTTTTCCATATCGGCCGACTCGCCGGATTCTTTATTCTTGGCGGAGTGATCGGAGTTATTGGGAGTTCTTTCCACCTTGGTTTGACGGCAAACATTGTGCTTGGCGGTATCGTCGCGCTCGTGATGCTTATTCTCGGTATCAATCTGCTCGATGTGTTTCATTTCACCAAGCGACTGCAGGTCACGCTACCGACACAGTTCTCGAAGCATATTGTGCAGGGGAGTAAACGTGATCACTATCTCGCGCCGATGCTAATCGGTATCGGAACATTTTTCCTCCCCTGTGGATTCACTCAGTCGATGCAACTCTACGCGCTCTCGACCGGCAACTTTATGCAAGGCGCACTCACGATGTTCGTCTTTGCGCTCGGGACCTTCCCGATGCTTGCACTCTTGTCGTTTGGCTCACTCAATATCGCGCACAAGCCGTGGAAGGGTATCTTCTTTAAAACTTCAGGTATTATTGTTATTGCACTCGCACTTCTGAATTTGTCGAATGTGCTGGCGACCTCGGGAATTATTAATCCGATTTTTAATTTTTGATATATGAAAGTACACACGAGTATTATCATTGCGATCAGTGCCATGGCGGTAGGGTGGGTTCTCTGGTTTGTATCAGCAGAACCAAATGCAAATAATGGTGGAGCCACGGCGCCGACGGCAACCATCGTTGACGGCATACAGGTTATTGACGTCACTGCGAAGGGCGGATATTCGCCGCGCGTGGTGATAGCGAAGGCGGGCGTCCCGACCATATTGCGCGTCACTACAAACGGCACCTTTGATTGTTCGTCGAGTATTGTTATCCCGAAGCTCTCATACCAGAAATTCCTTCAACCGTCAGGAACTGAAGATATTGCGATTTCTGCTGAGCAAGCGACAGGCACGTTGCAAGGTCTTTGTGCTATGGGGATGTATAGCTTTCAGATTAAGTTCCAATAATTTTCTCAAGCCCATTACATTTTGGCGAGTTGTATAACGGCATATAGTGTACTGATACCGACGACCGTCATGATGGTCGTCCAGCGTTTTGAGTGGGCATGATAACTTTCTGGTATCAGGTCACCTGCACCGATATAGAGGAAGAATCCTGAGAAGAGAGCGAGTAAAAGTCCGAGAGTATCTTCAGGTACAACGAAGAATAAAGTAGAGAGTACTCCAAGAGTTGGCGCTATTGCGTCGACGAGTAGCCACCGAAATGCCTTTGCGCGATCCCCGTTATTTCTAAGTACTAGACTCACAGTGTTGATGCCGTCCGAAAAGTCGTGAGTGAGCACTGCTATTGCCACAACTGTTCCGACGACTGGCGAGACCTTGAATGCTAGGCCGATGCCGATGCCGTCGAGGAAGCTGTGGAAGGAGAGGCTACCTGCTCCAATATCTCCTCGTTGTGCGCCCGCCTCATTTTCTGTGTGGTCGTGCAAGAGTACGAGTCGATCGAGAATGAGATACAGTATAAATCCGATAACAACTACTGCGAGAGTAGTTTCTGTTGAATATGTTCCATTCGCCAGACTGAGGGCCTCGGGTAAGAGGTCAAAGAAGGCGACTGCAAGGACAGAACCGGCGCTGAAGCCGAGGATAAGGTGCAGTCGGTCTCTCAAATGCAGGGCGAAGAGGCCTCCGATGAGGGTAGAGAAGAATGTTGCGATGGTGATGAGGAAGATCATGGAGTTTTTATAGTATAGAGGTAAAACTCATACACCCGCAAACCCTAGGTACGGGCGACTTGACAGGTAGAGAAAGTAGAGTATCATATACGCAGAACAAGTGTTCTTCTAAGCTAGGTTAAGTAAATAAACAAAGCCCTGTGGGGCGGAAAGGATAAGTCATGAAAATGATTTCTCATTGCCTTATTGCCTCATTGTTGTTGTTGGTTTCGGCGTGTGGAAGAAACGGTGGCGAAAGTTCACCTGCCGTCTACACGATCTCGTGCCCAGATGGGACGAAGCCAGTCACAACCTCTGCTTCAGACTTTACCGTTTGTTCAGAGGTGAATGTCGTGGAGATGTATCTCACGACGTCTACTGCTGGGGATATCTTACCCTTTAAAGAGGGGGTTGTAGTCTCGCCGGACGACCTCTGGTTGGGAGTGATCAAAGTCCGATTCAGCGGGATGCTGGCGGAAAGCAGTCTGATGCCCTCCGGCATACGTGTCACAACTCTCGACGGCCAGGAGGTCTTTGAAGTGAATGTGTCCACTGACGGTTCGGATCTGACCTGGTTTTTATTCTCGCTCTCGAAGAAATTGGGGTACCTGCGTGAGTATGTATTCTCGGCGAAGATCACAGACTCGCTGGGAAGAGAAGTTGTCGTGAGGGTGAATTTCTCCACAGCTGCCATTGATAGTACGTGCTCGGCCTCACAGAGGCCGAGCTCAGATGGGCAGAGTTGTGTGGATATCCCTGTCAACAATCCACCTCCAGCAGTCAATTTGTGCACTACCGATCCTGGGACGTATTCGATGTGCAATGGGGTGTGCTCCGCGTACCCTTACAATATGTGCCCAATCTCGGTTCCTCCGGCACCACCTAAGGTGGTTCAGTGCACTCCAGCAGGTTGGGCGTGCGTGTGAATTCTCCTTAGGATAAGCTATTTTAGAGCCTGCGTGCGCACTTCATGTGCACGCAGGCTCTTTCTTTTGTCCTTTAGAATGTCCTTTAGAATCCACAGCGTTTAACACGTATATTTCGTGAATTAATGATGCTTTCATTTCACATAAATACAGACAATATCCAGGGTATTGACATGTTTATGATAGTATACTAAGATTGCATCTAGTTAAGAAGTGGTCATTTCTAGACAAGGTCTATGGGTCACCAACTTCATCTTTGTTTTTTCCGATCATTATCGATCGCTCTTTTCAGTAGTTTTGTTTTGTTCACAAATATTTCTACTGTTTCTACAAAAAGCTTCTATTTACTATCGCGCTCGGTGCCTAAGGCCTTTTAGGCCATTGAATTGCCTATGGAATCAATGATTGCAAAGACGTTTTCTCATAAAATATTTACCATAGCGATTATTTTCGTCGCTTTTTTTGCATGTTTGACCCTCGCTCCAGAGAGCGCTTTTGCCGCCCCTACTTTGACCGCGTCCGTTTCTCCATCGCTTATCGCTGCCGGGCAATCCTCCACGATTACCTGGTCATCGGCAAACGCCGTTGCTTGTTATGGATCTGGATCTCCTGTCTGGACTGCTGGTTGGACGCAAATAGCCCTTTCAGGGTCTGTATCAACGGGAGTATTAAATTCTTCGAGTAATTATTATATCTACTGTCGTGACGTTTACACCAATCTCGTCTATTCTGCTTGGCCGATGACGGTCACTGTCGACTCGGTCGCCCCGGTCATCACTCGCCTCGGTGTTTCTCCGGTGAACCTAACTATTGGCTCCGCCTATGTTGATGCTGGTGCCACGGCCTCTGACAACCTTAATGGCAACATCACCGCCAATATCGTCACCGTCAATCCGGTGAATACGGCCATTCCTGCCACCTACACCGTTACTTACAATGTCTCGGATACTGCTGGCAATCCTGCTACGCAGGTGACCCGTACGGTGAATGTTGTCGATACGAGAATTGTTGCCACTTCTGGTGCGAACGGCACAGTTACTCCCGTCGGCACTACGACGGTTGCGTATAACGGTTCACAAACATACACAATCACTCCTTCAGTCGGATATCATATCGCAACGCTCATCATTGACGGTGGGGCAGTCGCCACCTCTACGACGTACACATTTTCAAACGTCACTGCGAGCCATACGATTTCGGCAACATTTGCTGTTGATACCTTCACCATCACGGCAACCGCCGGTGCAAACGGAACGATAACCCCACTCGGTGCGGTCATAGTTGCCTCGAGCACAAACCAGACTTTCACCATCACCCCAGCCGGCGGGTATGACATTGCAACGATGAGCATCGACGGTGTCCTCACCGCAACCACCACGTCGTATACCTTCTCGAACGTCCTCGCCAATCACACAATTGCCGTCACGTTCGCCCTTCTTGGTGCGCCTCCCTCCACTTATACAATCACTGCCACTTCAGGGCCGAATGGTTCGATAGCTCCATCGGGTACAATAATTGTTGCAACAGGTGCCACTCCGTCATATGTCATCACCCCAAATGCTGGCTTCGATGTCGCTACCGTCATCGTTGATGGCGCTTCCGTCGCAACATCTTCTCCATACACATTCGCCGCTGTCGCCGCTAATCACACCATCGCTGTCTCCTTTATCCTGCAGGGCACACCAACCTTCACCATCACCGCATCGACTGGTGCAAACGGAACGATCACTCCTCTTGGTGC
>JBAQWN010000056.1:0-3073 GCA_049298935.1 Minisyncoccia bacterium
GGTGAAGGGATTTTTGGCGCCCCAAACTCTTGGGCAACAAATGTCATTTGTTGCCCTTGGTATTCACCAGTCGCGACACCCACGCCGATCTCAGTAAACTCAGTATTCAAAATGTTCGCGCGGTGCCCGACAGAGCTCATCCATCCATTATTCACATCTTCATTAGTCATGCTGGACGACATGCTCAGGTTCTCGCCGAAGTTCCTATAGTGGTAGCCGACCATGTCGATCCAGTGGGTAAAGGGATATCCTTCTGGAGAGAGGTGGGCGAAATATCCTTTTGCGAGCATATCTTCGGCCTTCATCTGCGCGGCTTGGTCGAGGAGTGTGTTTTCAGAGAGGGGTGCGACACCGGCACTTATTCGGTCGGCATTGGTAAGTGTAAATATTGCAGACGAAGACACTTCGGCGAAGCACGCCGAAGGGAAGGCGATACTGAGAGCGCAAAGAGAAGTGAAAAGAATCTCTTTTATGCGTATACGAGTCACATAAACACTACACGTGGGGCCGTCTTTTTCTTTCATCAGGGAGAGGTTGTTGTCATGGTAATATGGTATCTGCGCACGTATGAGGACTCATTATGATTGAACACCTGGGTATATACAACTTCATTCTCGACCATCAGACTCTCGGATACCTTCTCGCCTTTTTCTTCATGGTTATCGAGGGGGATACTCCATTATTTATATTTGGCTTTCTTGCTCAGCAAGGGCTGTTTGATTTCTCCCTGGTATTTCTTTTCCTCTATTCCGGTGCGGTTATCGGAGATGTGGGATGGTATTTAGTCGGTCGCAGTATACCCGAAACGTCGCTCATTGCCCGCTGGGCAAATCGTCTCGCCTCACCGCTCGATCATCATGTTCAAAACAATCCTGCGAAGACTATATTCTTTTCTAAATTTATCTACGGCATCCATCATGCTATCTGGGTTCGCGCTGGCCTGATCAAAGCGCCTTTGCGCCACTTGGTAAAGATCGACTTGTTTTCATCGGCCGTCTGGGTACTTGTCATAGGAGGGCTCGGGTACATCTCGAGTGCCTCGCTTTATCCGATAGGGAAGTACACCAAATATGCGGAACTGCTTATGCTGGCAGTGTTTGTCGGGTTCTTTATCCTCCAACATTATTTGGCGAAGCTCTCTAAGAAAAATATTTGATGTTTATGTGTGCGAGATTTTGTGGTATATAAGTGTATAGATAGTTCTCTTCAGCAATACAATATCAAATATACTTTGAGGGGAGTAAGAGACATGGATACGGATAAGGAAGAAGGAAGAGTTGCGCGAGGACACCCACCATACCCTGCGTGGATGATAAGGATAATGCGTCCAGAAATTGATGCACGTCACCCTATCAAGCTTGGAGACATTAGAAAGGTCGACCTGTGGACTCACACCAAGCAAGGTGATGGTGGGGTTGAAGGACTGCTCATTCACTCACATCTACAAGATGTTGGTAAGCTTGGGGCGTGTCTGAATGTGGAAGATCTGTTAACGATCAAAGAAGGAGGGCTTGATTCTTTCGAGGATTTCTTCTTGAGTCGTATCCCCGAACGGCACTTGGAGCCAAGAGGAATTACCGCTTATGGGTCTATGATTGCGACTAAGATGGGTGAGGTTTTCGTTCCGTACCTGCACCTATCGCGTCGTGGAGACACAAAGAGATTGGGTATTGATTGGCGCTCGCTCTTGCTCACTTTTGGACCCTCTCTGCCAGCAGGAATCGTTTCTGGTGAAAATTGATAGCTCTTTCAAAAAAAGGCCCCGCATGGATGCGAGGCCTTTTTCAATTCCAGATACTAAGTTTACCGTTTGAGCTTGTACGCCTTGTCAGCACCAGGTGGAGCGTTCGCGAGCTCTTCAAACGTGCCGAAATCTTTTGCCATTTCAACTACTGCGCCGGTGACCAATATCTCACCAGCTTTTGCCGTGTCTTCACCGAGCTTGCTTGCCGCATTAACCTCGGCGCCGAAGACGTCTTCGTCGCCGATGCGGAGCATCTTCCCATAGCCGAGCCCGATGCAGAGCAAGACTTTTTCTTCGGCATCGCGGGTGACATTATGTGCCTCTAAGACTTCTTGCATCTCTGTCGAACACTGCAGTGCCTTCACTACATTCCTGAAGATAACAAGATAGCTGTCACCCTCGATCTTGAGGAGAATGCCGTCATTATTCTCTATTACGGGGATCAACAACTGTTGTGACTCATATATTGTTTGGAGAAAATGGATGATCCCAAATCGAGCGACATTTCTCGAGAAGCCCGAGAGATCGGTGAACATCACACACCACTCTTCGCCGAAGAGGTCCCAGATTCTTTTGTCTATCGTCTCTTTGTTAGCACCCGGCTCCAGTCGCTCTTTGATAAGATTCTCTAGACGATCTTCTGACGCGGCGGTGAGTATCGATTTTTTGTATGACATATAGCTATGATAGCAGAGCTGGCCGTCTGGGACGACTGTGGAGGGCGGTATTAAGAAACAAGGTCAGACAAATCAGGCGGGGCATAATTCGGCCCCTTCAGGACTTTTCCATCTTCTCGATAGGACGGTTTACCATCGTCTCCTAGCTTGCTCATATTAGACTGGTGCACTCGCTCAAACGCGACGCCTAACTGCTTCAGTGGTTTTATCGCCACCGACATTCCTGACAGAACAACTTGCACATCGGCAAGCTCTTTAAGCATGTTGACGTAGAGTTCGTGGGGAACAGGCTCACCCTTTTCTAAATAGGCGACTGCAGAATCAATATCTGAGAAAAGCTCTTTTGTCTCTTCGTCTATAAGAGTTCGACGCAACTTCAAAAGTTGAATCGTTGGCTCAGATTCTATATCTAACTCAAACGCGGTATGGAAATCCCTGATGCTATCTTCGCGGGTCTTAGTCATGTATCTATTGTATCAATTGAGTGCGGAGGCTACGCTTTTGCTTTGTCGAGTTTATTAAGTCCTAACGATTTGACGCCGTAGTACACAACAAGAGCGACTATCAAGAAATCGATGACCACACTCAGCAGATCTCCATACATGATTGACGCAGGCCCAATGTCAAAGCTCGCTGTCTTAAGACCCCCTGT
>JBAQWN010000057.1:0-2877 GCA_049298935.1 Minisyncoccia bacterium
TATCTATGGTGCCATGGTCGGATTCCTCTTCGCGCCAAATGTTCATTTCGGTAATTTCTACTTCACCCCTGAACTTGCTCTCTTAGCTGGAAACGTCTTCGTATACTTCGTGAGTCCAAAAGGCCGCTTTACCCTGACACTCATTGAGAAAAAAGAGATCGCCGATGGCGCTTATGAATTTATCTTCACCCCCGACCACCCTCTCACTTTCAAAGCGGGACAGTATGTCGAATGGACGCTTGGGCACCATTTCTCTGATGACCGTGGAAATCGCCGCTACTTCACTGTCACTTCATCGCCAACGGAGAGTGTCGTGCGTCTCGGTGTGAAATTCTACAAGCCAGCAAGCACCTTCAAGCGTGCGCTCTGGGCAATGCAGAAAGGTGACACCCTTTCTGTCTCGCACCCTGCTGGCGACTTCGTTCTTCCAAGAAATAAAAATGAAAAGCTCGCCTTCATCGCAGGAGGCATTGGCATTACCCCCTTCAAGAGCATGGTGCAATATCTCGTCGACACGAAGGACTCCCGAGCAGTCACGCTTCTGTATTCAAATAAGACTGCCTCTGAAATCGCTTATAAAGACGCCTTTGATGCCGCATCACAGACAATCGGAATGAAAACAGTGTACGCCCTAACCAATGAGCCAACACCCGTTCCGGGCACGTATAGCGGCTTTATCGACGCTGCACTCATCGCGCGCGAGATCCCCGACTATCGAGAACGCACCTTCTATCTCTCTGGTCCCCACGGCATGGTCGAGGCATTTAAGAAAACACTTCATAGTATGGGTGTCTCAGACTTCTCCATCAAAGCTGACTATTTCCCCGGGTTTGCATAACATATTTCGCCTCATGATTAGACGCAGTACAGCCGATTGACGGGCTACTGTCCACGTACTATTGTAGCCAATAGAAGTTCTTCAAAAATCTATCGTTTGGGGGGATTATGGGGGTGCCGGGAATTGTAATGCGTGAATTAGCAAAAAAGGTCTGCGCAATTACTGGATCTGGGGAAAAAGTTGCCATAGTTGGAATGAGAGAAGAACGTGCCAAGCGGTTCACAACACCGCACAACATTATCTTCCTCGACAACCGGACGGCCGCAAAGTCCACGAATATCGGCCACATCATTCTTGCTGGAGAGAAGGGGGCAAATCACACTGATACAGGATTCCTCAAGAGTCGTGGGACATGTGTTTTACTTAACCCATCTCTTGTCGTACCAACTCAGATCGGAGAACTTTTTGAACACTGCTTTAAACAGACCCGAGAAAGAAAACTTGGCAGAAATCAGTAAACGCGCACAAGCGCTACCGCCTCTTCACCGAGGCGGTTCACTATTAATACTCTTAAATAAACTATGCGATTTAAACGAACAAAAATTGTAGCCACGATTGGCCCGTCTTCATGCGACCCAAAAGTGCTCACCGAACTTATCCACGCCGGCATGAACGTTGCTCGACTCAACTTTTCACACGGCTCCCACGAAGAACATGCGCAGTATATTCATACTATCCGTACGGTCTCAAAGAAACTCAAAGTGCCGATTGCTATTATGCAAGATCTCTCCGGACCGAAGGTGCGCATCGGTGACTTCACCGATGGAAGCATTACTCTCATAAAGGGCGAGCATTTTACTCTTTCTGCAACGCCCTGCGCAGGTACGAAAGAGAAAGTATTTATCAGCTACCCACATCTCCACAAAGAAGTCGTAAAAGGAAGCATTATTTTGCTTGACGATGGAAAGGTGAAGCTCGAGGTCACTGACGTACATGAACACGGAGTAACAACAAAGGTAGTTGTCGGTGGAACAATTAAGGGTCGACGAGGGGTAAATATCCCCGGTGCATTTAAGAAAATAGATTCTATGACTAAGAAAGATCGCGCCGACCTTATCTTTGGACTTACCCATAAGGTCGATGCGATTGCACTTTCATTTGTGCGCTATGCAAGTGATGTTGAGAAACTTCGCGCACTTATTACAAAACAAGTTACCAAACACGCCCCTCTTATCATAGCGAAAATAGAGACCGCCGAAGCAGTCGAGAACATTGACACTATCATCACCGTCTCTGACGGAGTGATGGTGGCGCGCGGCGATATGGCCGTAGAAGTATCACCTGAAAACGTACCATTTATACAAAAACAAGTCATACAAAAAGCGGTCGCGGCCGGTAAAACAGTTATCACCGCAACTCAGATGCTCGAATCAATGATCATGAGTCCTGTGCCAACACGAGCAGAGGTTGGCGACGTTGCAAATGCGATTCTCGACGGAACCGACGCGATTATGCTCTCACAGGAGACAGCAGCAGGCAGCTATCCGGTAGAGGCAGTCGCGATGATGGCCCAGATAGCCCGCAAGACAGAGAATCACAGCACGTACCGCGACCTCCTCTCCGATGCCCACGCTGGCGACAACATTGAGATTGCAATCGCTATTGGCCGAGCGGTAGTTGACGCTACTCACACGACGAACGCAAAGGCTATTGTGGCACTTTCAGAAAGCGGATTTACTGCACGAATGATCTCCCGATGTCGCCCAATGAGTCCGATCGTTGTCTTCACGACACATGAAGAAACAGCGCGCCAGCTAACCCTTTCATTTGCCTGCCACCCATTCGTCGTTAGTTCACTCAAAAATCTAGAAGCGGTTATCGTCGAATCCAAGCGTTTAATAACGCAACAGAAGCTTGCGATGAAACGTGACCATATTATCATCGTCGCCGGCTTCCCTCTCGGCAAGCTCGGCACCACCAACATGATGATGGTACAAACGTTATAAACTCACTCGAGCAAAATAACAAACCGCCCGCGCCTTTATGGTGCGGGCGGTATTTTATTTTGTTACTTCTTTTCTGGTGGCTGTCTATTGAGA
>JBAQWN010000058.1:0-8030 GCA_049298935.1 Minisyncoccia bacterium
GAGAGACGATTGTCAAAGAGATTGTTGAAGGTGGTGGTGTATACACCGTTCGTGACCGTGCCGGCGTTGCCGCTGATTGAGCCGGTGATGAGGTTGGTGAAGGTGTTGAAGTCAGCGAGGAGGGTTGAAGATGCAGCACCAACAAGCGATGTGAGAAATCCGGAATCATTGGTGAGCTGTGAGGTAGCAAGCCTATTCCATTTTGTCACCGAGCCATTCGTTGTCATGACGGTTGAAGATGCTCCGACAGCAGTGAGACCAGTGCCTCCGTTAGCTATATTAAGAACTCCACCAAGAGTGATAACCCCTGAACTAGTTACCGCACCACCCGAAGTAGTCAGTCCAGTTGAGCCTCCAGAGACGTCTATTGACGCTACCGTGCCGCTTGACCCACCAAGACCCAATGTCGACGTAGCCATGTATGTGTATGTCCCATTTGCATTACCAACGAGAAGTTGTCCATACGTCGGTGCAGTTGAAGTGCTCGTACCCCCATTTGCAACAGATAGAATGCCAGTGACATCTGACGCGAGATTGACGAGAGCAGTTGTGACCACTCCTGCGGTTGCTTTCAAAATCCCAGAGAGCGAACCGATGGAAAGGTTTGATGTGAAGAGATTGGTTGAACTCGCTGTTGTTGAAAAAAGACTAGTGGTAGTCGCCGCGACAGCAGTCATACCCCCCGTTGCATTTACAGAAAATAAATTCGTTCCTGCACTGTTTTGAATTTGGAAAAGATTTGCAGCCTGATTGAGCACCCCGATAATACTCAAAGGGATCGAATCGCTACTAGTTGCGGCAATGGTGACAAATGAATTTGCAACAGATGTTGTCGTGCCGAAGGTCGAAGGTATCGCCGTGCCGACAACAGCTCCCGCCACTTGTGCGAACGCAGCTGATGTTAATTGCTGGCGCGGCGAGAGAGTTTCCCATGAACTGTTATTGGAAGAAACTTCGACCTGAAGATACAGACTCGAATTATTTGAGTAATCGAGATTGAGCGTATCCGGGTATCCGTTTGCTGTATCGCCAATGTTAACCGTGAAGACTCCTTGCTTCACTGTAGTCCCGACAGAGGTCGGCGCACTGACTGGCCACACACGGCTACCACTCCCGACAGTCGGATTATTCCAAATGGAATATTTTAGATAATATGTTGTGCCACTACCCCCAAGAAGATTTCCACTACTATCAGTTAAGCGACCTTGATAAGTAAAAATCTGTGGTGGGATTTGCGCAGCATGAACTGTCTCAAGTTGAATGGAGAAGGAAAAAACCACTACCAGAAGGAGGCAAGAAAATCTGTATGCGAGCGAAATGAACTTATGCATCTTTAATAGTTATGATATCGCAATATGGCCTAAAATAACCTGCAAATGAAAGGTTTTTCTGTGGATAAAGTTTATGGTTAAAAAATGGAAAACGAGAAGCTCAAAATGAAATCACAGATCGGAAAATATCAAAAAACCTCTGGAGAGAGGTTTTTTGAATCTAGTGAATTACCGTCGTGCAGTTCTACAATCGATTCTCGTATTCTCGTCTAGACGAGAATCGTCACACAGTGTTGTATCTAAAGGATATCTCGGCTGAGCGAGACACTACTTCGGCAAGTCTTCTATGTCTCTCTCTATAGCCAACTCTGATTGATCAAGCAGTTTTCTAAAGCGCGTTATGAACCGTGCCTCCTCACGGGTAAGGTCACGCTTTGATTTCGCCCTCTCAAACGCAAGCATCTCTACATTCACGGCGTCTTTAAGAGTGTCGAATTCTTTGTGCACATGTGCATTCGTAAGACCGAGACGATGATTTAACCGATGACGGTACGCAGTGAAGTGCGTCCGAATATACCATGCCGCAAATAGAAGGGTGATGAGTATTGCTAAGATTATGAGAATGATTGAAAAGTAGTTAACCGCTAACCAACCAAAAGTGAAGAGGTCGAACGGAGAAGGTTTTGGCGCTCCCTCAGCAACAAAGAATCTTCCGTCTGCAAGTGTCGAGTTCCCCGCCCTGTCATAAGCACGCACTAATAACGTGTGTGATCCTGAGCCAGCGGATACTGCGTACAGGTGATTCCCTTCTTCAGTAGTGATCACAGAATCTTTTCCATCGACAGTGACTTGATAGTGATCTATGCCCGAGAGCTCATCGCTCGCAGTAAATAGTGCGGACACAGGACTTCCAGCTGGCGAAGTTGTCCCTTGCGGAAAGGACACTGTAAATGGAAGTGGTGGTACCGTATCGATTTGCACTCTGTACGAACTCACGGGGCCCCACCCGCCAGAACCTTTCTCTTGAACATGGAAATATGAAATACCATCAGCAATGTCTAATTCTTTGTGCGATATAGGATCACTGTATACAACACTCGGACTGCCATTTGCATTCTCATCATAGCCAAGTCGAATAGCTGAAATGTTCTGTGCGTTCGTCCAATCAAAAATCGCATGTGAAAGAGAGTACCACTGTATCTGGTCGGGATGTGAAGATGAAGTGATATGCGCAAGCAAACTTACATTCGATGCTGATGTGGTTAACGTTTTTGCTGGTGACGGAGTTTGCTCTGGCTGACTTGCAGGAACAACGGTCAATGTAGATGATTGCGTTCCTGACAATATGTCCGTGCCATTACCGTCATTAGCGAGCACCTGAGATGATGATAAAAATTCTACGGTGGCAGTTCCTGCCCTCTTCCCGCGGAATTGGATTGAGAGAACCTGTCCACGACTACCCGTGTAGCCTGGATTTGGTACGACACCACTAAATGAAATTGAGCCATTAGTATTTGAGAATGTGGGATCTTGTACCCACAATGATAGAACAGAGCCTCCTTTTGATACTGAAACTACCTGAAGAAGATCAGACGGGAAAGATATGGTTCCATCAATGGCGTTCATCGCCTGATCAGCACTTGATACCCAAACGGTCTCAGTAATAATTGAACCGATACCGACAGTGGTATTTGCCGGTGACAACCCAAGTGTTGCCGCTAATGCCGCGGATGGTAGTAAGAAAAATACTGCGGCCAACGACGCAGATAGATATATACGAAAGTGCAGTGTCATAAATTCTATTCGAATCGCCTCCCCCACTGTCTCTGTGAAAGGAGAACGAACAGTATAAGTATAGCTATAAGAACGACCTTTTCATATACAGTAAAGAGGTGTTGTGGTGGAAAAACACTTAACCGCTCATTGCCAGAACGATCGACCGCCTTGATGTATATCGTACTGGTGAGATCCTGATTGGCGACCACATAAGGACTCGCCGTCACACGCCACGAAAGAGAAAAGAGCGGAAGCATAAACGATGGTATGCGACTCTCGGAAACCACGTAATTGTCTATCCCTGAACCTTTATCAACGGCAGTAAAGACAAGATAATTTTTACCACCAAACAATTGAGTATCAGTACCAATAACTGCGCTAAATGATTCCGGCTGAGTAGTATCGGACGGTTCCACATACCCTCCAGAAGATTTTAATCCTATGGAGATAGTAATCGGTTTTGTTGTCGTAGGCTCATTCCCTCCAACACCGTCGTTACGCAACACTTCTATCTCTCCAAGAGAGACTTTTGTCGAACCAACCGCTTTCGCACGGAACAAAACAGAAAAAAGCATGCCATCCGTACCAGAGAATCCTCCAGGAGTGATACCTGCAAACGTCATCGGCGCACTCGAAGTAGATATGGCAGGACGAGTAATCCACATACTTATAATGGAATTCCCATCACTCACGGCGACCGGCTCAAGAAGAGTTTTCGAGTATGAAAGAGTTCCGGAAAAGGCATTGGCTGGAACAGCGCTGTTTAAAATTACATCTACACGAACAACATCACTTACTCCAATATTTATTGGTGTCGCACGAATCGAAACCGTTGCTGCCGACACTGCGGTCGGCAGAAATAATATAGTGACACACGAGATGGTATAAATGAATATTTTCATAACTTGGCAATTAGCCGGTCCAATGGGCCGCAAGTATAGAGAAGTCGGTAAGACTCACTTTATTGTCATGATTCAGATCTGCCTTGACTCCATTACCCGCAAGAGAACGCTTGTACCAATACGCCATGATGGAGAAGTCGACAAGGTTAACTTTCCCATCACAATTAAGATCCCCAATACCACATTTAGCAGCAACCTTCTTTGACACATTCTGAGTGCCGACCGTAAACCCTACAGTCTGACCGAAATCGCTTATCTCACTTGAAACGGCCGCCTTCGACCTTGTCGAGTGCGACCCAATCTCAAGAGGGCTCGTATCGAGATTATAAAGATATGCGCCAATGTCATCTGATTTCGCCTGCAAGAAAAGCTCAACAGCAGAATTTACAGTAATGGTAATAGAACTCTTAGGAGAGCTCTGACCAAAAATAGAGATATTGTCACCCTGCTTCACTTGACTCTTGTCTACGTCAATCGTCGGACTAATAAAAATACCACCTATGTTGGTCGTCGCACCTGCCGTGACGCTCACCGGAAATGAGAGTAGGCCAGAACGATTTCCGCGAGAATCTTCGCTATAGACTGAGAAAATAAAGTTCCCCGCAGACATGTTCGCTAGAGATATCTGGAAGCTCGCATTCGCATCGGCGACAGACGAGGCAACTACCTGCGCATCTTTCAACAAAGTTATCGTACTGCGCGGATATGCTCGCCCGCTAAAATTGACCGTTGCAGAACCGGAAGTGGTAGTCGTGCCACCGATAGAGCCACCTCCACCACCGCCACCCCCTCCTCCGCCGCCGCCACTGGCGGGTGGAGGAGCTGCTGGTGCAGCAGGAGCCGCAGAAACTTCTGACGAGGTCGCTATGACGATACTACTAAGATCGTGCACGCGAACAATAAAATAGTATGTCGATCCATTGGTCAGGCTCGAGGCAGAGTAGGATAGTGTGCTTCCGACTGACGTGAACGTGTACGGCCCACTAGACGATGTTGACTGTCCGACAGAATAATTAGAAACCGAATATCCTAAGACACCCGTCGCCGCTGTCCACGAGAGATTAACTACAGCGTTCCCGCCAGTAGCACTTACCACTGGCGTTGAGACAAATGGATATGCTGCAAAACCAGGATTCAGCATAAAGGACGTCGAGCTCGATATGTCATGTCCAAATTCTGAAATGACACTGAGTATCGAGAAGCTGGTTGAGCTTGCATATCCGCCACCAGCAGTGACGACCGGAGCGAGCACTTGATAATTTTGCGAGGAGAGATCCGTCGCCCGCACAAAAGGTGAGGCGCTGAAATATACGCCAGCGAAGATAACTATGAGCATTCCCCACCGAAGAACAATTCTGTACATAGAGAGTACTTTTATCGTACCATAGCGATTACCGTTTCTAACTCATACGCGTGAACAAGAATTAAAAAAGAGCGCCCGATTGGGCGCTCTTTTTAAAATACTTACGACCTACTGCTTCACCGGTGGTGGCGAAACAGAAAGCAGGTTTGCAGGGAACGGATTCTTCCCTGCCTCAAGTGCCTTGAGCTGTGAGACGACCGCTTGCGCATTTTCATTCGACATTGCGGCGATCGCCTTCATCTGAATAAGAGCGTCTTCTGTATCACCTAACTTCGCGTATACAGCCGAGAGGAAGTAGCGCGCATTCGCGAACTGAGGATTTGCATTGATGGCAGACGATAGGGCCAGTATGGCATTCGTAAAGTCGCCCTGCGCCGCGTACAAGACTCCAACCTGGAAGAGGATGGCGGGATTGTTTGGTGTAAAGTACGCTGCAGCAAGAGCCGTAGTGAGAGCATCTTTCACATTGCCTTCTTGTACCTCAAGTTGCGAGAGAAGGAAGATGGCATCAGTGTAGTCTTGCTTGAGCATAATAGCCGCCTTCAAGTCATCTTGAGCCGCTTTGCTATTCTTATTTGCAATATTAAGCTGCGCAACAATGTAGTGAATCTGTGGATTCGTCGGATTCAACGCTACCGCCTTGCCGTACGCAGTCTTCGCACTGTCATATGCCCCAGAGACACCGAGAGGCACTGCTTGTGCATAGAGACTTCCGAGCGTGAGCCAATTCTGATAGTCAGAAGCATTGAGATTTGCTGCTGTCATAGCGGCATTAATACCGGAAGAAAGGGCGGCTTGGTATTCACGCTGCGCAGTTGCCTTGTCTGTAGTGGTAGACGATATGATGAGATTAAGTCGTGCACGAGCAACATTTGCCTGAATCTGATACGCCCCCGCTGACGGTGCAAAAGAGATTGAATTTTTTGCAAATCGTTCAGCCTTATCGAGATCACCAGCAGAAAAGGCGGTGGTGGCACTCGCGAGCTCTGTTGCGGCTATATAATGTTCGACGAGCGTATATGCGGCGACAACCGAAGAGAGTAAGAGGATGGTGAGCGAGAACACAATAACAAAGCCGATTCGTGGACTTCGCGAAAACACAATACCCCACTGCTTACCGTCAGTAGCATAACGCGTCGTTGAGACAAAGACTCCGGCAAAGACGAAGGCGAGAGCAAGAATCACTGCATTCGGCACATTAAACACTGCAACAGTGAAGAGATAGAGTGAGCCGATGAACGAGATAATAGCTGCATAGCGAACAAAGGCGTCACGCGGAGCGCGCATCAAGAGAGTGCGCAAACCAAGCACAATAAACGACCCGAGGAATGCGAGCCAGGCAAGCGCTCCCACAATACCCGTCGTTACGAACGAAGTTGGAATAAATCCGATGCCCGAAGTGAAATCGACGTTCCAGAAGACGGTCGAATTAAGCGATGCGTCACGGTATTTGAGCCACTCAGATCCGAACGTGCTTGGACCACTCCCGAAAACCGATGATGTGGAATATGCCTTTTGAGCGACTGCAAACGTTGATTGCCACGATGGTCGCACATTGAGGATATTGACGTGGAACGCACTCGCGAGTGCGCCGCCAAGCGTACCACTAATAAGGAAGAACATTGATACAGCAAGGACAATGAGAGGAAGGATGATTGATTGATTTCCTTCATCTGTCTCGAGCGGGGCCTCGTCAAAAACAGTAGTTCCCACAATATCGGAATCGGATGAACCTGGACCGCGACGCATGATCGTTTCCACAAAGAGCCCCAGTGAGACGATCGCAATAAGTATCCATACTGACACAACATTTGCGATGGCGAGCAAGAAGAGCGCTACAACACTACTCACAATAAGCACACGACGTACGCGCGATGACAGATCGAGGAAGCGAAGGGTGATGAGAGTGATGATGACACCGAGTCCGAGCAAGAAGGCAAGATCTTCAAAAGATCCGAGGACCGAGAAATTCGGAGAAATGGTGCCTGGAGAAAATTGTCCGACGGCGATTGCAAGAGCCTCAAGAAGAACTATGACACTAAACGCATACGCACCCGCACGAAGAAATGATCGATAATGTTCGACACGTCGCAACACAAGAGTCGAAAGCGTCCCGAGCACTGCCGCCACCAACATAAAGCCAAGTGTGTCTGGCTCAAACGATGTTCCCCAAAATGCACTCATAAATGGTATACCCGAAAAAGCCGAGGATGCTATGTAAGCAACAGCAGGGAGCCAGAGCACGCCGACAAGTGCTGATGAGGGGAAGATAACATTGCCACGAGTGAGGCGCGCGAGAATATAGAGAGCGAGCGTTATGATTGCGCCCACCGCAAGAAGAAAGGTCTTCGTCACCATGAGAGATGTTGCTACCGAAGGAGTGATGGCGAACACGGCAATAACCACCGTTGCAATGAGAGCAAAGACGCTTACTGTCTCGATCGAACGGCGCTGCGGAACGGTTGATTGAGGAGGCATGGTGAATTCTATTGTCTTTAAATAATGCTAATACCGCTAAGTATACTGTACCGTAAGCTTTGTCGAGCTCTTTCTCCACAGAAACGATTGTGCTATAGTCCGAATCGGACTCGATTAGGCGATCGCTCCAGCCCCAGTTTTTAAAAAAACTTTGGCTGGAGAGGAAAGTCCGAACATGCTCCAGCTCCAGTTTTTTGAAAACTGGGGCTGGGATACAGGTAGCGGGTAACGCCCGTCGTC
>JBAQWN010000059.1:0-2489 GCA_049298935.1 Minisyncoccia bacterium
CCGCTATCGGTTCAACTCTTCCAAATGCCGACGCATTTCCTTCAGCTTTTGACTTTGCGCGCCAACTCACGACACTTGGCTCGCCAGCATCTCGTGTGGCCTTTCATGATGGAGAAGTTGATGATTATCTCGTGAGTGGCACGCGTATCACCTATGTGCTGGGGAATGAGCAAAATGCTTTTACAGCTCTCGTTTCTGCTCATAAAAACTTCAATCTGGCAGACGGCTCTATAGAATACGTCGATCTGCGTTTTGATGGCAAAGTGTATCTGAAAAGGAAAGGTGATACGGTATCTCCATGAAATCGTTTTGGAATAAACTCCCGCGACCATTCTTTGTGATGGCGCCGATGGCTGACGTTACTGACGTCGCCTTTCGTTCTCTCGTGGCGAAGCGCGGCGCGCCTGATGTCTTTTGGACAGAGTTTGTCTCGGCGGATGGTTTGTATCACTTGAATGTGAAAGCCGGCACAACAGAAAAAAACAATCCGCTTATGCGCAATCTCTTGATCGGCGAGGGGCAACGACCGATCGTCGCGCAGATATTTTCTAATAAGCCCGAGATGATTTCGTATGCGACGAAGCTTGTTGCCGAGCTCGGCTTTGACGGCATTGATCTCAACATGGGGTGTCCCGATCGTTCTGTTGAGAAGCAGGGGAGCGGTGCGGCGATGATTAAGACTCCTGAGGTCGCGCGCGCGGTAATCCGCGCGGCAAAAGAGGCGAGCGGCTTGCCCGTCTCGGTGAAGACACGTATCGGCTACAACAAAGAGTCGCTCGAGGAGTGGCTCCCCGTGATTCTCGAAGAGGCTCCGGCCGCCATCACGCTCCACCTGCGCACGCGTAAAGAGATGTCACTTGTGCCAGCTAACTGGGAGTTGATGAAAAAGGCAGTGGAGATTCGCAACAGGATAAATCCAAACGTGCTCTTGATTGGTAATGGTGATGTTGAAAATCTTGAACAAGGGAAACAGCTTGTTGCAGAGTCGGGGTGTGACGGAGCGATGATCGGTCGTGGTATGTTTGGCAATCCGTGGGTCTTTGCTGACGCGACAAGGTCGAACCTTAAATCCGAATCCCCAAGGTTCGACCTTGTCGCGCCTCGCAGTCTTGAAGAGAAGCTCGCGGCGCTGATCGAGCTCGCTCATAACTTCGAAAAGATCTCCCCACCAAAGAATTTTGATCTCCTTAAAAAACATATCAAAGCATTTGTCACTGGCTTTGCTGGTGCCACGGCTCTCCGTGCACGTCTCATGGAGGCCGAGAATGCCGCTGAACTTGAAGAGGTAATAGCAACTGCATCTATAAAATAAAAAAGAGGGATGCCGTAGCATCCCCCATGAGTTGATATGTTCAGTATTATCGGACTATTGTCGCGAGGTAGACTGCTCCCATCAAGAAAAACCATATGACGGATATTACTTGCATCCGCCAATCCCCATTGTGCACAACGCTCAATCCTCCGCTGAGATTAACAATAGCCAGCATAGGCCACGTTAAAGTTCGTAGAGAATCAATGTTTGGGGCCGTCCATGCCATGTATACCGTCGGAAGGAACGTGATAGGTCCAATAAGGACGAGAGAAAGAAAAACTTTTCCGCCCCTCGTCTTAACAAATGGCAAAGTTGCCATTCTGATCCTCATGCTGACTGACTCAATCCAGTTCGGTATTAACTTAAGTGACTCTATAAGCCACTTGCTGATTCGGCCAATTGCCTCATAAGTCGACATAAATATCTCCAGATTTGATGTAAAAGAACCCCCGAGAACAATTTAACATGACGAGTGTCTTTTGTCAAATTATGTAATGGGGGAGCAGTGCTCTGATATACTCACTGTCATGGCGCACCAGTCTTTGTATCGTATTCATCGCCCCGCGACGTTTGCAGACGTAGTGGGGCAAGAGCAAGTGACAAAACCTCTTGAAGAAGCAGTGAAGGCGAAGAAGATTGGTCATGCATATCTCTTTTCGGGCTCACGCGGGCTCGGGAAGACTTCAGTCGCGCGCATCTTCGCACAGGCGATCGGGTGTGGCGAGAATGATCTCTATGAGATCGACGCGGCGAGCAACAATAGTGTCGAAGATATTCGCGCGCTCACCGAGGGTGTCTATACTCTCCCCTTTGCATCGCCATATAAAGTATATTTGCTCGACGAAGTGCATATGCTCTCAAAGGGCGCGTGGAACGCATTTCTCAAGACGCTTGAAGAGCCACCGGCATATGCAGTCTTTATCCTCGCGACGACCGAGCTTGAAAAGGTGCCAGAGACCGTGCAGTCGCGATGCCAAGTGTTTGAATTTAAAAAGCCGACACGAGCGGTACTCGCCAAGATGACGGCAGCGGTTGCTAAGAAAGAAAAATATACGCTCGAGTCTGACGCTGCTGATCTTATTGCAATGCTCGCCGAGGGCTCGTATCGCGATGCTCTCTCAGTTTTGCAAAAAGTATTTGCAGGGGCAGAAGGGAAGTCACTTTCACGAGAGATGGT
>JBAQWN010000060.1:0-2970 GCA_049298935.1 Minisyncoccia bacterium
TGTATTCTCTCTGCCACGCTTGGGAACTTGGCACTGATTTCCTAAAGGTATCAACTTCCGCTTGGGAGGAAAACTTCTCAGGCCATAGCGACTTTCCGTCTTTATCTAGAAACGGATACGCTCGGGCAGTGCCGGGCATCTCACCTTTGAGGATAGCGGTCTTTAGCCTCATGATAATTGACTCGTTATGGAGTTTGGTGCCGATAACGATCATTCTCGTATCCTTGTCGCCCAAGGGCATGATGTCTCCCGTAAGCCACTTGAACATTTTCTCTCTGCTCTCGGCAGATTTCACGATGTCCAGATCCTCCAAGTCATCGCAGATGATGAGATCGGGACGATGGGGTCCATGCTTGATTCCACGGATCGAGTTGTCTATCGATGCCACTGTTATTCTCGCTCCATAATTTGGAAGCACGATTGAGACGGCACGCCATTCGTCGTTCGGTTCTTCAAATGGTCCAAGGTCGGCTTTGAGTAATTTATTTGATTCCAGTTCTATTTTTATATTTGCCAAATATTGTTTCGCCTGACTCTCCGTTTTTGCGATTATCAAAATAAACTTTTTCTGCTGTACCCCGAGAATTGACCAGATGGAATACGAGGTACCCATGATCGTCGTTTTGCTCGATCCTCGAAATGCCTCCACTACGAGATTTTTCTGTGTCGTATCTTCCGTTAATGCAAAAAGCTCCTTTTGAAAAGCAGCGCTCTTGTACTTCATGTAGTGGGTGAAATATATCTGGAAGAACCAGTAGTGGCATTCTCGGGTGAGATTAGTCCTCGTTGTCTGATCCTTTATGATCTTGTTTAGCTCCTCAGGTGCGATATCTTGGTTATGATTGTGTATGGTCATTTTCTTCTTTAGGTGATTCTTGTAATGATGTGTTTTCACTGATTCCCAATACTTTCCGTATCAACGCTTCTTGCTCAGGAGTCATTGGATCTTCCTTTTCAATCGTTGTCCGCACATCCACTCGATTGCTGTATTCGGGATGATGCTGACGAAGCCAGAGCTGTATCGCAGGAAAGTTTTTCTCCTTGATGAGAACGATGAGCTGGCTTTCGCTCAAATCATTTACGATATCCTTGCCGTATTTCATGGCTTCGTCGCTCTGCGTCTTGAATTCAGGATCGCTGTTTCTCCAATCGTAGTAGGTGGTACGACCAATGCCACAGCGTTCGCAGACGACCTCCACGATCGGTGTTTTCTTCAGTTGCTCAAGCACCAACTTCTTGTTGGCATCTTGTCTCTTTTGGACTGTTTCGTTGTTCATATTTTGATTGTTATCTTTTGTGTTATCCACAGCTGTTAATTATTTTTTTGTAATACTAGATTTCTCTTAGTTTCTCTTTCTTTTGTGTGTTAACTTCGTTAACCAGTTTTGGTAAAGAAGATTTACTACTTTTGGTTAATCTTTTTAACTAGTTCATTTACTGAACTACTTTATCCACAGACTTGCTGGTCAGCTTTTCCCATCGGGATATAGCTGTCTGTACATACTCGGGATCAAGCTCAATGGTGATGCAGACACGCTTGGTCTGCTCACAGGCTAGGAGGCACGTTCCCGAGCCAAGAAAGGCATCGTAGACCGTATCACCGATTCTTGTGCTGTTGAGTATAAGATGCCGAATTAAAGGAAGAGGCTTCGTTGTAGGATGAAATGGACTTTTGTTCGGCTTTGGGTGGACGATCACGCTTTTATCTTTTGATTTCAGGAACTCATGAGTTCCGTACCAACCATATGCGATGAGTTCGTGCATCGGAGCATAGTCCATCCTGCCGACGACTGCCTGCGTTTTCACCCAGACGATGAGTTGTGCGAATTTGCATCCAATTGATTTCATCCCATCGCGCAATGCGAAGATCATCTTGTCGGAGTTGAAGATGTAGATGGCGTTCTTCTTTTCTAAATACGGGGTAACGGCACCGAGCCAATCCTCGGTGAACTTCTTGTATTCCTCATCGCTTTGGAGGTGATCATTCTCGATCTTCTTGTCTTTGAGCAAGGCTTTGAAATTCTGCTTGCTCTCGGCTACGGCAACTCCGTATGGCGGATCGGAAATGATTGCTTTGATTTTTCTTTTACCAACAACCTTTGAGACAAATTCTTTGTCTCTCGAATCACCGCAAGCAATCGTATGTTCGCCTAACTGGAAAATATCCCCAAGCTTAATTGAGTTTTGTGACTTTTTCATGTGGTGCTATTTGCTTAAAGCGGTTGATAATCAATTGGCAGAAGATGGGCTCCATTTCGCAAAGATATGCGGTGCGCTTGAGCTGTTCGCACGCTGAGAGGATGCTTCCTGACCCACCAGTAACGTCAAGGATGATATCGCCAGGTCTTGAGCATCTACGCAAAGCTTTCTCATGTAAAGTTGGTGGCTTCTGTGTCGGATGAGCGTATTCCTGTGACGGCAGACGCCTCACTAACCAAATGTTAAGCATGTCCATAATGTCTTCAGTCAACCTGTTTCCAGATGTCATTTCCTTGTTCAGAATCTCATGAAGATTTTTCACTTTGTCGCTCAAATATGGTTTGCCTCTTGTTCCATATACGCAATACTCAGTCACTTTGTTGAACGCGATATTAGGGGTCGGGTTTGCAGATTCCTTAACCCAAATACAGAGACGTTTTGAATCGATACCAAGTTCTCGATACAGCTCCTGGAAAAGCCAGACGTATCGCTCGTCGCACCAGAAGAAAACGTGAGCGTCGGGCTTGGTTACAGCGAGTGCAATTTGAATGAGGGTCTTCGCAAAAGTACGATACTCATCATCAGTTTTGCTGTCGTCAGTGGTTCCTCCATACTTCGCTTTGTTGCCGACACCCTTGTTGTAACTCAAGCCGATGTTGTATGGCGGGTCAGTGTTGATCATGTCGGCAAGGTTTCCGTCCATGAGAAACTTGATCATGGTTTGATCTGTTGAGTTTCCGCACAGTAATCTGTGCCGACCAAGGGAATATA
>JBAQWN010000061.1:0-5010 GCA_049298935.1 Minisyncoccia bacterium
TGGACCCGGGCTCGAACCGGGGACCCCTTCCTCTTCAGGGAAGTGCTCTACCAACTGAGCTATCCAAGCGTACGGACTCTATAGCCCCGCTTTATAAGAGTTTATCAGCTTTTGCAGTTCAGTGGAAGTCGGTAGATTTAAAAGGTTAGATGCGGATGTTCCTGAAGAAGAGATGCTCGAAATGATCGGCTGGAGATATTGCTGGTAGGCGTAGAACGGAATAATGATCATGACGGCCCAGAAAATGATTTTGCTAAAGAATCCTATCCACTGGTCGCGGCGGATAGCGCGGAGTATCTGATGATTGTCTTTTGTGAGTGCGTGTATCTCGTCAAGTGCGCGTTTTAGTTCTGGGTCCATGTAGGTTAAGTATAGCAGTAATTTAACTGTGACGGACTGGTTGTGCCCTTGTCAGGAGTCGAACCTGAATCAGCTCGTTAGGAGTGAGCCGTTCTATCCATTGAACTACAAGGGCGAACGAGCCCGCGTATCGAGTCTTCGAAGATATGTGGGCTCGAAAGTTATACGGTGACGCCGAGAGTGGTCGCGAGCCTCTCTTGATCGAAACCGACAATCAATTCATCACCAACGAAGATGACCGGTACTCCCATTTGACCAGACTTCTGGATCATCTCTTGGCGCTTCTCAAGGTCGCTCGCGACATTGTGTTCTGTGTACTCTATTCCCTTGGCTTTTAGGAAATCCTTTGCCATCTGGCAGAAGTGACAGGTCGGGGTGCTGTAAATGGTGACGGTTTTTTCCATGTTGTTATAAGGTTATGTTGGCAGTATACCATGTGTCGTTTGTCTATAGAAACAATAGTCGCCCACAGCTTTCGCTGCGGGCTCTTTTGTTTTGTGCGTCGAGAAGGACCGCGAGTACGCTTTTCTTCCGCAACTCGAAACCTCGCCGTCGCTCGGTTTCGGTCGTGTCCGCGACTCGCGACCCGTCCTGCTGAACGGGTGCCCGCTCCGTCTCTTCGAATCCTCCCTGTCGCTACAAAACAATAGTCGCCCACAGCTTTCGCTGCGGGCTCCTTTGTTTTGTGCGTCGGGAAGGATTCGAACCTTCGTAGACCGAAGTCGCATCGTTTACAGCGATGTGCAATTGACCACTCTGCCACCGACGCTTAATTTGTCAATACTTGGCGATATTCATATATCCACTTGAGTATCTGCCTTAATAACTTTGTATCACTATAGCGGATGTGCACAAGCCCGTGAACCATTCTTGGGCCATGCGGCCCTGGCACCGCCGCTTTCTTAATGTAGGGTTTTATAAAGTGGTGTTTTGGCAGACTAAGGAGATTACACCAGAAGCGCATAAGATTTTCAACATCTTGTCCCTCATATGCATATAGATGAAGTCGTACTCGTCTTTTGTCTACCCGGCATATTTCTGAAAGAAACTTCCAAAAAATAGTCACCATATCGGGGTCAGAATTTGCGAAATCAACCGTACCCTTGCCAACTTTATATCCCTCTGCCCAGTATAACATAACAGCAGCTATTTTGAGCCGTTCCTCTTCTTTAGTCAGTTTCATCTTCAAATCATATGAAAGAGATTTGGCTTCGAATCGTATGCTGTTTGTCTCTTGTGCGGAGCGACGAGGAATGTCGAGGTTACGGAGGGTGTAATAAGAAGCATGAATGCTAACACCGAAATGATCAGCTACTTGCTGAGCGCTCAGCCCACCACGATAAAGCCTCGCGGCTTCGAGTTGTTGTTTGGGAGAAAGAGCTGCTTGTCGGACCATGCTCCTATTATCTCAATCCGGATGTTGAGAGTCAAAGGAACTTATGCACAGAAATGTTCACTTAAGCGTAAGGATAAGCACGCCTTGTTTCCCTTTGCGTACGAGAGCATAGCCGTTTGAGAGGTCTCCCGCATAGAGCTTCTGGTCTGGGTCGGTAATCGGGAGGCCTGAGAGGGTGATTCCCTTCCCTTCGATGAGGCGTCGCGCGTCGCTCTTGCTCGTCGCGAGGCCTCCCGCGACGAGTGCTTCGGCAAGTGAGAAGCCTCCGGCGAGTTCTTTTTTAGGGATAAGCACCGATGGCGCTTCAGCAAGAGCGACTTGGCGTGCTTCACGCGAGAGCTCGTGGAATGGTGTCATACCGAAGAGTGCGTCGGTCGCGGCGGTCGCTTGTGCCACTGCGGCAGGGCCGTGTACGACCTCAGTCACGAGCCTGGCGAGCGTCTCTTGGGCTTGGCGCTCGCCCGGGTTGCGTTGGTGAAGCTCCATAACGGCCGCGATCTCGTGGAGAGGAAGGAAGGTGTAGACCTTAAGATAATTCTCGATATTTGCATCAGGGAGATTGATCCAGAATTGATAAAATTTAAAAGGAGACGTCTTCTTCGGGTCGAGCCAGATAGCATTGCCCTCACTCTTGCCAAATTTCTTGCCGGCCGCGTCGGTGACGAGCGGTATGCCGAACGCGTGCACGTGCTTCCCGAGGCGTTTGCGAATAAGATCAACGCCCGAGAGAATGTTGGTCCATTGATCAGAGCCGCCGACTTGGAGATCGACACCATACTTTTCATGCAGAGTGAGATAGTCGAGCCCCTGCAAGAGTGAGTAGGTGAACTCGGTGTAGGAGATACTCTCGTCTGGCGCGTCGAGTCGCTTCTTGATAATGTCACGCTTGATCAAGTCATTGACGGTGAAATGTTTGCCGATGTCGCGGAGAAAGGGCACAAGCTTCACGCTCAAGAGCCAGTCGGCATTATCAACAAGCTTAAATGAAGTACGACCAAGGATACCTTTCAACTGCTTCTTGAGTGCCTTGGTGTTTGCCGCCACAGTTTTTTCATCGAGCAGGGGTCGCTCACCCTTCTCTTTAGGGTCGCCAATCTGTCCCGTGCCGCCACCGACGAGGAATATGAGCTTGTGTCCTGCTTCGCCGATCCTTTTCATTAGCATTACCCATGCGAGGTGGCCGACGTGGAGCGAGTCGGCGGTCGGATCAGCACCAATATAGACCGTGCGAGTCTCAGCAAGAATCTTTTCCGGTTCAGCCGATGAGAGCTCGATTAGTCCGCGCGCTTTCAGTTCTTCAGCGAGAGTCATGGGTAAATTGTATCATTATTTGTCCCCGTCGATAAACCCGCCAGCTTGGATCTCCCAAAGCTTTTTATAGAGATTGCTCTCCTGCGCGAGGAGCTCGTCGTGCGTACCGGTGAGGGCCACATTCCCGTTCTCCATCACGATAATGCGATCCATCTTCATGATGGTCGAGAGGCGGTGTGCGATGGCTATCACAGTCTTCCCTTCCATCAGCTTAGCGAGTGCGTCTTGGATAAGGGCCTCAGATTCTGAGTCGAGACTTGATGTCGCTTCGTCGAGGACGAGGATGGGTGCATTTTTAAGAATCGCGCGCGCAATAGCGACGCGTTGACGTTCGCCACCTGAGAGCTTAATACCGCGCTCGCCGACGTGCGTGTCATATCCCTCTGGCAATGCAGAAATAAATTCGTGGCAGTGTGCCTTCTTGGCCGCTTCTATCACTTCTTCTTCGCTCGCATCCTGTTTGCCGTAGCGAATATTGTCTAGCAATGTCCGATGAAAGAGAGAGGGATCTTGCGGGACGAAAGAGATCATCTTACGTAGGCTTTCTTGTGTGACGTTGCGCACATCCTGTCCGTCAATACACACTGCGCCAGCTTCTGGGTCATAGAGGCGCAAGAGTAGTTTTGTGACCGTCGACTTCCCTGCTCCTGAGGGGCCGATGAGCCCAACCTTTTCTCCCCCATTGATACAGAGTGATAAGTTAGTGAGTACTGAGCGATCTTCGATAAAAGAAAAAGAGACGTCATTGAACTCGATTTTACCGTCGGAATGTTGAAGTGGTACGGCCTGTTTCGAGTCTTCAATCGCGTGAGGAGCTTCCATAATGTCTACCATCTCTGAAGCGTCAGCAAAAGAGTCATAGAGCCGGCGGAGCATGTCGCCAATATTCCACACCTGATCGAGTAGATTGAGAATGTACACTTGAATAAGAACAAAGTCGCCGACCGTCAGAAGTCCTCGTTGCCAGAGGAGCACTGCACCACCGAGCAGCGCAATCTCAATGAATACCGCAAACGCACCTTGGATACTCTGTGTCCATGCATAGGCAGTCCATGCACGAGTGGTCGCGACTTTCCACGCAGTAACAACAGAATGAAAGTAAGTTCCTTCATATTTCTCGGTAGCGAAAAGGGTGATTGTCGAATGATTCCCTATTGCGTCTGAGAGAGTTCCGGTCATGCGACTGTCTTCAGCGGCGCGCTTAATACGAAGGTGGTGTTGTGATCGGGTGAGTAGTATTTGAAGTGTTATAAATATGATAACCCATGCGAGCAGTCCGAGACCGAGCCACACATTTCGCATATACAAAACGATGACGCTTCCCGTGGTAAAGAGAATGGTGGGGAGAAAATTGAACAACATACTGTCGAGTACTTGCTCATAGGCGCGCGAATAGCGGTTTACGCGACGAGTGAGAGTTCCAGCAAAATTAGAAATGAAGAAGTCGTGACTGTGGCGGATCAGGTAGGCAAAAGCAGAGTCCGATAGGTCTGCCATGACTCGTGCCTCGACATATTGAACAGCAATTATTTGTAGTCGCCGTGACACCCACGTCACGGCACCGAAGCTGGCGTACACAATAAGTATGCCGAAGAGCGCCGACACGGCGGCAGGCGACGCGGTTGAAGACGAGATCATATTGATAAAATCTCTCAAATATAACGGTGCTATGACCGAAGAGATTTGTATACTGACGGTACCGACTACCGCAAGGAGAAGCATCTTTGGGTATACAAAAGATGCGCGTGTGTATGCACGTAGCACAGGCCAGACACGAATGTCCTTTTTTATTTCTACAGACATCTAAAAACTATACCATGAAAGTTAAAAACTAAGGTTCGACCTTGGAATTCTGGATTAAGGTCGAACCTTGGTTTTTAGCGAGCCAAGAAGAAGAGACCGACGGCAGGTGCGATAAACCACCAGAAGAAATATTGATTAGG
>JBAQWN010000062.1:0-5243 GCA_049298935.1 Minisyncoccia bacterium
CTGCATAGCGGTGATTTGCCACGAGCGAGCGAAGCGAGTCGAGTGGAGATGTCGGGAATCGAACCCGAGTCCGAATCTGGCTTTGAAGACGAGTCTACGACGCATAGTCGGTATTTTAATCTAAGGCAAGAATGCGAGGAACATCGACGAAACCATTCCTGCCCGATCCCTTATTTAGATATTCTCAGCGGGAGGTGAGATATCGATTCTTCAGATAATTCCGCCCCTATCCCCAACTGAAGAAACCCAGGAATAGAAACGTCGCTTGGCGAGGTGCGGTTAGGCAGTCGCGAAAGCGAACGCGAAATCTTTCATACCGAAGTATGGAGACTTCACGCTTGCTAGAGTGTTCTTTGCAAGTATGTTTTCTCGCTAGATTTAAGTGGTAGGCGAGAATGCACTGCGTCGCACGTCTTTCAAAGTACAGACCGTCAAAGCCGGTCACCCCCAGAGAACACATGATACCATCATGTACTTTCTGCGAGTGATCAACGATTTTTCAATACTCGTGCCGTCTCACGGCTGGCATCACGCTTTTTCAAATCTTCGCGGTGGTCAAACTTGCTTTTACCACGGACGATAGCGATGCGCGCCTTCACGAGCCTGCCACTAGAATACACCTCGAGAGGTATGATTGTCAACCCCTTCTTCGCCTCCTCGATGGCGAGGGTATGAATCTCCTTTTTCTCAAGCAAGAGCCGGCGCGTACGCTCTGGATCATAATCTTTTGCGGTGTTCGCTTGCTGATAGGGAGGGATAGTCATACCGACGATAAAGGCCTCGCCACCACGCACCACCACACGAGCACCATCAAGAGACCCCTGCTTCGCACGCAGAGACTTCACCTCAGTACCGAGCAATTCGAGACCAGCCGAGAACGTCTCGATCGGGGCGAACTTCATCAGTGCTTTCTTATATTCGATAAGAATCATACGCCTAGCGTACCATGATTGACTTCCCTCTCGTTTTTACATAATGTAATACAGGAATAGTTCGACAGTGGCGATTGTAGTTCCTGTCGTTGAAATCAACAATCAGCAATAAGGAGATCGGTATGGGTAGTAAGAGAATCCTTTCACTCCAGGAAAAGTTCTTAGTGTATGCGCTCTACATAGGCGCTTGTGAACTTGTTCCTGAGGGACGCAAATTGAAGAGCGGACGCATTTCGCCAATCTTCTTCAATTCCGGCTTATTCAGTTCAGGAAAGAAATTGGCACACCTTATCGATGCATACGTCGTTGCGGCCATGCACGAGAAGTTTGAGTGTGACGTTGTCTTTGGCCCGGCATACAAAGGGATCCCTCTCGCAACGGCATTTTCCCTCGCTCTATCTCGCAAGTTCGACAAGGACGTTGGTTATGCGTTCAACCGCAAAGAAGCTAAAGACCATGGAGAAGGAGGCACTATCATCGGAGCCTCACTTGAAGGAAAAAAGGTTGTCATCATAGACGACGTCATGACAACAGGGACTTCTTCTGGCGAAGCCGTCGAGATTATCAGAGCGAATGTCGGCAACCCTGTTTCCGTCGTGATTGCTTTTGATCGACAAGAACGCGGGACGAGTAATCTTTCGGCAGTCCAGGAATTTGAAAAAACTTATAAAATTCCTGTTCGCGCGGCGGCAAAGCTCGAAAACCTCATTTCACTCCTGAAAGAATGGACAGAAAATGAAGGCGATCAGGGTTATGGAAAAGCTCTCAAAGAGATTCTCGCCTATCGAGAAAAGTACGGCGTCGCAGTTTGATGTTCTTTCGACTCAAAAATGGGCGCGACTGAAAAGTCGCACCCATTTTTTATTTTATATACAAAACCTAACGACGAGCTTTGGCGCGTTCGGTGTCGGTGAGATACTGCTTGCGCAAACGGACACTCAGAGGAGTGATCTCGAGATACTCATCTTCAGTCATGATTTCCATCCCGCGCTCAATCGTGAGATCAAATATCGGCACGAGTGTGAGCGCTTCGTCCATACCTGAAGATCGCACGTTCGATTGGTTCTTCCCCTTTGTCGGGTTCGCCTGCATCTCTTCACCCTTCGCCGTGTTACCGATCACCATTCCCTCATATACCTCTGTCGCTGGCTTGATATAGAGCTGTCCGCGATCTTGCAAATACCAGAGCGAATATCCAAGAGCCTTACCAGCAGCCATCGAGATCATCGAGCCGACAATACGCTTTCTGATCTCACCTGCATATGGCTTGAAGCCAACGAAGCGCGATGAGAGAATCCCCTCACCCTTGGTGTCAACAACAAACATGTTTTTATATCCGAGCAGACCGCGCGTCGGGCCGAGGAGAGTGAGCCGAACGATATTGCCATTCTGCACCAAATTCTGAAGTACGAAAGCGCGTGTACCAAGCTTCTCGATAATCGCACCCTGGAATTCTGAAGGTGTATCAATAATTACTTCTTCAAACGGCTCCTGCTTCACGCCATTTTCTTCACGAGTGATAACGTGCGGCTGAGATACTTGGAGCTCATAACCCTCGCGACGCATGTTCTCGAGGAGCACAGCGATGTGGAGCTCGCCACGACCCGATACACGGAACGCGTCTGAACCTGAAAAATCGACTTTGAGACCGACGTTAACCTCGAGCTCCTTCTCGAGACGGTCGCGAATCTGACGGCTCGTGACGAACTTCCCTTCGCGACCAGCAAAGGGCGAATTGTTGACGAGGAAGTTGAGCATGATCGTCGGCTCATCTACCGCGATAGCCGGAAGTGGTGTCGCAGACTCGTTGGTCGTCACTGTCTCGCCGATATAGATGTCTGGAAGGCCGGCAATAATAGCAATATCTCCGGCACATGCCTCCTCAGCTTCGACGCGTTCAAGCCCCTTAAAGGTAAATACCTTCGTGGTCCTGCCCGTACGTATCGTGCCATCTGGCTTTTTTATAAAAACATTTTGATTCGGACGGACAGTTCCCTCATAGATACGCACGATAGCGAGCCGACCCATGAAGTTGTCATAGGCAAGGTTAAATGGCTGGCACATAAGTGGCGCCGTCGCATCTGCAGTAGCGTTTGCCGCCGGCACTTTCTCAAGAATCGTATCGAGGAGCGGAGTGAGATCCTTACGCTCATCCTCAAGCTTTTTCATCGCGAGTCCTTCACGACCGATCGAGTACACCACCGGGAAGTCAGACTGCTCGTCAGACGCGCCGAGCTCGAGGAAGAGTTCGAGCACCTGCTCTTCAGTACGTGCAGGGTCAGCGGCCTGCTTGTCTATTTTGTTGATGATGACAATTGGCTTCAAGCCGAGCTCGAGAGACTTCTTCAACACGAAGCGTGTCTGAGGCATCGGACCCTCCTGTGCGTCGACAACGAGAAGCACCGAGTCGATCGAACGGAGTACGCGCTCAACCTCGCTACCGAAGTCAGCGTGTCCCGGCGTGTCGACGATGTTGATCTTGGTGCCCTTATATTCAACAGCAGCGTTCTTAGCATAGATAGTGATACCGCGCTCGCGCTCGATCGAGTTGGTGTCCATCGTCGTTCCCTCGGGCGACGCTCCCGTCTGTTTTAGGATAGCGTCAGTCAACGCGGTCTTCCCGTGGTCAACGTGCGCAATGATAGCAATGTTTCTGATTTCCATAAGTAAGCTTTCTCCCTACACTCGCTCACAAATGACAATAAGAATTTTCATTTGATTCGCTCGCTTGGTAGTAAAAATAAATAGCCACGTGGGCCAATAGATTCAATGTACAACACTATAGCGCTATATGCAAAGCGACGATTTAGAAGAACAGAGTAGCGATAGCCGCGACGCCAGAAATGGACATGATGCCAATAGTGAGCCAGCCCATAAACGAAATGAACGGATGGTTCGCATATTCCCCCATAAGACGTGTATTTCCTGAGATACGCACGACGAAGTAGAGGATAGCCGGAGCCGCGAGACCGTTTGCGACCGCGGCGTAGATAAGCATACTGATAGGATCAAGGTGTGCAAAATTCGCAAGAATACCAAGAAACATCGACACGATGATAACACCATAAAAAGCATATGCCTGATTCAACTTGCGATAGAGACCATTCTTCCAGCCAAAACTTTCTGACAGCGCATAAGCGGTCGAGCCTGCCAAGACAGGCACCGCGAGAAGTCCCGTCCCGACGATACCAAGAGTGAAAAGAAGATATGCAAACTCACCAAACGGCTTGAAAGCTAACGCAGCTTGATCGGCCGTCTCGATATTGGTAATGCCGTTAGTATAGAGAGTCCCCGCACAAGCCGCGATAATAAAGAAAGAAATAAGACCCGAGAAGAGCATTCCACTCCATACGTCGGTGCGCATACGACGCATCGTCGTGTGATTAGCTTGTACCTGACGTTCTTTAATTGTTTCTTCACCATTTAAGATACGATCCTCTACTTCTTGTGAAGTCTGCCAGAAAAATAGATATGGCGATATGGTGGTGCCGAGAATACCGCAAATCAGAAATATTTGATCGCGCGAAAAAGAAATCGAGGGGACGAGTAAGTGTTGTACAACATCGCCCCAGTCGAGCCCCACCGAAAGAGCGACGGCTACATATGAGAACAGAGCAAGCGTGAGATATTTTAAATATTTTGCATATCGCGCGTACGTTGTAAAAATCTGCAGCAGAAGACTCACGAGAGCAAAAGCTATCACAAGAGACTCGAAGCCTATGCCGGGAAGTACCAGACGCATCGCAGCCGACATTGCCCCAAGGTCGGCTGCGATATTAAGAGTATTCGCAAAGAAGAGAAGCGCGGTGACTAAATACAGAATATATGCGGGATAGTGTTTGCGAATATTCGCCGCAAGCCCCTGCCCCGTCGAGAGCCCGATGCGCGCGCACATCTCTTGCACGATAGCCATAAAGGGATACGTAAAGAGAGAAAGCCAGATGAGCTGGAGCCCATAGCGTGCACCTGCCTGAGAGTACGTAGCGATACCTGACGGATCGTCGTCAGCGGCGCCAGTGGTGAGCCCTGGACCAAGAGTGTCCCAGTATTCTTCAGCACGCTTGAATGCATGCTTATTGATAAGAATCTTCTCTTCTTTTTCAGCAAACTCAATCCCCTTCTCAAGCGCCCGTGCCGGCGCCTCAAACGCTTCTTCTATATCTTTTTTGAATTCCCGCGATTCCATCGTGCCTACATTATACCGCACACCCTCACATCATGTCTCACTTCTCCAAATCGAGAATGTCGTCGGTGCGGACCTGAGAAACAAACTCCGGTACGTGCGAGACGATAATCATCGCCCCTTCATAT
>JBAQWN010000063.1:0-21355 GCA_049298935.1 Minisyncoccia bacterium
GCTGCTTGGCGGCGCGTCTCGCGACCTCCTCAACTTGATTAAAACCGCGTTCTTTCCGCCGCGCTTTTCCGAGGGGTACTGGGACGAGCGAAACAAGGTCGAACCTTGTTTCGCGTATTTCATCGCAGTCACGCAGATATTCAGAGAGCGCGAGTGCGAGGAGTGCAAAAGCACGTTCGCTACCGTGATATTTCGCTTCGTGCATAGCCGATCGTACGCGCGCATCAGAGAATGGGAGAAGGATGATTGTTCCTGGTCGCGTGTGGGGCACGAGTCGTGGCACGATAAGAGAAAGGAATTCGTCATCGGTAAATCCTCTGAGAACGACTTCATCCACACGGGGAGGGAAGAGGAAATCAAAAAGGCGGAACATGGTATTATTTTCGCATGGCGTTTCTCGATTTCCTATTTCATAAAAAAGAGGGAAGTGTGATCGGTATTGATATCGGCTCATCTTCTTTGAAGGTTGTACAACTGCGCAAGCAGGGGGGGAAGGCGATACTCGAGACCTATGGCGAGCTCGCACTCGGTCCCTATAGTGGTGGCGAGATAGGGCAGGCAACGAACCTTCCTCCTGAGAAGGTTGCTGAGATGTTAAAAGATCTCTTGCGTGAATCGAAGGTGACGACGACGAACGCGGGTGTTTCAATATCGTTTGCCCGCTCACTCCTCTCTCTTGTTGAGTTGCCGTACCGTAAAGATCCTGAGGAGCAGAAGACTATTATCCAGCTCGAGGCGCGGAAGTATATTCCAGTTCCTTTGAGCGAAGTACAGCTCGATTGGTTTGTCGTTCCCGACAGAGAGCCGGCGGGGAATCGTGGTGAACAAGAGAAGTCGAGCGTGCTTATTGTTGCGGTGCATAACGATGAACTTCTCAGACTGCAGACTATTGTTACGGGATCTGCTCTCGCCGCTAGTTTTTATGAGATTGAAATATTCAGTATTATACGCTCAGCGGTTGATGAGCCGGTCAAGCCGGTTTTGGTGTTTGATATTGGGGCCGCTTCGACGCGGATGTATGTTGTCGAGCATGGGGTTGCATCGCTTTCGCACTCGGTCAGTGTTGGGAGTCAAGACATTACTCGCGCGATCGCCGTTTCAAGCGGCGTCTCCCTTTCGCGTGCTGAGGCGATAAAGAGGGAAGAGGGATTGTCAGGCGGGTCTGTACAGAGCAATCTTGAAATCGTCTTCTCGCGCATTTTCTCAGAAGCGCGTCGTGTGTTGATACAGTATGAGACGTCACATACGAAGCCTGTCGTCTCGATTGTGATCACTGGCGGTGGCGGTGTTACCAAATCGCTTGCGGCCTATGCGAAAAAGACCTTCCCGATCGAAGTGCGTATCGCTGACCCTTTTGCAAAAATAGAAGCGCCCGCATTCATGCGTCCTGTTCTTGAAGAGATTGGTCCTGAGTTCTCCGTTGCTATCGGTCTTGCTTTGCGCAAGCTTGAAGAAGTGTAGAGATCACAGTTTTGCACAGATGCCTTAATCGCATACCGCATCAGTAGCGTATACTGAAAATGAAATGGCCTTTCTTCCGACAATACCCACATCATTTGTCCCACGCTCTGCATCGACTGATCGCCGACATCTCCATACTGAGTTTGCCGATGTCATCAGCTTCCTTGCATACATACTTCTTGTCCTTTCTTTTGCCCTTGCCCTCGGAGTCTTCCTCTATGGCCGTATTCTCGATGCGAGTAAGGCTTCAAAAGAGGCTAGCCTCGCAAAGGCTGAGACCTCTGTTGATGCGACAACCGTTGAGAGTTTTGTGAAGCTTCGCGACCAGCTCAGTTCGGGCCAAAAGCTTCTTGCAAATCACGTTTCGCTCTCTGGTTTCTTCGTCACTCTTGAGAAGCTTCTCCCTTCTACTGTTCGTTTTTCATCGCTACACGTCTTGGTTGATGATTCTGGTGTCGCACGAGTCACGGGGACCGGTGTTGCTCAGAACTTCAACGCTCTTGCAGCCGCTTCGGGAAATTTTGCATCTGATGGTCGTTTTAAAGATGCTATCTTTTCGAAAATGAACGTCAATAAAGATAAAACAGTGTCGTTTGGGTTCTCGACCACACTCGACCAGAGTATCGTCGCTTTCTATCCAGACAATATCCTGCAGGCGATGTCTGCGACTGTGCCGGTCCCTACGACTAAACCAACACCATGAGCAATCACATACTTTCACCATTCGCTCTTATCGTTGCTCTCGGTATCTTCTTTGCCTATGTGAACCCAATGTGGGGCGGATCTATCGCTGCGACACAGGCCGCTATTGCTGCCGATGATCAAGCGCTTGCTTCAGCACAGCGATTTATTGCACAACAGAATAAGCTCGCTTCTGCGCGTGATGCTATTGATCCAACCAGTCGGGCAGCCCTGAATGCATTTTTGCCGAGCTCGGCTGACAATGTTGGCCTTACTCTTGATCTAGATGCTCTTGCTGCGCGGTCGGGTCTTTCGATTACAAGTATGGACGTTATAACGAGCGATGCTGGCGCTACAGGGAGTTCCGGTAAGGGGGCGCTGCCTGCATCAGGTCTCAACCCTGTTGCCTCAGCAGACCTTTCTATCTCTGCCGTTGGTACATTTGCCTCCCTGCAATCGTTCTTAACTGGTGTAGAGATGAGTTCACGCCTGCTCGATGTTCGTGATCTAAGTGTGCGTGGCTCTGACACGGGTCTCTACAGTTATCAAATGACCGTTCGCCTCTATTGGCTACGCTAAGCGCACTGCAATCATATGAAACTAAACACCACCGCATTCAGTATCATCGCCCTCATCATCGCCGCGGGAGCGTACTTTCTTCTTTTCCCAGGAAGCGGAAATCAGCCTTCGCTTACGACCAGCGCTTCAGAGAATCTTGCACAGACGAAATTTCAATCGCTCATTAATAATCTTCCTCTGTCGTTTGATACAACTATCCTCACGGATCCAAAGTTCGTGTCGCTTGTTGATCTTTCAGTACCTGTCTCACCTGAACCATCTGGACGGCTTGATCCCTTTGCCGTTGTGCCCGGCACACCAGGAGGAAGGATGTAAGGATGAATTTTCTCGGATTACTCGTTGACAAAGGAGTTCTCTCAGCACAAGTACGTGCGGAGGTCGAGACTAAGGTAGCAGAGAAACGCTCTCTCTCTGATGCTCTCGCTGAACACGGAATTGCACTCGAGAGTGCGCTTGCCGACGTCGGTGCAACGTATGGTCTTCCCACACGCCTCTTGGGCGATCCTCCCGCAAATGAAGAAGTGTTTGGGTATATTCCTCTCGAGTCGGCGCGTCATTATGGATTTGTTCCGTTAGACAAGGTAGATGGAGCACTTGAAGTGGGGGTGACCGATCCTGATAATATTGAAGCGGTCGATGCGTTGCAGTTTATCTCAGGGAAGATCGGTATTCCGTATAAGATAGTTCTCATTACGAAACAGGATTTCGATCGCGTCATAGATGCATATCAAAATATTTCTGGTGAAGTTGGTCGGGCGCTCTCCGAATACGAGACGATAAAGAAGCCTGTTGCAGAAGGTGCTCCTGTTTTAGTTGGTGGTGCAAGTGCTGATTCTGAAGAAGGGTTGATCGATCTTGCAGGCACACTAGATGCGTTAAAGGAGGATTCGCCCGTAACAAAAATCGTTTCAACCATATTGCGCTACGCGATCGAGGGTCATTCGTCTGATGTGCACGTCGAGCCCTTTTCTGACGGCACCCGTATTCGTTTCCGTGTCGATGGCAAGTTATACACGTCGATCCGTTTGCCAACGAAGGTTCATGAAGCCGTTGTTGCGCGTATCAAGATTCTCGCGAAGCTTCGTCTCGACGAAAAGCGAAAGCCACAGGACGGACGCTTTTCGGCCATCGTCGAGAAACGTCGCATCGATTTCCGCATTTCCACCTTTCCGACGGAGTTCGGTGAGAAGGTCGTGATGCGTATCCTCGATCAGTCAGATTCAACAACAACCCTTGATTCTGTTGGTTTTACCGAAAGCGATCTTGCGAAGGTTCGCGATATTATGAAAGCTCCGTACGGCATTGTTCTTATCGCCGGTCCGACCGGATCAGGAAAGTCAACGACACTCTTCGCCATGCTTTCTGAGGTGGATCGCGAGAAGTTCAATGTCGTCTCGCTTGAAGATCCTGTTGAATATCAGATTCCCGGAGTCGCCCAGAGCCAGGTACGGCCAGAAATAGGTTATACATTTGCGAGCGGACTGCGCTCTATTCTTCGCCAAGACCCCGATATCATCATGGTCGGCGAAATTCGTGATAAAGAGACAGCCATGCTCGCGGTGCAGGCGGCACTCACGGGGCATCTTGTGTTGTCGACCGTTCACACAAATACCGCATCTGGGGCAATTCCGCGTCTTGTTGATATGGGGGTTGACCCATTCCTCATTGCTCCTACGTTAGTCGCGGTTATAGGTCAGCGGTTGGTCCGCAAGTTGTGTGAAGGGGGAGGGGCTCCTTTTCCTGTCACGGACAGTCTCAAAGAATTTCTTAATCGAGAATTTGCTGATTTGCCAGAGCAGTATCGCGCACAACTTCCGCCATTTAAAGAGTTTTATCATGCGACGCCGACGCCGACGTGCCCAAATGGTACTCGTGGTCGTACGGCCGTCTTCGAGATCTTGCGTATGAACAAAGAACTGGAACAGGTGGTACTTAAGGATCCAATAGAAGAAAAGATTTATGCTGAGGCGCGCGCGGGAGGAATGATCACTATGCGCGAGGATGCCATTATGAAGGCTCTTGCCGGAGCGGTACCATTTGAAGATGTAAATACGCTCGGCGGGGAACTTTTCCACGAGGAGGAGCAGAGTTGACTCTCTTAGCATGTTACACTGACGATATGGCATACCGTGTATATCTCGTAGATGACGATAGGTTCCTGCTCGATCTCTACGCAGTTAAGTTTAAGGGTGCAGGTCATGAGGTGCATGCATTCGATGGTGGTGAGGAGCTTCTCACGTTCCTCCGAAAGGGTGAGGGGGCCGCACCAGACGCTATTCTGCTCGATGTTGTTATGCCAGGCCTGACCGGTTTTGATACTCTAGAGACGATCCGAAAGGAAGGTCTTGCATCAGGAGTGAAGATTATCTTCCTTTCTAATCAGGGACAGGACTCTGACCTTGAAAATGCGAAGCGTCTTGCCGCTGACGGCTATATTATAAAAGCATCGGCAATTCCTTCTGAGGTGCTTGCGGATACGTTGCGCATCATAGAGTCGAGCGCCACAGCTCATTAACATATGGTTTCTGACAAACGCCTCGAAGAACTTCTGGATCTCGTCATCAGTCAGGGAGGGTCGGACCTCCACATTTTTGCTGGTGGTCCACCCATGGTGCGTATTGCTGGTGTGCTGGTCTCGATTACAAAGTACCCAGCACTCACTGGCGAAGAGACTGAAAAGATCCTAAAAAATATCGTGCCAGAGGATCGCTGGGAAATTTTCAAAAAGAATCAAACGATAGACCTTTCCTATGCGCATACGATGGGCGCGCGCTTCCGGGTAAATGGCTATTGTGTGCAAGGGTCGGTTGCGCTCTCGCTCCGTCTTATTCCACATGTGATCCGTACCTTTTCAGAACTAAATCTTCCCCCAGCTCTCGAGATCTTTACGCAACGCAAGCAAGGATTTTTCCTCGCGGTGGGTCCGGTGGGTCAGGGTAAGTCGACGACCCTTGCGGCGATGATCGATCGCATTAATGAATCGCGCGCTGAGCACATTCTTACTATTGAGGATCCTGTCGAATATCTCTTTACGCAGAAGAAGTCGCTTATCCAACAGCGCGAAGTGTATATTGATACTCCTAATTTCCACACGGCGCTCCAGAGTGCGTTCCGTGAAGATGTCGACGTCATTATGGTCGGCGAGATGCGCGATTATGAGACGGTTTCTTCGGCCGTATCTGCCGCAGAGACTGGCCACCTCGTGCTTTCTACCTTACACACCAATAACGCCGCCCAGACGATCGACCGTATCATTGATATGTTTCCTTCTGAACAGCAGAAGCAGGTGCGATTGCAATTAGCAGGGAGTCTCGCTGGTATCTTTTCCCAGCGCCTTATTCCGCGCATATCAGGAGGACTTATTCCTGTTGTTGAACTTCTTATCAATAATAGCGCCGTGAGTACATTGATCCGTGAAGGGCGCACTCACGAAATCGACTCGGTTATCCAGACTTCTTCACAAGAAGGTATGATTTGTATGGATCGCGCTCTAGCTGATCTGGTGCGTCGCGGCGAAGTGACCGTTGAGCATGCTTATGAGCACGCATCAGAACCAAAAACGTTTGAGACCTACTTGTAATTCTATTTCATATGCTTTTCACCTACCGAGCTATTGATCAAGACGGACACGAAAGGGAAGGGACGATCGAATCATCGTCGAAGGATATTGCTGTTTCTGCACTCCAGCGACGTAATCTAATTATCTCAGCGATTGATTCTGCCGAGAAGCGTTCAACATTTGGAGACCTGTCGTTTTTCAATAGAATCAGTAATAAAGAGATTGTTATTCTCTCTCGCCAGATAGCAACACTGTTTGAAGCACAGGTGTCGGCTCTCCGAGTCTTCCGTCTCCTTGCCTCTGAAGTCGAGAATACACAGTTGGCGATTATCCTCTCATCGGTTGGAGACGATCTACAAGGGGGAACTCCTATTAATCAAGCGCTGGCGCGCCACCCAAAAGTCTTCTCTACGTTTTATGTAAATATGGTCCGTGCAGGTGAAGAGTCGGGGAAATTGTCTGAAACATTCGTCTATCTTGCCGACTATCTTGATCGCACCTACGGCGTGGTGAGTAAGGCTGAGAACGCGCTTATCTATCCGGCATTCGTCGTCACGGTTTTCTTCGGGGTGATGGGACTTATGCTCACGCTCGTTATCCCAAAGATTAGTGCCGTTCTTCTTGATTCTGGTCAGGCAATACCAGTTTATACGAGTCTCATCATTGGATTTTCTAATTTTCTTGTTCGATACGGAGTGATTATCGTATTAATTCTCGTTGCGGGAGGATTGTATCTATGGAACTTAGGGAAGACTGAGAGCGGGAAGCTCACTCTTGATAGCTTGAAGCTCTCAGTTCCTTATGTGGGCGACCTCTATGCCAAGCTCTATCTTGCTCGTATTGCAGACAATCTCTCTACGATGCTTCTCTCAGGTATTTCGGTTATTGAAGCGATAGAGATTACCGGTTCGGTCGTTGGTAATTCTCTGTATGAAAAGATTCTGGCGAGCGTCGCGGCAGATGTGAAGGGCGGTTCACCTATATCCGACGCTCTTGATAAGCATCCAGAAATACCGGGAATCATGGTAGCTATGACGAAAGTCGGTGAGGAGACGGGTGAGCTTGCCAAGATTCTCACGACGCTTGCCAAGTTCTATGATAGGGAAGTGTCAAATTCGGTTGATACGCTAGTGAGTCTTATTGAGCCGATTATGATCGTCCTTCTAGGTGTTGGTGTCGGTATTTTGCTCACTGCAGTCCTCTTGCCTATCTATAATCTCGCTGGTGCCATGTAGCTTGCGAGATGGTGTGTAAAGAAAGGTCATAGTTATCCCCATCCTTATCCACAGCCCCATTACAGCATTGTCTGTGATAAGGGTACAATTCAGACATTAACCGTATACAAAGTAATATGCATAAAAACCGTTCCCAAGGCTTCACTCTCATCGAACTTCTCGTCGTGATCGCCATCATCGGCATTCTCTCGGCAGTCGTCCTCGCCTCACTCAATACTGCCCGTTCAAAGGGTAATGATGCGGCTATCCAATCTAACCTCTCGACCATTCAGACGCAGGCCGAGATTTTCTATGGCATAGGCAATACGTACACTGGTGTTTGTTCCGATGCAACTGTTGCAAAGGCAATTGTGGGCACCGAAGTGGCGAATGGTGCGGGTGCTGTCGTTTGTAACGCAAACGCGACCAAATATGCAGTCTCGTCCGGACTGTCTTCGAATGCGGCGCGCTTCTGGTGCGTTGACTCGACAGGCGGTTCTTCAAACAGTACGACGGCGCTTGCGGCACTCTTCGAGTGTCCACCTTCAAATTAATATTACTCTCATATGAAATCTAATTACTCTCGCGGTTTTACTCTCATCGAACTTCTCGTCGTGATCGCCATCATCGGTATTCTCTCGGCAGTCGTACTTGCTTCTCTTAATACTGCACGCTCAAAGGGTAATGATGCGGCTATTATGGCAGACGTGAGCGGTATTCGAACTCAGGCTCAGATCTACTTCAACACTAATGGTAACTACGGTACAAACCTTGATGTTGAGAGCGATTGTGCCACAAACCTCTTCGGTGACCCAACTGTCATGAAGCAGGTAGCAGCAGCTGAGGTGGCAAACGGTGTTGGCACAGGGGTGACTTGTAACGTTGCTGCAAATGGTACGGCCTATGCAGTATCATCGGCTCTTGTATCGACCATAGGTACATTCTATTGTGTTGACAGCACAGGAGCAGGAACAACGACTGCAGCCGCTCTTGAAGCAACAGAGACGAGTTGTTAAGTTAAGAAATATCTTTGAGTAAAAACCCCGCTCTGGCGGGGTTTTTACGTACACCCAGCACTAACCGATTGATATGTTGATTTCAGCCAAACTTTACGGTGTGACGGGTTATGGACGGTGCGGTTAGTGCTGGGTATACTGTCTTTCATAATGACGTTTGCGATAAGTTTTGTATTTTTTGCGTTCGGCGCGATTATCGCGAGTTTCATTGGTGTACTTGTCGCACGACTCCACACGGGACAAAGCTTCTTTGTTGGGCGCTCTCGTTGTGATGTGTGCGATATTCCACTCAACTCATTTTCTCTTGCCCCAATCATCTCATTTGTCGTTTCGCGTGGTCGTGCGCAGTGTTGTGATGCGCGTATCTCACTTCTAGCGCCCGCTTCTGAGGTGACGCTCGGAGTACTCTTTTCGCTCGCATACTTGACCATCGGCTTTTCCGCGAGTCTTCCTCTTATGTTGTTTTCGCTCTCAACACTTCTTGCTCTGGTACTCTATGATCTCGCGCATCAGATATTGCCGTCTTCGCTTCTTTGGATATTTGTTTTTGTAAGTGCTGTGACCGGCTTTTTTGGTGCGCCCTCGCTGACTTATTTTTCTGAGACGCTCTTCATTGCTTTCTGTATTGCACTGAGTCTTGCCGCTATCCACTTCTTTTCACGAGGACGTGCAATGGGGTTTGCAGACGCACCTCTTGCTCTAGGTCTTTCTCTTCTTGTTGGCCCCGTGGCACTTACGGGTTTTGTTTTTTCATTCTGGATCGGATCAGTTATTGGTATAGTACTATTGTTGCAGAGGCCTCGCGGCTCTAGAATGGGAGTAGAGGTGCCATTCGCGCCGTTTCTGGCAGCCGGATTCCTCCTCGCTTATTTTACCCAATGGAATCTTTTCACCTACTTCCTTCTCGTCGCGGTTTCACCCAGCCACTAACTGTTAGTGCTGGGTTCACCTTGGTAGAGCTTTTGGTGGTGCTTGCGATTATCACTAGCATTACCGCAGTCGTGTTCTCTAGTCAGAGCACCTTCAACAAGACGCTTATCCTTGCAAATACAGCATATGACGTTGCTTTGTCATTGCGTTCGGTTGAGACTCACGGTATCGGTGGTCGGGCGATTAGTGTATATCCAACAGGATATGGTATTCATCTTGACCATGGAGCGCCTGGATCGTTTATACTTTTTGCTGATGTGTACCCACTGCCGTCATTGGCGTCAGTGTGTCATCCAACGACCGATATGTCAGCGCCAGATGCTCAACCAGGCAACTGCAAGTATGATTCGAGTAATGGAGAATGGGTTTCTGCTACTACGCTAGGGAATAACATCACCATAAGTGATTTTTGCGCATACCCACCTGCGCCACAAGGTAAATTGTGCACAAATCTCGGCAACTTAACTTCGCTCGACATCGTCTTTGCTCGACCGAATCCTGATCCTCTGATAAGCCCGAATGGAACATTTATTGCTGGGACGACAGCATGCCTCACACTCTCTTCGGCACAAGGAGGATCACGTTCTGTTTCAGTTCTAGCGTCTGGACAAATAACGACGAGTGCCTCACCTTGCTTATGAAAAATAAACGAATTCGAGGTGGGTACACGCTTGTTGAGCTCATTATCGCGGTAGGACTTTTTGCTCTCATCATGACTCTTTCCTCAGGCGCGTATCTTGTGATGATCGGCTTGAATCGTCAGGTGCAAAACATTTCGACAGGTATCAACAATCTCTCATTTGCCCTTGAGAGTATGGTGCGCGATATTCGTACGGGATCTGTGTACAATTGCGGAGGCATAGGTGATTGTTCAGGAGGTACTACATTTTCATTTAAAGACAGTAATGGTCGTGTAATTTCGTACAGCCTTTCGGGATCGGCCTTACAGAGGACGATCGATGGGGCAACGCAGATCCTCACTGATTCGTCGGTGACTATTGATTCGCTTAATTTCTATGCTTATGGCACACGCAAGCCGCCAGGAGACTATGTGCAGGCTCGGGTAACTGTTATCGTGCGAGGTACTGTTTCTGCTGGAGAAGGGAAGCCGAAACAGTCCTTTACGGTCGAGACCGGAGCGACAATGCGTGGGTCTGACATATGAGTATGAAACAATCCATAAACAAGGAAGGAGGATTCACTCTTATTGAGGCGATGGTCGCCGTGACAATTCTCGCGCTCTCGGTCTCCGGCCCACTCTTCATGGCGAGCCGCGCTCTGGTCGCCGCAGAGACTGCGCGCGATCAGTTTACTGCCTCATATCTTGCACAAGAAGGGGTCGAGTATGTGCGCGCTTTGCGCGATGACGAATATTTGAAAGTGTACACTGGCAACACGGTTTTGGCATGGGGTAATTTTATGTCGTCCGTCATACAGTGTCGAACTTCGCCCGATACGACCGCGGCGTGTGATTTTGATCCAGCAATACCTTCTCTTGCTCCCTGCACAAGAATAAATGGACAGTGCACCTCGCCGCTTTATTTGTCGAATGGCATCTATACTCCAGGTATCACAACGGGTGTCAAAACGTCTTTCACGCGTACCATTAAGCTGGTTGATATTAATGCAAATGATGAAAAAATAGTGTCGACTGTCTCGTGGAGCTTCCACGAGATACCATATTCAGTGACCGTTATCGATCACCTCACGCCATGGCAATAAAACAATCACAACAAGGTTTTGCTCTTCTCATTGCCATTATCTTCATGTCGGTGATGCTTACTTTTGGTCTTGCACTTGGGTCAATCGCATACAAACAGTCAATTCTCGCTTCAGACTCTCTCCGATCGCATAGTGCATTTTATGTTGCCGATGCGGCACTTGAATGCGCGTTCTATGCCGATCAACAGCTGAATCTTTTTACCCATCCTCCAAGCGATCCTGGGAGCGCAAATGCTCCTGTGATTACCTGTGATGCGGCCCCTGCAATTTCTTCAAATGAAGTATGGTCTTCGACTCGGTGGGTTGTTTCATCGCGTTTTTCTCTCGATGGGGGTACGCACTGTGCAGATGTAACCGTATCGAAGCCTGCACAAAGTACTGGGGGCACGACCTATCTCTTTGCTCAGGGATACGACGTTTCGTGTGCGACCGTAGGAAGTCCGAGTGGGGCACGCTTCGCATCTCGCGGTCTCCGAGCTCACTATTAGAAGAAACGGTATACCCAGCACTAACGTTATTTGTTAGTGCTGGGTATACTGGTGAAATGCCGGTACCGAAAAAGTCACGCGAACGGGCGAAACACCTGCGTAGTACGATAACGAAATATCGCGCACTCCAGCACGAAAAGGACCTCTCACCTCTCTCACCCGAGGCGCTTGATTCGCTTAAATACGAGCTTGCGACTCTTGAAGAGCAGTATCCAGAGCTGGTCACCGCAGACTCGCCGACACAGATCGTCGCTGGAGCCCCGGAACCTTTCCTTAAGAAAATCAAACACATCATCCAGCAGTGGTCTTTTAATGATGCGTTTAGTGAAGATGATATTCGTGCTTTTGATGTGCGCGTGCGCAAGGTGAGTGGCGTTGCTCCAACCTATGATCTCGAGCTCAAAATAGATGGACTGAAGGTTGTGTTCACCTACGAAAAGGGCGCACTTATCACAGCTGCAACACGTGGCGATGGGATAATAGGTGAAGATGTTACGCACAATATCCGTACTATTGCTTCAGTACCACAGCTCCTGAGACGTCCTGTCGATCTCATTGTCGAGGGCGAAGTGTATCTTACACGCTCGGGCTTTATGAAGTTAAATGAGTTGCGTAGCCAGAGTGGAGAACCGCTTTTTGCGAATCCACGGAACGCCGCCGCGGGGTCTATTCGACAGTTGGATCCTGCGATTGCGGCAGGACGTCCGCTCGGTGTTTTTGTCTATGACGTCGCCGCGACATCAGAAGAATTTCCAAAAACACAGAGTGAAGAGCTTGAATATCTCGCTCAGCTCGGCTTGCCGGTGAACCCTGAACATCGACACGCGGACTCTCTTGAAGATGTTTTTACGTATTGGAAGAAATGGAAGGGGGGTGCGCGAGAAAAAATCGACTACCAGATTGACGGCGCAGTACTCAAGGTCGAGTCGCGCAGAGAGCAAGAGATGCTTGGGTATACCGGCAAGGCACCACGTTTTGGTATCGCGTATAAGTTTCCGCCTGAACAGGTCCAAACGGTACTCGAAGACATTACGCTTCAGGTGGGGCGCACGGGGAAGCTGACGCCGGTCGCGCATTTGCGCGCCGTTGCCGTTGCTGGTTCCACGGTTGCGCGCGCCACGCTTCACAATGAAGATTTTATACGAGAAAAAGATATTCGCATCGGTGATACGGTCATCTTGCAGAAGGCCGGTGATGTTATTCCAGAAATCGTTTCTGTCATTACCGAATTGCGCTCAAAGAATGCAAAGGTGTGGAAATTTCCCACTCACTCAACGCTCTGCGGTGGTGATGGTAGTGTTGAACGCATACTGGGCGAATCAGCGCACCGGTGCGTGGTCTCTGGCTCTTTTGAACAGCAGTCGCGCAAGCTTATTCACTTTGCGGGGAAGCATGCACTCGATATTGCCGGCATGGGTAAAGAGACGGTTCGGCTCTTAATGGAGCACAGTCTCGTTTCTGATTTTGATGATTTTTTTGAATTAACAAAAGACGAATTGTTGCAATTGGAGGGATTTGAAGAAGCGAAAGCAAATAATCTTATTGCGGCAATTGCGGTATCGCGACGAGTCACTCTTGACCGGCTTTTGATTGGTCTTTCGATTCAACACGTCGGTGAAGAAAATGCCTATCTTCTCGCCCAGCACCAAGGCAGACTTGGTGCTGGGCTCGCGACGCTCAAGAAAGCGAGTGCTGAAGAGCTCGAGAAAATAGAAGGCATCGGTCCGATTATTGGGAAGTCGGTAGCAGAATGGTTCAAAAATAGAAATAATCAAGAACTTCTTATGCGCCTTGAGAAACATCTTACGATTATAAAAGTAACGGCGCCTGCGGCTGGTCCACTTACGGGCTCTGTCGTCGTGATTACTGGCACCCTCCCGACACTTTCGCGCGAAGATGCTGAGGCGCGGGTGCGTCGTGCTGGCGGAAAGGCGGCCGCGACCGTCTCGTCAAAGACGTCATTTGTCGTTGCAGGTGAAAATCCTGGCACCAAACTTGCAAAGGCTGAAGAGCTTGGTGTGGAGGTCATAGACGAAGCGACGTTCCTCAAAAAGCTCGCGGCGTGATACTGTTTTATCTATGGCAACTATAGAAGAGGTGAAGAAGCTTGCGACACTCGCACGTATCAGCATTGATGATGCTGAGATCGAGAAGTTCACAAGTGAATTCGATGCAATCTTAGGATACGTTGGACAGCTGAGTGGGCTTGATCTTCAGAATGTGGTAGAGACGAAGCCGGTATTGCGCAATGTGATGCGTGAAGATGGCGAACCGCATGTCTCTGGTAGAGATACTGAGAAGTTGGTTGCTCAATTCCCCTCGCGTGAGGGTGATTCTCTTGTTGTTGGGCAGATTATCGCACAATGAATAATCTCCAGCCAGCAAACAAGAAAAAGCAAGCGCTCAGGCCGCTAGGCCGATTCAACATGCTTTTTATTGTTTGCTGGCTTTCGATATGAAGAGATTAAATGAAATGACAATAGTGGAGGCGGCGCGCGCGCTTCGCGCGCGCGAGTGCTCGGTGCGTGAGCTCTGGGACGCGTGCGCGGCTGCCGCGCACGCGCAGAATCCCGCGCTGAACGCCTACCTCGAGATATTTCCTGCCGATGATGGAGCTATCGCCGAGGCACAAAAAAGAATTGATACAGAAGGAGAATCAGCGCCACTTTTGTGTGGCATCCCACTCGCGATTAAAGACAATATTTTGATAGATGGGAAGATTGCGAGCGCGGCGAGCAAGATGCTTGAAAAGTATCAGGCTACCTATGACGCAACCGTTATTAAGAAATTAAAAGAAGTCGGAGCCCTATTTGTCGGGCGTACTAACATGGACGAGTTTGCGATGGGTTCGTCGACTGAAAACTCTGCATTTGGTAAGACACTCAACCCTATCGATCCTTCGCGAGTGCCAGGGGGCTCTTCGGGTGGCTCTGTGGCGGCAGTCGCTGCAGATATGTGTATTGCCGCACTTGGTTCTGACACTGGGGGTTCTATTCGTCAGCCAGCGGCATTCACCGGTCTGGTGGGGTTGAAGCCGACGTATGGCGCGGTCTCGCGCTCAGGACTTATCGCGATGGGTTCGTCGCTCGATCAGATCGGTCCACTCACAAAGACTGTTGAAGATGCGAAGATTTTGTACGACGCAATCCGCGGTATCGACGTTCTTGACTCGACGACTATTCCTGACGAATTGTATGGCGTTTGTGAACTTCCGAAGCGTCTTCGCGTAGGAGTTCCGCGGCACTTGCTTGAAAAAGGAGTTGATGAAGATGTGCGAGCAGTATTTATCGCATGTCTCGAAAAGCTCGCGCAGGCAGGACACACGATTGTCGACATTGAGTTGCCGACGAGTTCGCATGCTCTCGCGGCGTATTACATTATCATGCCCGCTGAAGTCTCGACCAATCTCGCTCGTCTCGACGGTATGCGCTACGGCCATGCGACGCGCGGTGCGACCCTTCTCGACGATTATCTACTCTCTCGTACCGAAGGGTTTGGTACGGAAGTACGTCGACGCATCTTACTCGGCACCTCGGTACTCTCGTCTGGATATATCGATGCGTATTATCGCCGAGCTGATGCGGCACGAGTGGTTTTGCGTCGTGAATATGAGAAAGCCTTCGAGACATGTGATAGTATCGCTTTCCCGACGACTCCCTCTCCCGCTTTTAAATTCGGCGAGAAGAGCGACCCTCTCTCGATGTATCTCGAAGATATTTTCACCGTCACCGCAAATCTCACGGGCATGCCGGCAATCTCTGTTCCGATGGGAGTCGTTGAGAGGGGAGGGAAACATCTCCCCGTAGGTATGCACTTCACTGCACCGCATCAGGCAGAAGAAATGTTGTTTGCTGTCGCCCGCGCAGTGGAAGGGGCGTAGGGTGCTTCATTTTTCGTTTATACTAGAGAGTAATGCCATCCACTCAGACCAACGTTGAATACTGGTTCCGTCTTTTTTATGAGTGTTTGCATGGCTCATGTTATGGCTCGATTGGATTCTCACAGTTTTCTGCAATGCTCGCACATATATGGCTTTGGATTATCGTCGTGGGATATATACTCTCGGTGCTGGCGCTTGTCGCTATTATCTATCTACTCATACGTCTCTTTGAATTGCGTAAGCGTGAGGAGGAACATTATCGTACCCTCGTCTCTCCTCAGGGGGCAGCAGCTACTACTGACAAACGGTGGGACCATATCGAATCACTCGCAGAGAGTGCATCGGCGAGCGATTGGCGCACCGCTATTATTGAGGCTGATATTATGCTCGATGACATCTTAATGAAAAATGGGTATGCCGGTGAGAGTCTCGGTGAGAGGTTAAAAAGTGTTGATCCGAAAGAGCTCCATTCGCTGAGCGATGCTTGGGAGGCTCACAAAGTGCGCAATCAGATTGCGCACGAGGGCTCGGCGTTTAATCTTTCTGACACGCTCGCTCGTCGCACCATTGCGCGTTATGAATCTGTCTTCCGCGAATTTAAGGCGATCTAACTTAAGTCAAAATATTCAGGTTGCCCTGATATTTTCTTTGTGTATACTTGTAAGTGCGGGGTAGAGGAGAGGTACCTCGGGAGGCTTGAACAATTCGGGCGTGTGCGCGAGCAATTGCGCATAAGATTATCTGCCAAATTCGATGAAACCCTCGTGTCTTCGGGCACACGGCAATGTCGAGCCAAGTCCCGCTGCGGTGGCGGGAAAGGTGTAGAGACTAGACGGTAGACATCCACTAATTAGCGGATGAAGGCATAGTCCAGACCACAAACTATAAGGCAATGAAAATTGTAGTGGTAAGCATAACCTCCAGACGCCGGTTCAATTCCGGCCCCCGCAACACGGTTGTGACGCCAGGAACCAGTACCGGCCCCCATGGCAAAATCGGTACTGTACCGACCCCCATGGTCAACAGAAAAAGCGCCTAAATACTAGAGGCGCTTTTTCTGTTATGTAACAGATGCAACATATATCCAGTTCGATTCCTTTTCTCGTATTCGGCGATGTTTCGTGTTGCAATCACAGTGGAATTGATCTGATTTTGAGCAGGGGCGCCGGAATCGAACTGACGAGACTTAGTGTTTATAACGACCTCTGGATTCCATATAACTCACGGAAACAGGAATGCCAGACATAGATAAAACAACACAATTAGCTTATACTGAAGCTAATATATGGCCACGGATGACCTCAGATCGGAACGCTTGAAGAAGCTAGAATTGATGCAGCAAGCTGGCATTGACCCGTATCCTGCAGAGTCAGATCGTACGCACGATAATGTTGCCTTCCTGGCCTCATTTCAGGATCTTCTTGATGCAAAACAAGTTGTAACTCTCGGGGGAAGAATAATGTCCTTGCGAGATCAGGGCGGTCTTGTGTTCGTTGATCTTTTTGATGGAACCGGACGTATACAAGTGCTCATCAAAAAAGACGAAGTTGGCGATCAGGCATTCGATCAATTCCTGGAGTTTGTCAGCATAAGTGATTTTATTGAGGTGTCCGGTACTGCTTTCGTCACAAAACGTGGAATGAACTCCCTTCTTGCCTCTTCATGGCGTATGCTTTCCAAGAGCATTCGGCAGGTGCCTGACGAGTGGTTTGGATTGAAAGACGAAGACGAACGATATCGGAAGCGTTATCTTGATATGTTGCTCAATCCGGAAGTTCCTGAATTAATAAAGAAAAGATCTGTCTTTTGGAATGCCATTCGTTCTTTTATGCTCGATCGTGGTTTCGTTGAAGTTGAGACTCCGATACTCGAAACGAAGACTGGTGGAGCGGAGGCGCGCCCATTCATTACGCGACATAACGCACTCGACATCGAGGTGTACCTGCGCATCTCTCATGAACTATGGCATAAGAAACTCATCATTGGAGGATTGCCAAAGGTTTTTGAGATTGGGAGAGTGTTTCGGAACGAAGGTATGTCTTATGAGCACGCACAGGATTACACTCATTTCGAATTCTACGAAGCATATAAAGATGCGCGCGAAGGTATACCGATGCTTATTGAGCTCTATCGAAAGGTTGCGCAGGATACATTTGGGACTTTGCAATTTACGATGGGAGAATACGCTGTTGATCTTGGCGAGGAGTGGAAACGTCTCGACTACAACGAATTAATGAAGGACAAGTATGGATTTGATCCGCGAGAGGTCAGTCAGTCCCCAAATGAAGGAAGAAATCTTATTAGGAAGCATTTCGATCCCGCATATGACGGTGAGATAACCGAAACTGGACGTGCAGTCGATTTCCTTTGGAAACAAATTCGAAAGACTATTGGTGGCCCAGCGATCCTCACTGGAATGCCTGTGTATCTCGAGCCGCTCGCGAAAAAGTCAAAAGATGACTCGCGCGTAGTAGATCGGTTCCAGATTCTTTTAGGAGGAAGTGAAGTCGGGAAGGCATTCAACGAGCTTAATGACCCCGTAGACCAGCAAGTGCGTTTCGAGAATCAGCAGGCGCTTAGGGATGCTGGAGATGAAGAAGCTCAAATGGCTGACTTCGAATATGTAGAAGCAATGGAGTACGGTATGCCGCCTACATTTGGATTCGGTGTTTCAGAACGCCTATTTAGCTTCCTTGCAGGGAAAAGCATCCGTGAGGCCCAAATATTTCCTTTAATGAGGGAGCGGTTAAAATGAATTCGAGTAGTGAAGCCGAAATCAAAGATTTGTACCAGGCTCATCCCTGGTTGAAAGTAACTGCAAGAGTAGAGGATTATGTTGAACCGGACTACTATGACAGATTATTGAAGGAATATGCATTTTCTGGCAAGACAGATTTGGATCTCTTTGGAGAGTTTCTAACAGGATTGAATAAGAAAACTGACGTAAATGTCTTGGAACTTGGATCTGGCACAGGCAGAGGAACGGAAGTTGTTTTAAAAGAAATGAGCGTGAGAGAAATGACCTTGGTTGATTTAAGTCAACCCATGCTAGCAAAAAGTCGTGAAAGATTCAGCAAGTACGCACATATAGAATACCAACAGTCCGATACGCTGGATTATCTTAAAAATACAAAAAAGAGTTTTGATCTTATTTTCAGTCTGTGGAGTTATTCGCATTCTGTTTACCAGCTCATTGAAAAGATTGGTCTAGAAAACGGCTTGCGAGAGGTAAAAAGAATAATAACGAAAATGTTCCATGAAAATATGCGCGTGGGGTCGAGTCTATTTATTATTCATTCCGACTGGCTTTCGGATGAGCAACAGATATTAGTTAAACAATGGGGGCGTGATATTCCTGGTTTGTACAAACAAGGGACTCAAGGCCTTTCAAAACTAGCATTAGATTCCATACTCGAAGATCTTCACAATAAGGGTCAGGTTGATTATTCTGTTACGCCCTATGTGGGGGATTGTATTGAATATTCTTCATTGGAAGAAGCTTTGGAGGTGTTTATTAATTTTCATTTGGAATCACATTTCAACAATACTGAATATATAAAAGAGGTATTTGATGATTTGCGAGAATATCTGATTAAATTTCAAGACAGCAATGGAAAGGTATTAGTACGACCAGCATGCTTTATATATAAATGCGCCAAAATTCAATGAAAAGAAACATTGTTATTACGGGAGGAAGTTCAGGTATAGGCTACTCTTTAACAAAGAGACTAACAGAGAATGGAGATAATGTTTTTCTTTTATCGAGAAAAGCGCTGGATGCGAAAATAAATGGCGAGAATTGTTTCAAAATACCGTGTGATGTTTCCAAAACAATGGACATCAATAGGGCAAAAGATGACGTGTTGAGAATCTTGAGCGGACTCGAGAATAGTGACATCGATTGTCTCATAAATTGTGCTGGGGTGGGATACGAAAAGTCACTTGAAAATACTGATGAATCAGATTTTGAATACATCTTCGGTACAAATGTTAAGGGCCTAATTTTTACAACAAAAATCTTTCTACCCCTGCTTTCTAAGCCAAACTCAGTCATTTGCAACATATCATCTGTAGCAGGGATAAAAGGATTTGCCGGATGGACTTTATACTCGGCGAGCAAATTCGCGGTTGAAGGGTTCTCAGAAAGTCTTAGGCACGAATTGAGACCTAAGCGAATTAAGGTTATAAGTGTAAGGTTAGGGGCAGTGAACACCCCTTTCTATAAGGATCTTCCTAATGACGATAAGACGGAGTTTATGGATCCAGGCGAGGTATCAGATACCATAATCATGGCTCTTTTTACCGGAACAAATGCTGTAGTTGAAAATATATTCATAAACAATACGTGCGGTGATTTATAAAATGAAAAACCTTCTGGAAGAAAAGATTCTCAATTTAAAGGACGACGCTGAAAAACAGCTTTCAAAGTTAGATTTCACTACGGAAAGTCTCAAAGATTTTGTGGACGCGGCGAAGATATTTTCTGACAACTTGGCATATGTCTCTCTGGGAGGAAATTGTTCGTACGGCGGCGGCATTCCTGCTTACAGCGATATTGACGTAGTTGTAGTTTTCAAGGACAGCGCCTTGCAGCACAAAGATACTGTTAAGGCTCAAATATCTGAATTCATCTCCAACTACAAGCGATTTAATTTGGCGAATGGCTTTATCCCGGATTACGTATTTCCAGGTGAATATGTGACACTTGGTCAGGTTCAGGATGCGATAATTGGACGTTCATTCAAGATAGTTCCTGAGACAGGATCGTTTAAGATACCGCTATTGACTGATTCAGATTACTTAAAAGATTATGAGAGATGGTTTCAGGTATGGCTAACCATAAACGCCTTCAGCACCTATGTATTTGGAGACGTTGATCTATTCTTGAGGAATAAGCTGCTCTGCTGGAAATCTTTCATTCTCTATTTAATTTGTGAGGCGGGATTAGAACAGCTGACATTAAATTCTGTACTCGAAAAAGTAATGTCACCCAGCCTGGATGAATTTAGAATAGACGACACATACAAGCTCTTTAGAGAAAAGGAGGGTATTTACGTCACAGCTGTATTAGATCTTTTGGAATCTGATGAGTACCTAAAAAAGAAGGAAAACGTTTATCAAGTTAGGAACAGTAAGACTGATAGTTGGAAGAGTGGAATTCTGGACGCAGCAAAAAATGGTCTGCTATCCAGATCTCCCTTCATGTTTGAGTTTCGTGAGATAATCGGATTTGGGAATCATAAATATGAACAATAAACATCCAAATATAATTGAAGATCTTCATGATGCGTACGATTGGCTGAAAGCAAATCATCTCGAAGATGATGACCTGATTGTGGATCAATTACCCGCACCTGTAATGATGGTGGGGGATCGAGAGACTGTCTCGTTTTGCTCAAACAATTACTTAGGATTAACTAAAAGAAAAGAAGTGCTTGATGCTGCAAAGAGTGCTCTGAATAAATTTGGTAATGGCACTTGTGAATCAAGAAGACTTGGTGGGAATCTCCGGATTCTCGAGCAACTAGAAGAGAAAATAGCAAACTTCAAAAAATCAGAAAGTTCTGTTGTATTTGCAACGGGATTGCTTGCAAACATTGGCGCTATTCCATCATTAGTCGATAGTCGAAGATATTGTAAGCAGTTTTACGGGAAGAATATCGAAGACTCAGGCGAAGAAATAATTCTTTCTGACAAGAGAAATCACAGGAGTATCCAAATGGGTATCAAGCTATCTCATGCGCAGGTTTTCAATTATGCCCATTCCGATATGTCTGATCTGGAGAGGCTTCTAGATCTTAATAAAGGGAAAAGAGTACTAATAA
>JBAQWN010000064.1:0-2520 GCA_049298935.1 Minisyncoccia bacterium
GGTAGCGATTTTGGCCGAAGTGCAGGACCCACACAATGTCGGTGCAATCATCCGTTCGGCGGCCGCTTTTGGTCTCGCTGGCGTGCTTATCCCTGAACATCATCAAGCGGGCATCTCTGGCACGGTCGTGAAGACTTCTGCCGGCATGGCCTTCCGCATTCCTCTTGTTTCGATCGGTAATGTGAACAATGCGATCAAGGTGCTGAAAGAAAAAGGCTTTTGGGTCTACGGTCTCGCGATGGACGGTACAGCAGCTCTCGGCGCAGAAGCTTTTGATACTCCAAGCGCATTTATTGTCGGAAATGAGGGTGTCGGCATACGCGAGAAGACGCTCGAGCATTGCGATGTCACTCTCAACGTCCCCATGCATCCACGTACCGAGTCATTAAATGCGGCGGTTTCGGCTGCAGTCGTTTTCTATGCATGGAGCGCGAAACATCCCGAGGCGTTATGACTAAAAAAATAAATTACGATCAGCATCTTGTTTCTGCGGGCTGGAGTGACTACGAGCTTCTTGATTCAGGTGAGAATATGAAGCTTGAGCGATTCGGTACGGTTATCGTTGCACGCCCTGAGACGCAAGCATTGTGGAGTAAGCAGAAGCCAGAGCTCTGGGATAGTGCGCATGCTGTGTTCGCCTTTCGCGACAAGAATGGTGCGTGGGATATAAAAAAACCGATCCCCGATCCATGGGAAGTTTCGTGGAACGACACACGTTTCTCTGCTCAGCTCACCGGCTTTAAGCACACGGGTATTTTCCCCGAGCAAGCACCGAATTGGGAGTGGTTGGAAGGGCGCGTGCGGGCGATTTCTAGCTCCCTCGGACACGGTCCCCAGTCGCTGCAAAATCGCCCGCCCGCGCCTTCGGTGCTCAATCTTTTTGGCTATACTGGCATCGCCTCAGTCGTTGCGGCAAAGGCAGGAGCGTTTGTCACGCACGTTGATTCTTCGAAACAGTCTCTCGATTGGGCGCACAGTAATGCTCGACGTTCAGGAGTTGCTGAAGATGCTGTGCGTTGGGTGCTTGATGACGCACTCGCTTTTGCTAAACGTGAAGCTCGTCGTGAGTCTCGTTATGACGGCATCATTCTCGACCCGCCAGCATTTGGTCGTGGAGCCAAGGGTGAAGTGTGGAATATCGAAGATGATCTCCCTACATTGCTCGTAACGCTTCGTGACCTTTTGAAGGACTCTCCCGGCGCATTTCTTATTGTAAATGGTTATGCGGCTGGCTATGCGGCACGTTCGTTTGCTCAAGCTCTCGAGAGTGCTTTTGGTCCGGTCGATGGCGAGTGTGGCGAGCTTTATATTAAAGAGTCACAATCAGAACGAGTTATTCCTGCCGGTATCTATGTGCGTTTTGTACGGTAACCAAGTACACTAATTATATGCACACGCATCATAAGGAGATTGCAGTTCTCTATCATGGCGGTTGTCCAGACGGTTTTGGTGGAGCCTATGCCGCGTGGAAGAAGTTTGGTGACACTGCAGAATATATTCCCGTGAAGCACGGACGTCCTGTTCCTGAAGGGCTTGCAGGCAGAACTCTTTATTTTATAGATTTTTGTTACCCGTTAGAGATTATGAATGGAGTCATCGCAACAGCATCTTCGGTCACCGTTCTCGATCATCATTTAGGAAATAGAGATGTGGTTGAGAGTATGCCTGAGCATATTTTCGACGCGAACCGCTCTGGTGCAACAATCGCGTGGGCGTATTTTCATCCTGACGTGCCGGTCCCGATGATGTTGAAATATGTTGAGGATGGCGATCGCTATGTTTTTAAACTGGCAGATTCGCGCGCCGCACTTTCGTATATGTATGTGCAACCTTTTCACTTCGACAGCTGGGATTCGTTGGTGGCACGGATTGAAGATGAGGCTGAGCGCGCGACGATCATCGAGCGCGGAAGGATATACGCTGAATATTTCGCAATACTCGTCGAGCAGATTTCGAAGAAAGCAATACTCATATCGTTTGAAGGGTATGAGTGTTATCTCGCAAATGCTGCAGATATGTTTGTGTCTGATGTAGGTAATCGACTTGCACATCTCAAGCCGCCAATTGGCGTTATTGTAAATTTCCATGGAGACGTCATAAACGTGTCGCTCCGGAGTGATCCAAGTGTCGATGTGTCTGCTATTGCCAAGAAGTATGGCGGTAATGGGCATCCACAAGCTTCGGCCTTTCGTCTTGCGTGGGGTGATCCGCTTCCTTGGGTAATATTAAAGGAACATACGCCACCGTCTCCCCTTTCGGGTACGGTATGAAGATTCTTGCTGTCGAGACTTCGTGCGATGAGACGGCAATAGCAATACTTGAATGTGTTGGTGATGAAAATCGTACCGAATTTACCATACTCGGTAACGCTCTCATTTCGCAGATAGATATTCACAAAGAATACGGGGGAGTATTCCCCGCGCTCGCGAAGCGCGAGCATGCAAAAAATCTCGTACCGATACTTGAAGCAGCACTTGAAGAGGCTGAACTTTTGCGAGAAGACGCACAGGTACTATCGGG
>JBAQWN010000065.1:0-8433 GCA_049298935.1 Minisyncoccia bacterium
ACTGAAGGTCGTGCGATCCAATAGAAGATAAGTGCTGTCGGCAATCCGGTTGTGAAGTAATTTATGAAAGTGATATTGAGCGGCATAAAGGGAAACGAGTATCCGAATGCTGTGATGATACTGAAGAAGAAGAGTGCCGCGAGAACCTGATTGAAAAAGATGCTCGCGCACATCTCAATATATTGAATAATGCTATCAGCGAGACGGACACCATTTGGCAAGTCCGCAAAACTATTCTTCACCAATACAATCGCCGCGAGCTTCCTCGTGACTGGCGCGCCGTCAAACATAGCAATACCGAGGTCAGCCTTTTTGATAGCAAGCGCATCATTTGCGCCGTCTCCAATCATAGCGGTGAAGCCATCACGTTTTAATGCTTCTACAAGCTTCTCTTTCTGCTCTGGCTTGATCCGCGCGAAGATAGTATAGGCGTGTGCCTTCGCCGAGAAATCAGCGTCGGTCCACCCATCCATTTCAGATCCACTTATGACATCTTCAACATTCATAATACCTGCCGCTCGAGCGACAGCTTGAACCGTCGCAGGGTTATCTCCCGAGATAACCCTGACCGTGACCCCGCGCTCCTGAAAGAAATGAATTGCATCTTTCACCCCTTCTCGCAGAGAATTATTGAGAACGAAAAGTGCGATCACAGAAGCCTCAAGTTCTGAAATATTTTGTGGCAAAACAGCAGACGCCGACTCAACAAAACAAATCAACCGCTTACCAATCTTCGCCTCCGTGTCTATATATCTCTGCATCCATCCTCTCTCTTCGAGCGTCTTTAGGTATGGAATAAAGAGATCGGGAGCTCCAGCCGCCACCACGCGCTCTCCAAAAGAATCAATGACCTTTACCACACCAAACTGGCGCGATGACGAGAAGCTCAGACTGTCGACGACAGTTCCCGAATATTCGCCCACAAGAGTTTTCTGAATAGTCTTGATGGTCTGTGACGCATCACCAGTGCCCTTGATATATGCGGCAACAGACTCAGTAGCGCGCTCGTCGCTTATACCAGGAGCGAGGTTGCGCTGTTCGATAACAAGATGATTGTCGGTCAGTGTTCCCGTCTTGTCGACACAAAGGTTTTTAATCCTGCCGATTTTCTCCGTTGCATTCACTTCTTGGAGCAAAACATTTCTCTTATTGAGATAGTACGCGCCATATGAGAAAAATATAGTTACAATCACCACCAACCCCTGAGGTAGCAGAACACTCGTCAGAGCTCCGACGTCTCGAATAATACTTATCGTCGAGATGTGTGCGAGAGACCCTCTTGCGACGACCATCGCAATGATAAATAAGAGCAAATATCCGATATATCGTATGAGCGTGGTGATCGAGTATTGAATCGGACTGAGAGTAGAGGAATATTTCTTTACACTTTTCGTCATGAGCGCAATCCGACTCTCAGCAAATACTTTTTCGACCTCTAACAGACCGACTCCCGAAGTGACAATGCTTCCGGCAAAAATCGCGTCGCCCGGCTTTTTCAAAAATGCGTGCGACTCACCCGTGATGAGCGCTTCATTGACTTCAAACCCGTGTGAAGACGACAAGACGCCGTCGCAGGGAACCTGATCTCCCATAGAGAGCCTAATCGAATCCTTCTCTAATATTTCTTCAGCGAGAACCCCCGACTCGGTACCGTCAGTTGCAACCCGAACAGTGCGCGGAGCGGCAAGCAATTGTAATTTATCGAGCGTCAGCCACGCCCCAATCTCTTGGATGCTTCCGATGATTATGTTGACGGTCGTAACGAACCCGAGAAAGATCCCCTCTTGAAGAGAACCAAAAAATATCAAGAGTCCGGCAACCGCAAAGATTATTCCGTTAACGAGAACGAAAACATTGCGAGAGATAATAGAAGCGAATGCACCAAATCGCCGAGGTAAAAAAGCCACAGAAGTAATCATCGTCTTAGTATATCGCCTCGAGACTCAATCAGGAGTATCACCCAACACTCACGAGTGACGGCACTTTATAACCAAAGTCTTGCGCGAGTTCTTCAAAAGACATTTTCTCGCGATGCGTGACATTCTGTTCGGCTCTCCGGATGTTTCTGTCAAAATGGAGGAACAATTCCTTAACTGCTTTAGCTTTTTCTTCTGGCAGACTCCCCAATTCAACATCAAGAAGATTTTTGCGACCCTCTGCGAAAGAAGGCTGAGAACTGGTCCACGCGAGCATCCTCTTTGTAAAGGACTCTCTTTGAGTATCAGTAAGCAAATCAGGATTCTGAAGCGCATCAGCAATATCGATATTCTCTTCGCGAAATAAGTTGTTGCCATCGACGATGTAGGCATCGGGCTCTTCCATCCCCGCCGTACCGAGATCAGCGAACGCAAGTGCGCGTGCAATGTCTCCTGAGTACCGAGACTGATTTGGCTGGAAGACTGTCTTGTTTGTGACATTCCAATCTGGAGTCGTCGCTTCCTCAATCGTCTCGTTTACGATCATGACATCTTCCTTACTAAAGACTTGTTGACGGGCTTGCATATACGCGAAGAGCTCTGCGTCGCTTTCTTGTTCATTCGCTCCGATATTCCGCTTACGCATGCCATCGACCACGTCATACTTCTGCACAATATCGTGATATGCCGCGACAAGCTCCCCAAGAAGAGCTACTCGCTCTTCCGCTTGCAACGCTACAAGGATCATCTTCATTCTCTCGATAACTCCCTCTGTGTGTCGTGTGTTATGGAACGCTAGATTGTCGAGCGGATTTTCAGCATGTTCGAATCGATCTCGAATAATATCGAGCGCCTCCCTAATGCCCGCTTCGACTGTCTGTCTGAACGCCTCTCCACTCTTTTCACGCGTTTCTACGCCACCTTCAGTGGCGAGAGGACTATTCTCTTTTTCTACGACTTTCGCTTTCGGTGGCCCATTAAATCCCATACGCAAAAGTATACTCCTCTCCCTAAGAGCGACAAGCGCTAATCTTTAAAAATCTCCTCCAAAAGTTCAGCACTTCCACGAGTCGTTATTGCAGAATAGGGATACACCGTCGCCTCATGAGCAATTTCTTTAATTGTCCGAATCTGCGCTGAGAGTTCTTTTTGATTCAACTTATCAGACTTGTTTGCAACGATAAGATACGGATGCCCCTGCTCGCGGAGCACGCGAATCATCTCAGTATCAAAAGCGGTCATCCCTGCCTTACTATCAAGAATAAGCACGACCTTGTGCGGACGTGCTTCTGAATACATCAAATACCACAAAATCAGCTTCTCGATTTTCTCTTTTTGCTTGGGCGATGTCTCGGCGTAACCATACCCGGGCAAGTCGACAAAATAGCACTTCTTAGTATTGATAGAGAAGAAGTTAATCTCGGTAGTCTTGCCGGGCTTATTGCCGACCTTCACCAAGTCCTTCCTATTCACGAGCGAATTGATCACACTCGACTTGCCAACGTTTGAGCGCCCAACAAAAGCGACTTGAGGTACGCCGTCCGTCAAAATGACGTCGGTGCCGATAATCCCCTTCTTAAACTCTGCTGAATTGATTTTCATGTCGTAAGCGCATAGTACCCTATTACCAAATAAAAAACCGCCCCACTTTCGCAGGACGGCTCTTGGACCGGGAACAACACAACTCTCAAATAGGAACGTCAGACAGTGCCTCTACCTCAAGGGGTTCTCCTTTGAGACCCGTAAACCCGAGCTCATTCATTCTTGCGAAAGAAAGAGATTTTCGGAAAGCTTCGGCTTCCGCCCACTTTCGTGATTCCGGCGTCGGATCAGTCATCTTGATCACCAGAATATTGCTGTATCTTATAGTGAAATGCATCTGCTCAGGAAAATTTCCCGTTGCTAGAGTATTCTCCATACTCACAAGATCGCAATATTCAAGCTGGAGCTTTTCCGCCCTTTTTCGAGCATACTTCACCGCAACATCTTTCCCATCTTCATCAGACAAATCCTCAGCCTCAACTCGAAAAGACTCTATAAAGGTTGCTTCGAAACCCAACCCAACCCTAGAAAGGGTCCTGGTCGGCAAGATACCCTCCACACCTTCTCCCAACTCTCCCATCGGACCTCCCTCCTCTTGTTTGTTAGCTTCCAATATAACTAATATCATACTATCAATGCTGTGTCAAGCTTCGCCGCGCATACAAAAAGGGTGTCCACGAATGGACACCCTTTTAAATAAAGAACTCTTCCTTAGTTAGTGTGGAATGACGAGAAAAGTGTTACTTTTCTCACCACCCAATTCCCATGCCATGCCAGCCCATCTGAAGAATGTAGAGAATCCGACATCGCTGTCCGATCTCCAACACCTGTCTCGCATGTCCTTGGCCTCCTGGAAGGTCATGAGCCTAAATCCCCAAAACCACGCAAGCATCTTAATGCGCCTTGCGGATACAGGAGCAGGCAAATTAAATGACTTGCCCCTCGGACAGTAGGCGGACTGATGTAACCACTTGCCGCAAATGAATGCCTTGATCGCCCACAATATATCGAACATAACCTTACTCTCCCCAATTTATTTTATTTGATTGCTCATTTGCTAGAAACGAGCTACATACTCACTAATGCAAGTGTAGCATAGTGTTGTCTAGTTGTCAAGCTTGTTTTACTATTTTATAGCTAGCTACGAGAAGAGGAGAGGGCGCGGGTTTGTGCTTCGATAGCCGAGATAAGCCGGTCGAGTTTTGTATTCAAAATGCCGAACTGCTTTTTTAGGTCGTTTGAGCCTGAGTCTTCCCTGTTAGACTCACTCGAAAACGAAAACGGCTGACCCGTAAACGAGGTTGTCGTCTCCTTCCCCTTGTAGCAATTGCGGCAATAGACAGCCTTCTTGCCATTAGGGCGGAACGGCACTTCACAAGGGGCGTGACACCCGTCACAGGTCGTCTTATGAGTCTCTGTCTGGCGATCAGAGGAGCCGTGATTAAACATAGAAGGCCCACGCTTTGCGCTGTAGTCCCGCTTACCGTAACTATGTGAACTCTTGAAATCTTTCATAACGTTATTGCGAGAATAACATACTTTTTTATAAAAAGCAAGTCCTCCCGCACCCTCACGGTAGATCGCTCCTAGAGTGAATTTGAGAACGAGACGGCGGACGAAGGTGCGAAAACGCTCGCGTCTTTTGTCCACAGATTGCACGAGTACGTGAGATTCGACACTGGGTCGAAACCTCCATTACTTGCTATAGCACTACCACTCACACTGACTGCGGCAGGGAGCTTAAGACCCCTCGTTGAACCTCTCGTCCATACATATAGATATTCCCCGCTAGAGATCATCACCGTATTCGTGAGTACTCCGTTTACATAGCCACTGAGGTTTGCGCGCATCATCCCGTCAGCGATATACATCGTCCCCGTGCGTTTTGCAGGACTCGTTTTGATAGTACACACCAGCGATTGTTTAAGACTAAACAAGTATGAGAACGGGCCAACACCATTTACCTTTGCGGGTGGGAGCGGCGCCTTTTGGGCTGTACCACTCTTCACTGGAGCCTGAGTCGCTACTGTCGTCGACGACGCTACCTGAGAGGTCGTCGTTGCTACGTCCGAGGTATCTCCAACCTTCGATGGAGTCGCTACGAGATACCACGCGCCTCCAAGCACAATTACCCCAGCAATAATCCCAATTATTTTGTTGTTCATATATGTAGCGTACCATTAAACACAAACCGCCTTTGGGCGGTTTGTGTTTAGTTATTAATCGTCATCACCGTCACCATCTTCCCAAAACTTCCAACTCGATTTACTCTCGCGAGACTCGCCTGTTATCGAAGGCTTCGCCGAAGATGTTGGTGCTCTGACCGCATCATCGTCGTCATCGTCCTGAGAGCCTCCGATTATCGATGGCTTTACAGGGGTCGTCGAAGAAGAAACTGGTAGTGCAGTAATCGCGGCATCAGTCGTGGTTGCGACAACTGCTACCATACCAGCATTACGCGCAATATCATCACTGATCTCGTGCTCATGAGCTAAGACACCCTGCAACTCATTCTTCACTTGCTGGTGCAAATTCTTTACGCTCTCAGTCTTTTCTGGGGTCGTCGAAGCATGCTCCTCTTCGAATGAGTTCAATATCTGATCATGCGCTTTGAGAGCCGCACTGATATTAGCACTCACGCGCATCGCCTTCTCAGGGTCGTTCGCCTGAAGTGCGCTCAGGTGTTCATTTGCCTGGGCGACAATATCCTTAAGACTCTCCCCGATAACCGTCTTTGCGGCATCATTAAATTTCGATTGTGCGGCGAGCTGTTCTGCCTCTACCAATCGACGATCGACGAGCTTAGCGTCCCACGCGACCTTGCTCTCTGTCGAGATCGCGACAAGGCCGGCGAGCTTCTCATTTACTTGTGTCTTTACTGGATACAATGCATCTCCCGGGAGCGCGTGCTCAGCCGAGACGGTCACGCCGCCTCCGAGTAGTAACGCTACGATTAGTGCTATAGGCATGGTTTTTAAAATAAATTTGCTAAAGAGAGATTGTACCAACTCTCCCTGGTTAAGACGAACGTGTGGAACTATTCTTACAGGATTGTTGGCGACAAACTCAAGTAACTTACCTTTCATAACTCCACCCTCATTCGGGTCGAGTTTAATATTCTTCAATACTTCGAAAATGTGTTGGGGGTCGTTTTTCATACATTATTAACTTCTCTCAATTTCTCTATCGCCCTATTGATACGGACCGACGCTACATTCTTCGATATGTCGAGCAAGTCAGCTATCTCATCGAGGTCAAAACCGTTTACGTAGCGCAGTGTCAATATCTCGCGCGCATCGTGATCGAGCTGGTCGAGCTGCTTAAACACGAGACCGATTTCTGCCTGAAGCTCGACATCTTCTCCAGAAGAATCGGGAGGATCGAACCCAACATCCATCATCTGGTCGAGCGGCTCCTCCTTTTTCTTCCGATAAAAGTCGATGATCAGGTTTTGCATCGTGCGGAAAAGAAAAGCCTTCATATGCTCGATCTGCCCTCCGCCCGCGAGATAGAGCCACGTCTTCATAAAGGTATCTTGCGTGATGTCCTTTGCTACTTCCCTATTCCCCGTACGCGAAAACGCGTACTTGAATATATCATCGGCGAACTGGTCGTACGCCGCAGAAAACGTGTCTTTCATATTTCCTGTCGGCATAAGTGGAGACGTATGAGTCTAGTATAACTTACCCACGGGACACGGCTGGAGCTGTTCCTCTATTTGTATTGAATAAACGCGCTCAATAACGTATCTTCTAAGGAGCACGGCGCTACGCGCCGTGCTCTTGCCAGATCGTCTAATGGTAGGACCTCAGACTCTGAATCTGAGTATCTTGGTTCGAATCCAAGTCTGGCAGCCACGCAAAATTCGCTCGGATGCCTCGCTCATCGCGTGGCAGGCCAATTCGGCTAAAATAGTAAGCACTTCGTACGGTATACTTTGCGTGAGCCACGAGGCGAGTCCTCGAGTTTTTCGTGGCCATCATATGTATCATATTGTCTACGTATTAGAAAATAAAAACGATGCATCTTGGTATGTCGGTCAAACCGAAAATTTGAAACGCCGTCTCGGCGAGCATAATTCTGGCACTGGTGGCAGAACGACTCGTATAAAAACTGGTTTGTGGAAACTGATATACGCAGAATCATATTGCGACAAACGAGATGCACTTGGTAGAGAGAAATTTCTAAAAGGAGGTTCGGGTAGAAAATATCTCTATAAGCAATTGGTACACTATCTTGAGAATACAGGAAGTCGTCTGAAACATGAGAACGAAGAATGACAAAGTCTGGCAGCTATCCTTCGCCGAGCTACGGACTAGCTCTGCCGTTTACAAGTGGTAACGTAGTGCCATGCACTACGCGTACATTTTGTTGACCAAACAATCGTGACTGTCCCCATTTCCGTCCAGCGAGTTCCCTGTCATACTGCGCGATCAGCAAATCTAGGGTATACTTCGATCATGTCTGAAGGTATGCCAACCCGCCACGAGAAAAAACCGTCGAGGGAAGAGCGAATAATAGCTTTGGCAAAAGAGCTGTTTGAGAGTCAAGAGACCTTCCCATTCTTGGGCGTCGACCCAGAAGGATATTTGGAAATGAAAGCCGGAGACGAGGAGGCTCCAGGCTACACAACCCCCACAGATGAAATTATTGAAAGAATGAAAAACGAAGGGATGAAAATTGTTCTCGGAAAAAATCCTCAAAGCGGTAATGTGTATGTTTTGCCCGCTCAAAGTACTGATATTGAAATGGATAGTATTTCACCAAAACGACTTCAGATTAGCGAAGGAATGAACGAAAAGCTCAAGGAACTGATTCAGCTAATGCGAGGTTAGTGGGTCTAAATGGGCTCCCTATCGTTCAAAACTCCCAATCTAGATAAAGCACGGGTCGGTTTGATACAATAGATACATGACTAAGACCCGCGAAGATAGCATCAGGGATTTCCATACCGCGTTTGAGTTAGATATAGAAT